>NZ_LMNB01000004.1:0-138046 GCF_001422895.1 Methylobacterium sp. Leaf106
GCTACGAGCGACGCAGCGACATCTACGAGGCCTTCACGAGCCTCGCGACCAGTCTCATCACTCTCAACCAGATCAAACGGTTCTGTTAGGCGCTCTTAGCCCCCTCATCTCTGAGGAAGGCGGCGAGACGTTCAAGTCCGGCGGCGCGGGTCATGGAGAAAATGCGATCCATGACCGTGAGCTAGCGCGCGTCGGGGAGAAGCCGATGCGACCGAAGCCCAAGGGTTCGGGGGCACCGATATCGATACCCCTGAGAGCGTCATCAACAAGCCAGGCCGGCCATCTCGGTCTAAAGCGGGGCAACACCGCCGATGGGGGCTCTCGACGCCTGCAGCCGCCTCCGGTGGCGAGGGAATGCCCCCCCGTAGGGCGGGGTAGCGCGCAACCGATTAACGCAGCTCCACATGCCCCAACCAACCTACATCACCCGGATGGCCAACCGGTCCCCGGAAGGTGCTTGTCCGCCGGCGTGGTCGCCCATAACTCCTGACCATGACGACGATCCCGTTCGACAACAGCTACGTCCGCTTGCCGGACCGCTTCTTCGTCCGCCGCGCCCCGACACCCGTCGCAGGCCCGCGCCTGATCCGTTTGAACCGCGCGCTGGCGGCGAACCTCGGCATGGACCCGGATTGGCTCGCCGGCCCCGCCGGGGTGGGGATGCTCGCGGGGAACAGCGTCCCTGAAGGTGCCGAGCCGATCGCGACGGCTTACGCCGGGCACCAGTTCGGCAACTTCGTGCCGCAGCTCGGTGACGGGCGCGCCGTTCTGCTCGGCGAGGTCGTCGACCGTGACGGGTGCCGCTGCGACATCCAGCTCAAGGGCGCGGGCCCGACCCCGTTCTCACGCCGCGGCGACGGCCGGGCGGCGCTCGGGCCGGTGCTGCGCGAGTATCTCGTGAGCGAGGCCATGGCCGCGCTCGGCATCCCGACCACACGGGCGCTGGCGGCGGTTGCCACCGGCGAGTTGGTGGTGCGTGAGACCCGGCTGCCCGGGGCGGTGCTCGCCCGCGTGGCGGCCAGCCATATCCGGGTCGGTACCTTCCAATACTTCGCCGCCCGGGGCGACGCCGAGGCCGTGCGGACGCTCGCCGACCACGTCCTCGCCCGCCACTATCCCGAGGCCTCCTTCGCGGAACATCCCTACGGTGCGCTGCTCGACGGCGTCGTCGCCCGCCAAGCCGACCTCGTGGCGGCCTGGCTGCTGGTCGGCTTCGTCCACGGAGTGATGAACACAGACAACATGTCGGTGGCCGGCGAGACGATCGACTACGGTCCCTGCGCCTTCCTCGACACCTACGATCCGCGCACGAGTTTCAGCTCGATCGACGCGCACGGGCGCTACGCCTACGGCCAGCAGCCCGGGATCGCCCTGTGGAACCTCACCCGTCTCGCCGAGGCCTTGCTACCGCTGCTGGCCGAGGACGAGGAGGCGGCGGTCGCCGCGGCCGAGGCAGCGCTCGCCGGGTTCGGCCCCCGCTTCGAGAAAGCGTATCACGATGGCCTTGCGCACAAGCTCGGGCTGTCCGCTGATCGGGACGGAACCGTCGCGCTTGCGGACGACTTGCTGGCGCGGATGGCGAAGAACCAAGCTGACTTCACCCTGACCTTCCGCCGCCTCTGCGACGCGGCNCCGGGACGGAACCGTCGCGCTTGCGGACGACTTGCTGGCGCGGATGGCGAAGAACCAAGCTGACTTCACCCTGACCTTCCGCCGCCTCTGCGACGCGGCCGAGCGGCCGGAGGCGGATGTCGGGGTGCGCGACCTGTTCGTCGACCCGACAGAGTACGGCGCCTGGGCCGTAGGCTGGCGGAAGCTGTTGGATGAAGAGGGACGGAACCCCGCGGCGACGGCGTCAGCCATGCGCGCCGTCAACCCGGCCTTCATCCCTCGCAATCACCACGTCGAGGCGATGATCGCGGCAGCGGTCGAGCGAGACGACTTCGGCCCGTTCGAAGAGCTGTTGGCGGTGCTGTCGCGGCCCTACGACAACCAGCCTGCCCATGCTCGCTACGCCGAGGCGCCCGAGGGCGGCGGGGCGGACTACCGCACGTTCTGCGGCACGTGAACGCGCGCGTCGGCGTCCGCGTCACTGGAGATCGTCATTCGGCCCCATGGTTCGGAAACCAGTTTCCGTGGAATCCCGGCGGGATCCGGTGCCCGAGACGGACCGTGGCGACGGGCGGCGCCTCGAACGCGCGTGCGTCGAGGATTGTGAAGTCCGTGGTGTCGCTCGCCCTGTCGATGACGAGGCCGATGAGCCACCCCTCGTCCTCGCCGGCCTCCGGCCCCGCCGGCACGAACACGAATTCCCCCGGGACGCGGTCGGCGCCGAACTCGTGCACGCGCCGCTCCCCCGTCGCCAGGTCGTGCTTGTAGACCTGTGTCGCCCCGACGAGCTGCGTGTTGCCATCAGCGGGGACCGAGCCCGTGTAGACGTAGCGGTGAGGCCGCCCGAAGCGGCGCTCGTCGATCCGCGGGAACTCCTGGGCCGCAGGGTCGATCACCCGCCGGTCGACCTGCCCCGTCGCGGGATTGGCGGTCCAGCGCTCCAGCTGGCCCGGCGTATCGAGGCCGCCACCGGCCGAGGCGAACACCCTCTCGTAGGCGACGACGTCGAGGACCACCCGCCCGTCCGCGTCGTCGTAGGCATTGGCGACGTGGAAGACGAAGCACGGCTCGACCGCGCACCACACGATGTCGGCGGCCGTGCCGTGCCGGGGGAGCAGGCCGACGCGGGCACGGTGGGCCGGGTTCCAACGGAAAGGGAAGCGGTGGCCGGCCAGCACCGCCCGCATCGAGAAGGTGACCGGCAGGTCCAGCACGACGACGAAACGCGCTGTGACCGCGCAATCGTGGATGCAGGGGCCGTGCTCGACCGGGATCGACACGTCGCGCACGACCCGGCCCGCGGTCGAGAGAACGACGTGGCGCACGCTGTCCCAAACGCGGCCGTCATAGGCGATGGCATGTGTCTCGCCGCTCGCCGGATCGCGGTGCGGGTGCCCGCTGAAGGAGCCGGCGAGCGTGCCGTCGAACCGATCGTAGCGTTGCACTTCCAAATCGTCGGACAGAGCGACGGGAAAGCTGCCGGCCTCGACCACGGCGAAGGCGCGGCCGCCGATCTCGACGACGTTGGTGTCGACGGTATCATCGCCCCGGCGTGGTCCAGGCGCAGCGGGCCGGCGGAGTGCCGCGGATGCCGTCCGCGAGCCGATCCAGCGGTTGCGGTACCACAGGGCTTTGCTGCCCTCGATACGCAAGCCGTGCACCATGCCGTCGCCCAGAAACCAGTCGTGGCCGCGCGTCGTCGGACTGGCAGGGTTGGCGCCCATCTTGAAGTAGCGTCCGTCGAGCCCAGCCGGGATCGCCCCGGTCACGGGCAGGTCCCACAGCGTCAGTTCCTCACGCATCGGCGCGTGCACGCCGACCACGAACGGGTGCGGCGTCTGCGGCAGGCGTAGCCGGTTGCAGGCCGCCACCAGCGCGACGAGGCCCTCGGCGGCGACACGCAGGCTGGATTCGACGAGTTTCGGCATCTGTGGCGATCTTGGTGCGGTGCGGGGGCGAAGGCCGTCGTGACGCGGGGCGTCCCCCGTCACCGGACGAAGACGACGGCCTTGCCCGCGTGGGACGGTTCTGCGATCTGGCCGACGATGTATGCAGCCACGTCTGCCCGGGCGATCCGGCCGTTGCGCATTTCTTGGGCATCCTTGTCGTCGTAGGCGCGTCCGAGCATCAGGCGAAACGGCAGCCGCTGCATGAAGCCGATCGCGTCGCGGCTGTCCCCCCGTTCCGACGCACGCCCCAAAGCACCGCAGTGTCGCATAATTATTACAGAAAGATGGTCGTCAAGCGAGACCGCACAGTGCCTCTGGGCAATTAAGAGATTAGAAGGCAGCAGGCCCAAACAGCTCGAGCGGGAGGGTGCAACGCGATGGTAGCTGTATGGTCGCTAGAAATCCTAGAACCACAAATTTCAACAGGCTAAGTCATTGAAAATACTGGTGAGCGCGCTGGGACTCGAACCCAGGACCTACAGATTAAAAGTCCGTTGCTCTACCAGCTGAGCTACGCGCTCGCTTGCTCAGAAGGGCCTGGCTCGATGACGATCGGGCCGGCTGTCGTGAGAAGCATGGCTCGCAATAGGGGGTTGGGTCGAAGGGGTCAACCGGCCAGATTCGCGCTGGCGCGCTCCGCCTCTGCGCGAGCCCAGGCCTCGCGAGTCTCGCCGGCGAAATCCGCAAGGCGGCCCGCCGCGATCGCCCCCCGCATTCCGGACATCAGATCCTGGTAATAGGACAGGTTGTTCCAGGTCAGCAGCATCATGCCCAGGATCTCGTCGGTGCGCACGAGATGGTGGAGGTAGGCGCGGGAATAGTCGCGCGCCGCCGGGCAGGCGGAGGTCTCGTCGAGGGGGCGGGAATCCTCGGCGAACCGGGCATTGCGCAGGTTGATCCGTCCAAAGCGGGTATAGGCGAGGCCGTGGCGGCCGGCGCGGGTCGGCATCACGCAGTCGAACATGTCGATGCCGCGTGCCACCGATCGCATGAGATCGTCGGGCGTGCCGACGCCCATGAGGTAGCGCGGCTTGTCCCTGGGCAGATGCGGCTCCACCGTCTCGATCATCGCCAGCATCACCGCCTGTGGCTCGCCCACGGCGAGGCCACCGATGGCGTAGCCCTTGAGGTCGAGACCGACGAGGCCCCTGGCGCTCTCGACGCGCAGGTCCGGCACGTCGCCGCCCTGGACGATGCCGAACATCGCCTTGCCCGGCTGCTCGCCGAACTGAAGCCGGCAGCGCTCGGCCCAGCGCAGGGACAACCGCATCGCGCTCTCGATGGCCGGCCGCTCGGCGGGGAGCCGCACGCATTCATCGAGCTGCATCTGGATGTCGGAGCCGAGGAGCCCCTGGATCTCGATGCTGCGCTCCGGGCTCATGTGGTGGGCCGAGCCGTCCACATGCGAGCGGAAAGTGACGCCCTGCTCGTCGAGTTTCCTCAAGGCGGAGAGAGACATCACCTGGAAACCGCCGGAATCGGTGAGGATCGGGTGCGGCCAGTTCATGAAATGGTGGAGGCCGCCGAGTCGCTCCATGCGCTCGGGGCCGGGACGCAGCATCAGGTGATAGGTGTTGCCGAGCACCACGTCGGCGCCGAGGTCGCGAACCTGGCCCGGATACATCGCCTTGACGGTGGCGGCCGTCCCCACCGGCATGAAGGCCGGTGTGCGGATCGTGCCGCGCGGCATCGAGATCGCCCCGGTGCGGGCCTGCCCGTCGGTGGCGTCGACGCGGAATGTGAAATGCTCGGAAGCGTTGCTGCGAAGGGAGGGAGTCTCGGACATGGGCATGGTGTTTAGAGCATCGGCCGGAAAAGTGGATGCCGGTTCTCGGCAAAAGCCGATGCGGGAGGACGTGCGCCGTAAACGGAAATGACAGCGCCAGACGAGTCGGCCCGTGCCGGGGCGGTGGCCGTCGATCCAGGCTACTGGTCCACAGCGCATTCAAGGAGTATCGGAGATCCGCCAACCACCCGGGCATTCAGACTAGGAGTCCCCAAAACGAGGACTCCTCCAGACGAGGGCTCTTCCGCGCGGCCGGCTCACCATATGATCGCGAGGTCTATAGATGCTCCTAGGACTCTGGCTCGATCAGCCGATCTGGCTGATGATCGTCATTCTCGCCTCTCTGTTTGCGACAGTCTCGATCGTCCTGGTCGTCCTGACGAACGTCCCCTACACCCGGACCCATCTGCTCAACAATGTCGGTGGGATCGTCGCGTCGTTCTTCAGCTCGATCGGAATTCTCCTCGCCCTGCTGACCGGTTTCGTGGCGAACGATGCCTGGGAGCGGCAGGGCAAGGCGTCGCGCATCGTTCAGACGGAGCGGGCCAACCTGATCGCCGCCTACGATCTCAGCGAGGCCACGGTCTCGGACATGTCCGACATTCAGAAGGCGCTGCTCGCCTATGCGGATGCGGTCATCGCCGACGAGTTCCCCAAGATGGGAACGAAGACGCCCTATTCCAGCGAGGCGGGAGCGGCGCTCAGCAGGCTCATGAAGATGGTGGCCGACCCGGTTCAGACCAGCGCATCCGGTGTCGTCGCTCATACCGCCCTGATGACCACGATCATGAACCTGCGGGAGGCGCGCGGCGAGCGGCTGGCCCTGAGCGCGAGCGAGAGCGACGATTCGAAGTGGATGACGTTGCTGTTTCTCTGCACTCTGACGCTGATCTCAATCGGCATCGTCCACGTCGACAAGCCGCGCGCTCAGGTCATCACGCTCGTCATCTTCTCCACGGCGATGGTCGGGACGCTGTCGGTCATCGCGCTCCACGAGCGCCCCTTCGACGGCCCTTTCGCCCTCGGTCCCGCGGCCTTCGAGCGCGCCAAGAGCATGATGACGACCCATATGGAATGATTCTCCGATCGATGGGGGAGGCGGGGCGCCGCCAGGGACGTTCACTTGGATGGTGCGGGAAACAGCAGGCTCGAATCCCCATACGAGTAGAACCGATAGCCGCCCTCGACGGCATACGCATAGGCCGCCCGCATCGTCTCCAAGCCCGAGAAGGCAGAGACCAGCATGAACAGGGTCGAGCGCGGCAGGTGGAAGTTGGTCATCAGCGCGTCCACGGCACGGATTCGGGTGCCCGGCGTGATGAAGATGTCGGTGGGGCCGGCAAAGGCGCGAAGCCGGCCGTCTCCGTCCGCCGCGCTTTCGAGAAGGCGCAGGGCCGTGGTCCCGACCGCGACGATGCGACCGCCCGCGGCGCGCATGGCATTGAGCGCCTCGGCCGTCGCCTGATCGAGGAGGCCGATCTCGGCATGCATGCGGTGGTCGTCGGTGTCATCGGCCTTGACGGGGAGGAAGGTGCCCGCGCCCACATGCAGGGTCACGCTGTGACGCGCGATCCCGGCGGCGTCGATGCGGGCGAGGAGGTCGTCGGTAAAGTGCAGGCCCGCGGTGGGGGCGGCCACGGCTCCGGCCTCGCGGGCGTACACCGTCTGGTAATCCACCGTGTCCCGCGCGTCGGTGCTACGCTTGCCCGCGATGTAGGGCGGCAACGGCAGCTCGCCGACAAGCGCGATGGCCTCGTCTAGGGCAGGGCCGGAGAGCTCGAAGCGCAGCACGATCTCGCCCCCCGCCCCCTTCTCCGCGATGGTGGCGTCGAGGAGGCCGAGGGTGCAGGCGTCGCCTTCGCCATCCCGTCCGAAGCGGACCCTGTCGCCGACGGCGAGGCGCTTGCCCGGCCGGGCGAAGGCGCGCCAGCATTCGGGTGCTTCGCGTAGGTGGAGCATCGCCTCCATGCGAAGGCCCGGCGAACCGGGGCGATGGCGGATGCCGCGAAGTCGGGCCGGGATCACGCGAGTGTCGTTGAAGACGAGGGCATCGCCCGGTCTCAGCAGATCGGCGAGGTCGCGCACGGCGCGGTCCTCCAGCGCCTCGCCGGGACGGACCACGAGCAGTCGCCCGGCATCGCGAGGCTGCGGCGGCCTGAGGGCGATGCTCGCTTCGGGCAGATCGAAATCGAAGAGGTCGACGCGCATCGCGCGCCAACAGCACGGTTCCTGGCCCGGGATCAATGGCCGATGACAGCCTTCCAGCCCGATGACGGTGCGAAGGAATGTTGTGGCGCAGGCGGAAGCCGCAGGACGGAGAGGGGCCAACAATGCGTGGCCTGCATGGCTCGTGCTTCTTTGCGTGCCAACAACCTTCACACGCGCCGCATTGTTACAGATCTACGTTGAAAACAACCTTGACCGCCCGGAAGCAAATCGGCGTGGTCTCCAAGCAATCTTGCTCCAATGCGGTTCGTTTGATGATTGAAAACCTCAAGAATGGCGCGACTAACATCAAGGTTCCGCGCCGTCGGGTCACGCTGGACTCGCAGTTGATGTCCTATTGGGAGCGCGAAGCCCGGCGTCTCGACGTGATGGCGGCCAATGCCCGCTGGGGGTGGATGGCCCGGACTTATGCGCGCAAGGCCGAGCGGGCACGAGCCCAGGGCGCACGCAGCGCCGCGCGCGAAGCGGAGCGTCGGGCGGGTGCGGCGCCCGGTCCGCAGAAGGGTGAGCCCCAGACATAGCCACGACTAAACCCTTCACCGGTGGGTTCAACCTTTGCCGTGGCCTTCCCGGCGGGGATGATCGTATGGGCGGGGCCGCCTAGCGCCACGCCCCGCTCCTTTATCCGGCGGGCCCGTCACGGATCGGCACCGGAAATGGACCGCACCCAAAAAGCCGCCCTCGCGAGCGCCGGAATCGGCCTTCTCGTGATGGCGATCAAATTCACCGCCTACTGGCTCACCGGCAGTCTCGCGCTGTATTCCGACGCGCTGGAGAGCATCATCAACGTGGCGGCGGCGGCCTTCGCCTTCATTGCCTTGCGTGTGGCCGCTGCGCCCGCCGATGAGGACCACCAGTTCGGGCATCACAAGGCCGAGTATTTCTCGGCGGTGATCGAGGGGGCTCTCATCATCGTAGCTGCCATCCTCATCCTACGTGAATCCTATTACGGTCTCCTCGCCCCGAAGCCCCTCGATGCGCCGATTCTGGGCCTGGCCGTCAGCGCGGTGGGGACGGCCATCAACGCCGCCTGGGCCGTCGCGCTTCTGAGTCGCGGCAGGGCGTGGCGGTCGCCGGCCCTGGTCGCCGATGCGCGTCATGTGATGTCGGACGTGGTCACTTCGGGCGGGGTCCTGATCGGCGTCGCCCTGGTGGCCGTCACCGGAACCCTGATCCTCGACCCGCTCATCGCCGGCCTCGTCGCCTTGAACATCCTGTGGTCGGGCTGGACCATGGTGCGCGATTCCGTGAGCGGCCTCCTCGACAAGGCGGCGCCCGCCGAGATGGTGACCCAGATCCGCACGTTGATCTCGGATCACGGGGAGGGCGCCCTGGAGGCGCACGACGTGCGCACGCGCCATGCAGGGCAGGCGACCTTCATCGACTTCCACCTCGTGGTGCCCGGCGAGATGACCGTGAAGGACTCGCACGACATCTGCGACCGCCTGGAAAGTGCCATCGAGAGCGCCATCGAGGGGGCCGTCGTGGTCATCCACGTGGAGCCGGCCGAGCATGCCAAGGGACGCGGCGTGCCGGTGGTGTAGGGGGCAAGCCCCCCCGGAATCCGGCAGGAATCCACCGCCACGCGCACCGTCGTTCGAGCGTCATCCGACCCCCCTAATGTCCGCCACGCCCGGTGATTTGACGTCCGCCCGTCCGCGGACGCGTCCGGCCGAGGATGAGACCGCATGACCGCCCATTCCGTCGCGAACGGCACCACGCAGACGGGCCGTATCACCCTGGCCGGCGCGGACACCCTGCAGGTGGACGGAACCCTTTCTGTCTCCGCAAACGCTCAGTCCGTGCGCTTCACCTCCGCCCCCGACGGCGCCGAGATCCACAATGACGGCCTGATCGAGAACACCACCGACGGCGGCCGGGCGATCCGCTTCGAGAGCGGAATCGGCGCGACCCTGACCGCGACGATCGACAATGGCGGCACCATCCGCTCCGACGACGACGCCGTGCAGATCCAGTCCGGCACCGTCGCCGCCGGCACGCTCACGATCGTCACGGAAGCCGACTCCACCATCGTCTCCGCCGAAGGCCAGGCCCTCGACCTCGCCGCGACCACGGGCGAATTCCTCGCCGAGATCGACAATGCGGGATCGCTGCTGGCGCTGGCAGCCGACGGCGTGAAGATCGGCGCGACCCTCGATCTCGTCAACAGCGGCACCATCCATGGCGGCTCGGCCAACGGCTATGTTCAGGGCGCCGACGGCATCCAGTTCGAGGACGGGGCGAGCGGGACGATCCGCAACGCGGCCGGCGGCGCCATCCTCGGCGACCGCCACGGAATCAATATGGGCGAGGACAGCCTCGTCACGGTGACCAACGAGGCCGGAGCCCGCATCCTCGGCGGCAACGGCTCAGGCATCGGCTCCGACGGCACGGCGACCGTGATCAATCACGGGATCATCACGGGTTCCTTCGCCGATGCGACCGGCTCCGACGTCAACGGCGCGACGCCCGGTGCCGAGGACGGCGGCGGCCCGGACGGCATCAACGATGGCGACGGCGACGGGATCGACATCGATTTCCGTGCGACGATCGAAAACCACGGCACCATCCGCGGCCTCGGCGCCGGCGGCACGGGGTCGGATGGCCTGCCCAACACGGCGGAGGGCATCGCGGCGGGCGGCGGCGACATCGTCAACCTCGCCGGCGCGCGGATCTACGGCGCCGGCCTCGGCATCCTGATCGACGACTCGTCGCAGGGGGACGCGCCCTTCGTGACGAGCATCGACAATGCGGGGCTCATCCAGGGCGGCTCGGGCATCGCGATCAGAATCGTCAGCGCGCTCGACGACGTGGTCGTCAATGCGGGCCGCATCCTCAGCGGGGGCGGCACCGCGATCCAGTTCGGCTCCGGCGACAACACCCTGGCCATCGAGACGGGCTCGGCCATCCGCGGCCTGAGCCTGGGCGGCGACGGCACCGACACCCTCGACTATTCGGAGTTCGGCGCGTCGGCGCGCGCGCTGTTCGAGAGCGGCCGGGCCACGGGCACCGGCGGCGTCTCCGGCTTCGAGATCGTGAAAGGCTCGGCCTTCGCCGATTCCATGAGGGGCGATGCCGGGGCCAACCAGTTCCTCGGCGGCGCGGGCGACGACCGCCTGTTCGGCGGCGACGGTGACGATATCCTGACCGGCGGCGCGGGGACGGATGTTTTGCGCGGCGATGCCGGGGCCGACGCCTTCGTGTTCGATGTCGTGCCGCCGGCCGGCGAAAAGGACCGGATCGTCGATTTCAGCCACGGCGAGGACAGGCTCGTCCTCAATGCGGGCGTCTTCACGGCCCTGACCGCCGGCCAGCTGACGGACGAGGCCTTCGCCCTCGGCGCCGCGACCACGGAAGACCACCGCATCGTCTACGACGCGGCCAAGGGCCATCTCTACTACGACGCGGACGGCTCCGGCGGCGCCCACGATGCCATCCTGCTGGCGACCCTCCTCGACAAGCCGGCGCTCACCGCCTCGGACGTGCTGGTGGTCTGACACGGGCAGCGGGCGAGGGGTTCTAGGAATCTTCCCCAAAGCGGGCCTTGGCCACGGGTCCGTCGGCCTCTCCGCCCGGCGCGAGCCCGCGGCTCCACCGGGCGGGAGGGATCGGCGATCGCGCCGAACGGCCTTCCCGAACGCGCGGCCGGGACGCGACACCGGGTGAATGGGTGCAGCACGCGTTGCCGTAGGAGTGCCTCACGACCTTCCGATCACGGTCGGTTCCCGCTCCGAGCATGACGGCGCAGCGGGAGTTTCGTGAGGCACTTTCGGTCGCCAGGGGTGCAAGCTCTAAACGGCGACGGAACGCACTGGCTTCGCATCTGAAGATTGAAGGAACTGCACGTTCATGCTCGCGCCGGAGCGATGCCGTACGAGGCAGTCGAACCGGCGTCCGTCCGCATCGACGATGAGGACGAACCGTTCCGGCACCGTGGTATGCAGGCGCACATGCAACCGTGCGCCGCCGTCCGACAGGTCGCGGATCGAGCAGGCGATGCGGCCGCCGTCCGAGACATGAATGTGAGCAGGCAGCAGGATACGCGTTCGGCGATCGGCGCGCCGTTCCTCCATCCCAACGGTCCAATTGTCCAAGCCCGTGCTGATGCTCGACACACCGTCGGCAGCCTGCTGCATGCTGGCCAGGATCTCACCCGTGGCGTGCGCCTGCTGATCCATCGAAGCAGCAACGCCATCGACATGCTGGCTGATCGTACCGATCGCCGCAGTGATCGAGGCCAGGGTGGCCGCGACCTCGCTCGAGACAGCCTGCATGCCCGTGATTTCGCTGCTGATCCGGTTCGTGGCCGCTGCGGCCTGACCAGCCAGGTTCTTCACTTCGGTCGCGACCACAGCAAAGCCGCGCCCTGCCTCGCCGGCCCGTGCCGCCTCGATCGTCGCGTTCAACGCCAGCAGATTGATCTGTTGCGCAATGTCCGTGATCAGGGTGGCAACGCCGCTCATCGAATGCGCGGCCGAACGCAGCCGCTCGGTTGCGGCATCCGCCTCGCCGGCTCGACCATGGATGTCGTCCACGACGGTCTTGGACTGAATCATGCTGCGAGAGATCGAGAGCGCCGACGCATTCATGGCGTCCGCCGCATCCGTGACCGCCTGAACGTTATCGAGAGTGCGCTCGGCGGCCTCCACCGCGACCGACCGCGCCTCCATGTTGGCGGTGACGTCGGAAGCGTACTTGACGATCTTGATCAATCGGCCACTCGGGTCGAAGATCGGGTTGTAGCTGGCCTGGATCCACACGGCACGGCCGCCCTTGCCGAAGCGCTGGAACATGCCCGATGAGAAACTGCCGCCTCTCAGGCGGTCCCAGAACGCGGCGTAGTCCGCCGTCTGTGCGTAGCCTGGCTCCACGAAGATGGCGTGCGGTCGCCCCCTGATCTCCTCGATCCCGTAGCCGAGCGACTTCAGGAAATTCGCATTGGCATCGAGGACCGTCGTGTCGGGAGCGAACTCGATGACGGCCTGTGAGCGATTGACCGCCGCCAACTGAGCCATGGCATCCGCGACCTGCAGTTTCTGCCCGGTAATGTCGGTGGCGAACTTCACGACCTTGATCGGAACACCATCCCGATCACGGATCGGATTGTAGGTTGCCTGAATCCAGACTTCGCGACCGCCCTTGGCAATCCGCTTGAACTCCCCTGAGCTGAACTCGCCTTTGCCCAGAGCGGACCAGAACTTACGATAGGCCTCACCCTCGCGCTCGGCCGGTTCCACGAACATGCTGTGATGACGACCTTGGACCTCGTCGAGCGCGTAGCCCACGGCTGAAAGGAAGTTGGCGTTGGCATCCAGGATCGTGCCATCGAGTGCGAACGCGATGACGGCTTGTGAGCGCTGCAGAGCTCCGAGCTGTCCGTCATTGTCGATGTTGCGCAAGACCTGCTTCGTCACATCTGTCGCGAACTTGACCACTCGAATCACCCGTCCGGCACGGTCGAGGACGGGATTGTATGTGGCCTGGATCCAGACCTCGCGACCATCCCTCGCGAAACGCTTGAACTCGCGCGTCTGCGGCTCGCCATGACGCAGCGCTTCCCAGAACGCTCGATAAGCCTCACTGCTTTGCTCCGCGGCAGAGACGAATCGAGCGTGGTTCTGCCCCTTCAGGTCGGAAAGGGTATAGCCCATCAGCTCGAGAAAGAGAGTGTTGGCAGTGAGCACGGTGCCGTCAGGAGCAAACTCGATCCGAGCTGTTGACGTGTCGACCGCGGCCATGAGCGCACGCAGATCAGTATCAAAAAACGGCACGTCGCTGTCCCCACGATGCCTCGTTCGCATTCCCTTCTAGTTGGCAGCCTTTCGTTAAACAAAACTGAAACAACTTTTATGCGCGCTACGAATTTTTTAATATCAGCAACAAATATCAGTCAAGCAATAACACTAAAATACAAACAGTGAAGCGAACGACTGCGACTTCGGACATTGAGCATCGCTGATGCTTGCCTTGGCATATCGAAGAGGAAGCGATCTGTATTAAATTGCATTTTTATTTGTGATGACTTCGTGAGATTACACCAAATATATTTCATCGAGACCCCGGCATGTGTTTAAGTGCATTTTCTCCAGCCGTCGCAGGGGCATATCGGTTTGATTGAGCCGACGCATGGACCGGCCGATGTCGATTCAATTTTCCATTTTGTTCCACCCCACCGTCTGCCGGTCAGCCGATCCTCCATCACCGTACCGACTATTCCTCACGGCCATGCAATGTCGGGCTCAGAGTTCCTCACAAAACTCCCGATCACGGTCGGTTCTCGCTCCAAGCACGACAGCGCAGCGGGAGCTTTATGAGAGACACTTACGCACCGGCCACGATCATCCTCCCCTCAGCGGCCGGAAAGCGGACCTTTCAAGGGTCGGCGGCGGAGGTCGTTTCATCGCCCGGAGGCCGACATTCGCTTTTGCACGTATCCGGACCGTCCATCGATTTGGGACAGCGCGAGCGTACGGGCGGAGTGGGAACGTTTGGACCAGCCCAACCGTCTCACGGCGCGGTGTTGGCGTCGGCGGGCGCTATCGCCAAGACAGTCAGGACGACGAGCACGATGAACGGCAGCGCGATGCAGCCGAACGCGAGATGGGCGATCCCGAAGGCTCCGCACAACGCGCCCACGGCGAAGGCCACGATGGCCGGCAGCACGCGCAACAAGCGCGCACGCGTCTGGGCGCGGTTCCCGGCCGTTCCGAGAGCGAGATCCGTCGCGTCGATGACGGCCTGGCTCACACTCACGGTCATCACCGTGGTCGGGGCGAGATGACCGAGGGAGAGACGGCCGATCGCGTTCTGCACGCCCATGGCCGCAACGGCGAGCATGCCAACCACCAAGGCCGGGGCGCCGTCCGGCGCATCGAGCGGCGACAACACGGTCCCGTACAGGCCAAAGCCAGCGAGGAGGGCCGCCTCGACGGCGAGCAGCCAGGGCAGGGGATCGGCATCCCGTCGCTCCAGGAGCAGCCCGAGGATGCGGGCCCCGGCCACCGCCCCCATGAAGACAGGGAGCGCCAGGAGTTTCGCCAGGACGCCGCTTGAACTCGCGACCAGTTCGGCGCCGATCAGGACGAAGTTTCCGGTGACGTGAGCCGTGAACAGGCCGGTCAATGCGATGAAGGCCGCAGCATCGACGAAGCCGGCGACGAAGGCGAGGGCGGTTCCGGCGGACGTGCCGCCACCGGTGATCTGCGGCTTCACGAGACTGTCCCTGATTGGCAGACGATGATGGCGCTGCGGTGCACGGATCGCCGAGGCGAGAACCGACTGTGACCGGAATGTGTGTGAGGCGCTCTTAGCCCGCCGACCTCCAGGGCGGTCAGAATATCGGCTATCATGAAACGTGATGAGCACCCTCAACGTCGACCACATCCGCTCCTTCCTGGCCGTGCTCGAAAACGGCAGCTTCACGGCCGCGGCGCAGGCACTCGGCGTGCGGCAATCCACGGTCAGCGGTCATATCGCGCGGCTGGAACTGGCGCTGGACCGCTCTCTCCTCATGCGGGACACGCATCGGGTCGCCCCGACGCCGGACGGCCAGGCCCTGATCGGCTTCGCGCGGGAGGTGCTGGAGGCGCACGACCGGCTTCGCGCCTTCTTCTCACCAGGCGGCCTGCGCGGCCGTATCCGCCTCGGCGTCTCCGAAGACTACACCCTGTCGGCCCTGGCCCATGTTCTGGCACGCTTCGCCGAGCGCCACCCTTCCGTCGATCTGCAGCTGACGGTCGGGCTGAGCCGGACCCTCTATCAGGGCTACGATGCGGGCGAACTGGACGTGATCTTCTGCAAGCGCCGACGCGGTGACCCGCGCGGCGAACTGGCCTGGGCAGAGGAACTGATCTGGGCGGGCAGACCGGGCTTCGTTCCTAATCCTGAGCTGCCGTTGCCCCTGGTCCTCTATCCGCCGCCTTCGATGACACGCACCCTGGCGCTCAATGCCCTCGACGCGGCGGGCCGTCCCTGGCGGATCGCCTGCACCAGCGGCAGCCTGATGGGAGTGCGCGCCGCCGTCGAAGCGGGTCTGGGCATCGCGCCGCACTCGGCCAGGGTCATGCCGCCGGGACTTGCCCCGATCCCGACACTGGCCGGTTTGCCACCGATCGGCGACGTCGAGTTCGTGGTCCTCGGCCCGGGCCGCCAGCATGCCGTCGCGACGGCGTTGCAGGAGACGATCCTGGCGAGTTCGGCGGAGCTACAGGCCGTCCCTGAGGTCTGATACCGGGCCCCGGAGACCCCGACCCATGGGTCCGGGTCACCGAGACGCCGTCAGAGGGGACGCCCTTATCCGAGGGCTTCTTCCACCGCCCTGCCGCAGGCTTCGGTATCGGCGTTGCCGCCGAGATCGCGCGTGCGCAGGGTCCGCTCGGAGAGGACGCGCTCGATCCCGGTGACGATCTCGCGGGCCGCCTCGTGCTCACCGAGATGTTCCAGCATCATCGAGCCGGACCAGATCTGGCCGATCGGGTTGGCGATGCCCTGTCCGGCGATGTCGGGGGCCGAGCCGTGCACCGGTTCGAACACCGAGGGGAAGAGCCGCTCCGGGTTGATGTTGCCGGAGGGTGCGATGCCGATCGTGCCCGTGCAGGCGGGGCCGAGATCGGAGAGGATGTCGCCGAACAGGTTCGAGGCGACGACCACGTCGAACCGGTCCGGGTTCAGCACGAAATGGGCGGTCAGGATGTCGATATGGTACTGGTCCCAGGCCACGTCCGGGTAGGCCTTGGCCATCTCCTTCACCCGCTCGTCCCAATAGGGCATCGTGATCGAGATGCCGTTGGACTTGGTGGCCGAGGTCAGGTGCTTCTTCGGCCGGCTCTGGGCCAGTTCGAAGGCGAATTTCAGGATGCGGTCGACGCCGTGGCGCGTCATGATCGTCTCCTGCAGGGCGAATTCGCGGTCGGTGCCGGCGAACATGCGCCCACCCGCATTCGAGTATTCGCCCTCCGTGTTCTCGCGGACCACCCAGAAATCGATGTCGCCGGGCTTGCGGTCGGCGAGCGGGCTCTTCACCCCCGGCATCAGGCGCACCGGGCGCAGGTTGGCGTATTGGTCGAATTCCCGCCGGAACAGGATCAGCGAGCCCCAGAGCGAGACGTGATCGGGCACCCGGTCCGGCATGCCGACCGCGCCGAAGAAGATCGCGTCGTGGCCCCCGATCTGCGCCTTCCAGTCTTCCGGCATCATCCGGTCGTGCCGCTCGTAATAATCGCAGCTGGCGAAGTCGAACCAGTCGAACTCGAGGCTGAAGCCGTGGCGCTTGGCGGCCTTTTCGAGGACGCGCACGCCCTCCGGCACGACCTCCTTGCCGATCCCGTCGCCCGGAATGACGGCGATGCGATAGCTGCGTGATGTCATCGGAATGGCTCTCCGGGGATGGGCTCGGGGATTAGTCGGCGCTCGCTGGCCACGGCGTCTCGGCGACGGGCGTCACCGGCCCCCGGCCTTCGAACCAGGAGACCAGATTGTCTACCAGCAGGGCTCCCATGGCGAGACGGGTGTGACGGGAAGCCGAGCCGACATGCGGTAGCAGCACGACGTTGTCCAAGGCGATCAGGGCGGGAGGAACGCGGGGCTCGTCGACGAACACGTCGAGGCCGGCGGAGTGGATCACGCCCTGCTGCAGGGCCGCGATCAGGGCCGACTCGTCGACGAGGCTGCCGCGCGCCACGTTGATCAGGATGCCCTCTGGCCCGAGGGCGTCCAGCACCTCGGCAGTCACCAGGGGCCCGGCTCCGCCACCGGGCGCGACGACCACGAGGACGTCGCAGGCCCGCGCCAGATCGACCACGCTGGCGTGATACTCGTAGGGCACCTCCGGCTGGCGGCTCCGGCCATGATAGGCGATCGCGCAGCCGAACCCGTCGAGCCGCGTAGCGATGGCGCGTCCGATCCGCCCCAGGCCGAGGATGCCGATCCGGCGCCCGCGCAGGGACGGCGAGAGCGGAAACGCGGCCTTCGGCCATGCTCCGGCGCGGAGATACCGGTCGGCCTGGGGAATGCGGCGGACGGTGGCCAGAAGCAGGCCGAGGGCGAGATCGGCCACCTCCTCGGTGAGCACGTCCGGGGTGTTCGTCACGACGGCGCCCCGCCGCTTGGCATCCGCCACGTCGATCGTGTCGTAGCCGACACCGAAATTCGCGACGATCTCCAGGCCGGGGAGCCGCGCGAAGAGATCGGACCCCGCCGGGGCCTGGCCTCCCACCACCACGCCTCGGATCGCCGGGCCGACCTCCGCCAGGAACGCGTCCCGGTCCGTGGCCCGATCCAGGCGGTGGAGGACGAAGCGCTCGTCGAGGGCTCGGATCGTATCGGGAAGGATCGCCTTCAGCAGCAGGATCTCCGCCTTCGCATGCGCTGTCATGGGGCCTCTTCGCAGTTGCGTGTTCCGTGGAGGTGGCGCTCCCGCTCCGGGGCGAAGCCACCTCGTGCTTTCCGCCAACGGAGGGTGGACCGCAACCCGGAGCCGGCCCGCTCGGCCAGACCGCGTTGCGCCAATCCCAGGCAGGCTTCGAGCACTTTCTCGTTCCGCTCTCCGCGCGGGAGACCAGACCTGACCTTGATAACGGTGGCGCTGACGAAGTCTTCGGTCAGAGCGGACAGAACGGCTCGCTCGTCATCGCTGAGCGGACGCATCGTACGGATTTCCTCGTCACGTCGATTCCGGTTTGCCGTCCCCGGGGCCGGCCCGTCTCGGCTGACCGGCTCGCAGGAACGGCTGTCGCCCGAGGCCAGGCGACAGGGGGAGGGGCCGTGCCGGGCTCGATGAACCCCGCACGGCGATCGATCGGCGCTTACTCCGCGAGCTCGCGCATGACCTTGATGAGGTCCGACTTGCCCTCGAAGCCGATGCCCGGCAGTTCGGGCATGACGATGTGGCCGTCCTCGACCTTCACCCCGTCCGGGAAGCCGCCATAGGGCTGGAACAGGTCCGGGTAGCTCTCGTTGCCGCCCAGCCCCAGGCCGGCCGCGATGTTGAGCGACATCTGGTGACCGCCATGCGGGATGCAGCGCTTGGGCGACCAGCCGAACTGCTCCAGCACGTCGAGGGTGCGGAGGTACTCGACGAGGCCGTAGGACAGGGCGCAGTCGAACTGCAGGTAGTCGCGGTCGGGCCGCATGCCGCCGTAGCGCAGGAGGTTGCGGGCATCCTGGTGCGAGAACAGGTTCTCGCCGGTCGCCATCGGGCCGGGATAGAACTCGGAGATCGCGGCCTGCAGGGCGTAGTCGAGGGGATCGCCGATCTCCTCGTACCAGAACAGCGGGTACTGGCGCAGCATCTTGGCATAGGCGATGCCCTGTTCGAGGTTGAAGCGGCCGTTCACGTCCACGGCGAGCTGCGCCTGGGAGCCGATCTCCTTCAGCACGGCCTCGATGCGGCGCTGGTCCTCCTCGATCGGCACGCCACCGATCTTCATCTTCACGACGTTGTAGCCCCGGTCGAGGTAGCCGCGCATCTCGGCGCGCAGCTGGGTGTCGTCCTTGCCGGGATAGTAATAGCCGCCGGCCGCGTAGACGAAGACGCGCGGGTTGGCCTCGACGCCCTTCTGCTCGGCGAGCATCCGGAACAGCGGCTTGCCGGCGATCTTGGCGGTGGCGTCCCAGATCGCCATGTCGAGGGTGCCCACCGCCACCGAGCGCTCGCCGTGGCCGCCGGGCTTCTCGTTGGTCATCATCGCCGCCCAGAGCTTGTGCGGGTCGAGGTTGTCGCCGGCCTCGTTCAGCACGCTCTTGGGGTCGGCCTCGAGGATGCGGTTCTTGAAGCGCTCGCGGATCAGGCCGCCCTGGCCGTAGCGGCCGTTGGAATTGAAGCCGTAGCCCACCACCCGGCGGCCGTCGCGCTCCACGTCCGTGACCACGGCCACGAGGCTGGCGGTCATCTTCGAGAAGTCGATATAGGCGTTGCGGATGGGCGAGGAGATCGGCTTGGTGACCTCGCAGACGTCGACGATACGCATGGTGGCTCTCCTTGAGATGCGAAGAATTTCGCGTGAGGGGAACGGGATGGAACGGGGGTCGGTCGGAAGGTCTAGTGGGCGGCCGCCACGGGGCGGGGCAGGGCATGCCCGGCTTCCCGGTCGGGAACGACGTTCTCGGAGGCGACGGCGGCCCGGTCGCGGTAGGCTTCTTCCGCTTTGTTCAGGTCGAAGGCGCCTTCCCACTTGGCGACCGCGATGGTGGCGACCGCGTTGCCGATCAGGTTCGTGACCGCCCGCGCCTCGTTCATGAAGCGATCGACGCCCAGCAGAAGGACGAGGCCGGCGACCGGGACGGTGTGGATGCTCGACAGGGTGGCGGCGAGGGTGACGAACCCGGCCCCGGCGACACCCGCCGACCCTTTCGAGGTCAGGAGCAGCACGCCCAGGACGACGAGCTGGTCGCCGATGCCCAGCGGCGTGTTGGTGGCCTGGGCGACGAAGATCGCCGCCATGGTCAGGTAGATGCAGGTGCCGTCGGCGTTGAAGGTGTAGCCGGTGGGCAGCACGAGGCCGACCACCGACTTCTCGCAGCCCACCCGCTCCAGCTTGGCCATCATCCGGGGCATCACCGCCTCGGTGGAGCAGGTGCCGAAGGTGATGAGGATCTCGTCCTTGAAGAAGCCGAGAACCTTGACCAGGGAGAACCCGGTCCAGGCGCAGACGGAGCCGAGAACCAGCACGACGAACAGGATCGACGTGACGTAGACACCGAGCATGAGGTAGGCGAGGGACCAGACGGTGCCGAAGCCGTACTTGCCGATGGTGAAGGCGACACCGGCACCCGCACCGATGGGAGCCAGGCGCATCACCATGGCGACGATGCGGAACAGCGCGTCCAGCAGGCTGTCGATGACGACGACCACCGGCTTGCCGCGTTCGCCCGCCTGAACCAGCGCGACGCCGAAGAGCAGCGAGATCAGGATGATCTGCAGCATCGCGCCCTTGGCGAAGGCATCCACCATCGTCGAGGGGATGATGTCCATGAAGAAGCCGACGATGCCGGGCTGGGCTTCCGCTCGCTTGGCGTAGGAGGCGATGGCGCTGCTGTCGATCTGCGTGGCGTCGATGTTCATGCCGACGCCCGGCTGCATCACGTTGACCACCACGAGGCCGATGACGAGGGCCAGCGTGGAGACGACCTCGAAGTAGATGAGCGCGCGCACACCGATGCGGCCGACCTCCTTCAGGTTGCCCATCTTGGCGATGCCGACGACGATGGTGCCGAAGATGACCGGCGCGAGCAGCATCTTGATCAGCTTGATGAAGCCGTCCGCCAGGGGCTGCAGCGTGACGGCGACGTCGGGCAGGAAATACCCGACGAGCCCGCCGATGACGATTGCTATGAAGACTTGAACATAGAGTCGGCTTAGCCATGACTTCATGATCTGTTTCCTCCTGATCTGCCACTTAGCGGGCAGCTTGATTAGTGATCCCTCTTGCGGGGCTTGATGCCGTCCTTACGCCTGGACACCGTCGCTCGGCCAATGCCATGTTCGGTGCGCGCTATGCGCGGTCGGCATCGGGCTGGACGGGCTGACGGACACTGGCTGATCGATGGATCTGGACTGGCTGAAGGACTTCCTCGCCCTGGCGGAGCAGAAGACGTTCTCGCGCGCGGCCGAGGCGCGGAGCGTGACGCAGCCGGCCTTCAGCCGGCGCATCCGCGCCCTTGAGGATTGGGTCGGCACGCCCCTGTTCGCCCGTGGTCCGCAGGGGGCGGTGCTCACGCCGGCCGGGCTCGCCTTCCAGCCGGCGGCCCAGGACATGATGCGCAGCCTGGAGCGGGCACGACGCGACGCGCGGGAGGTGGGCGCCCGGGACACGGCGACGCTCTCCATCGCGGCGACCCACGCCCTGTCGTTCACGTTCTTTCCGAACTGGATCCGCGGCCTGATGCACCATCAGACGCTGGGCACCCTCAACCTGATCTCTGACAGCATGGAGGCCTGCGAAGCCATCATGCTCGCCGGCGAGGTCCACTTCCTCCTGTGCCACCATCACCCGGATGCACGGACGCGCTTCGAAGCGGAGCGGTTTCCGAGCCTGTCCCTGGGCGACGACCTGCTGGTTCCCCTCTGCGCGCCCACCTCGGACGGCGGCCCGACATGGTCGCTGCCGGGAACGCCGGAGGCGCCTCTGCCCTATCTGAGATACAGCCAGGCCTCGGGGCTCGGGCGCATCATCGCGGCCTTTCCGGATCGCGAGCCGGCCCATTCGGCGACGGCGCTCACCTCTCATCTGGCGGCGGCGCTCATGACGATGGCGCGGAACGGACACGGCATCGCCTGGCTGCCGCAGACGCTGGCGGCCGAAGATCAGGCGCGCGGCAGGCTCGTGCGCGCCGGTCCGGACCGGTTCGACATCCCCATCGACATCAGGCTGTTCCGCTCCCTCGACTGCCGCAACGATGCGGCCGACCGGCTCTGGGACGACCTCACCGAAGCCCGTGCGTGACCGTCGCCGGTCTCCGTTCGCGGAAGGGGCCTGCGTGAGCGCGAGCCTCTGGAAGCAGGACCGCCGATTTCGCCGGTACCGCGGGTTCCCCCTCCGTCCAGGCCGTAGCCACAGGGGGGAGGGGGACGCCGCCCGGTATCAGGCGGTCCGTTCGTCGGCCGGATGGGTGCGCAGGCGCATCGGGTCGTAGAACGGCGTCCGCACCACGTTGGCGACCAGCGGGCCGGTCTCGGTCCGGACCTCGACCTCCGTGCCGAGGGCGGCGAGCTCCGGCGGCAGGTGGGCGAGGCCCAGCGACTTCATCAGGTGGCGGCTGTAGGTGGTGCTGTTGACGGTGCCGACCTCGAGTCCGTCCTTGAAGATCTTGGCGCCGGGCGTCACCGCCTCATGGTGCAGGATCTCGAGGCCGACCTGGCTGAAACGCTCGGTGCCCCTCCGCGCCAGCAGGGCGGCCTTGCCGCGGAAATCCGGCTTGTCGAGGTCGACGGTCCAGGCCAGGCCCATTTCCCACGGCGTGGTGTCGGGTTTGGGCATGTCGAAGGGGAAGAACAGCAGGCCGCCCTCCACGCGCACGATGTCGAGGCAGTCCCAGGAGGCCGCCACGATGCCGAAGGGCTCGCCGGCCTGCATGATCGCATCCCAGATGGCGACGGCGTCCTTGGCGGCGCAGAACACCTCGTAGCCGCGCTCGGCCGAGTAGCCGCCCCGCGCCAGGGACACGTCGCGGCCGAACAGCGTCGTGCGCACATGCTCGAAATACTTCAGCGTCGGCAGGTCGAAGGGCGTGTGCGGCGCGAGGATAGCGAGCGCCAGCGGTCCCTGCAGCGACAGGATGTGGACGTCGTCGTCGCGGGCCGCCTCCACGGCGCGGCCTTCGGTGAATTCGGGAAGAACGTCTTCGAGGCTGCCGCCGCCATGCGAGACGCGGAAGGCCTGCGGCCCGTCGCGGTAGACCAGCACGTCGTCGATCAGGGAGCCGTTCTCGTCGACGATGTTGCTGATGGCCGATCGGCCCTGCGCGATCTTGCCGACGTCGCTGGTGAGCATCGCGTTCAGCATCGCTTCCGCGTCCGGACCGGAGACGTTGACGATGCGAAGGCCGGAGACGTCGAACAAGCCCGCCCGCGAGCGGACGATGGTGGTCTCCTCGTAGCGGTCGGTTCGGTAGGATTGGGGGATGGGCATCCCGTTCCACTCGGCGTCGAGTGTCGAGCCCAGGGCCAGATGGCGTTCGTTGAGGGCCGACTGGCGGGGAAGGTCTTTGTAGCTCATGGCGGCTGTCCCTTAGTGTTCCGTTTTTTGATTGGGCGGACTCTGTCTCGTCTCGCGTTCGGGCTGCCGGAGCCGACGGCCCCGGCAGCCCGGTTCGATCAGAGCTGGAAGAACCAGTTCGAGAGGAGGAGCACCACGACGCCGGCGGCCAGCGTCAGGTAGGGCAGGATTCCCGCCCGGCGGCGGCTCACCATCCCCTCGGGGCCGACATGCAGGTCCTCGTACATCTCGGCCGGGAACTTGCCGCCGTCCTGGACATAGTGGCGGTAGCAGAAGACCGGGATGATCAGGGCGGCGGTGATCAGGCCGGCCCAGAGGGCGATCGGGTTCCAGACCTTCGCGCCCGCGCCCATGAAGATCACGTTCACGAAGGCGAAGACGCCGCCGAGCACCAGGACGAAGGTCGGTGCGCGGTAGGGGCGCGGGATATGCGCCGAGTCGATGCGGTGGATCCAGGCCGAGTTGAGGTTGAGGAAGTTGAAGATGATGTAGCCGCAATTCGACACGGCCAGGATGAAGAAGAAACTCGTCGCATCGGCACAGGCGATCGCCAGGATCGCGAGATTGAAGACGAGATCGGTCCACATCGCCCGCGTCGGCGCGCCATGCTCGTTCACATGGCTGAGGTAGCGCGGCAGCCAGCCGTCGGCCGAGCCCTGGTAGAGGGTGCGCGAGGACCCCGCCATCGCCGTCATGATGCAGAGCACGAGGGCCAGGATCATCAGCATGACGAGGAAGTTCTCGACGATGGGACCGCCGCCGACCATGTGCGCCAGTGCGGCCGCCACACCCGACCCGTCGACGATGGAAGCCTCCAGCATCCCCTCGACGCCAAGCATGCTCTGGAAGGTGAAGGGCACGAGGGTGAACAGCAGGAGGCAGAGCAGGCCCGAATAGAAGATCGCCTTGAACGTATCCTTGGCGGGATCACGGAACTCGCTGGTGTAGCAGATCGCCGTCTCGAACCCGTAGGTCGACCAGGCCGCGATGAACATGCTGCCGAGGACCAGCGTCCAGCCCGTGATGTTCCAGGCGCCCGGCGCGGGAGCGGCCGGTGCGGCGAGGGGGACGAGGGGAGAGAAGTTCTCCCAGTTCACGCCGTGGATCAGCAGCGGAACCACGCCGACGATGAACATCGGGATGATGACGAGGAGACCGATATACTTCTGGACGTTCGCCGTTCCGAGGATACCGCGGTGCTGCACGGCGAAGACCGCGAGCATGAGAGCGGCGCCGATGAAGAAGGCCAGGTTCAGCGAGAGCGAGACCGGGCCGAGGGTGGTGGTGAACAGGGTCCAGGTGCGGATGCCGGGCGCCACGGCCGCGATGGCCGCCGTCACCTTGTCGGCATCGGCCATCTGCAGGGCGGCACCGTTGGTGGCGAGCCATTGCACCACGGCCGGCGACGTGGCCGTGGGCTGCGGCGCCACCGCGTTGATGATGTAGGAGGCCGCGATGGAACAGCCCAGCGACAGGACCGGCGACCAGGCGAACCAGTTGCACCAGACCGAGAGGGGCGCCACCAGCTTGGTGTAGCGGACCCAGGCCGCGGCCCCGTAGACCGACGCGCCCCCCGACTTGTTCGGGAACAGGCCGGCGATCTCCGCATAGGTGAAGGACTGGATGAAGCCCATGATCATGGAGAGCGTCCAGATCAGGAAGGCGAGCTTGCCCGTATTGCCGGCAATGCCGCCCACCGAGAACAGGACGAGGGCGGGCACACCGCTCGCGACCCAGAACGCGCCCGTCCAGTTGATGCTGCGATGCAGCTTCCCGTCTTCGGCCGTCCCGGTGGCGGGGGACGTGAAGCCCGCCACGGGCTTTGCCGAGGATGCCAGTCCGGTGCTCATGATTCAGCTCTCCATTGGTCGTATCGAGGGTTCGGTCCGGATCGACCCGTGCCCTCGCCGAAGGTGTGATCCCGCGGCGATGCGTGTCCGCGCGGCCTCGGCGGGGTCGAGGCGCATCTGGAGTGTCGTCTGGCTCGGGGCGCCGCTCCGCCAAGTGGATCGGCGTCGCAGAAGGGTGTTCCGAAGGACGTTTCGAGTGTCCCTCACGAAACTTCCGCCGCACCGGCGTGCCCGGAGCGAGGATCGGCGCCGACCGGACGTTTCGTGAGGGACTCCAAGCTAGGGATGTGCGTGTCGATGCATCGTCGGCGACATGGATATTTCCCGCCTTGCGGAGAGGGTCACACGAAGTCTTTCCGAATAGCCGGGGCGCCGCGACCGCCGGTGCGCACGTTTCATGCGAGCCCGACACATCACGTCAGTGGAAGACTGCCGGTCGAACTCCTGAAATTCTCTACAGGAATAATCATTTCTCTTCGGTTGAGCCGCTGTCAAGCGCTATTGCGGCTCCCCCTCGAGCGAACAGTGGAATTGCATCGAAATTTTCCATGAGAATTGATTTTCGGGCAGATGTGACCAGTAAATGGGCATGGATGTTTGCCGATCGCGGGCATGACGCGAGATCGGACCGCGATGGGCTTCTCGATTCGAGTGGATCGTCGACATGGCCTCTCGCTTTCGCGCGCACGCCCTGCGACCCTGCGCGTCCCGCACGGGAGTGCGGACCATGACGGCAGCGGGTGCCGAAACACGTGTCCGCCGCCCATCGAACCGGCATCCGACCCATTGGCCGAGACCCCTTGGCCGGGACTCCTTGGCCGGGATTCCGGTCGAAAACGGCGATTGACATTGTTGTTCTCTTGGAGAAAATGAAATTCTCTTAAAGAACCCGATCGCCGTACGAGCAAGACGGGGCCGGCTTTGTCGAGGGGACCGAATTCGTCCCCTGGTTCGGCGCAGTCCGCTCCGGCCGCCGCCCCGCCCATTGTCGAGTCGAGGTCGATGTCAGATCAGTCCATCAAGAGCCGACCGGTCTATCAATCGCTGGCGATGGATCCGTCCGGGTTGCGCCACCTGTTGGTGTCGGATTCGCCCGCCTACCGCTTCGGGGCCCCGCCCGACAGGGAGGTGGAGGTCTGGTTCGTCGCAGGCCCCGACCAGGAGGGCCGGATCCCACCCTCCGAGACCGTTCACGAACGAGGGTTCCGTTCGCCGAGGCACCTCATCGATCGCCTCGACCATCGCCTCGCGCGGGAGCGCATGGGTCTGCGGCTCTACGTGAGCGGGACCGAGGATTTCCTGTGGGACGTCTTCAACACGGCGCAGCGCGCGGGGATGACCAAGCAGGAGATCTTCCAGTGCCATTCCGGCACACGGGCGCGGCGCGTGGCCTGCGTCCATTGCCGGACCTTCAATCACGGCGTGACGACCACCATCGTCCGATGCGACGGCTGCGGCGCCAACCTGTTCGTGCGGGATCATTTCTCGCGGCGCCTGTCGGCCTTCATGGGAGTCAAGATCGATGCCGAGGTCGCCGGCGAAGTCCCTCCGGCAGAGCAGGCCTATTCATGATCCTCGACGGCAAGCTGTCGGCGCGCGTCGCCGAGATCGAACGCCTGAACCCGACGCTGAAGCGGTTCCGCTTCGTTCCCGAGAAGGGCGGGGCGTTTCCCACATCGCCGCCGGGGGCGCATGTCCTCGTCACCCTGCGGGGGCCGGACCGGGTCTGGCAGAACGCCTATTCGCTGGTGACGCCGCCCGATCAGCGCGATCACTACGCGATCGTCGTCCGCCGGGTTCCGGACTCGCGCGGCGGCTCCCACTTCCTGCACGACAGGCTCGAGATCGGTGACGCCGTCGAGCTGAGCGCGCCGGCCAGCCTGTTCCCGATCGCGTCGCTCGCCCGCAAGCACATCCTGATCGCCGGCGGCATCGGGCTGACGCCGTTCCTGTCCTACCGGCCGGTCCTGGCGTCGCGCGGCGCCGCCTACGAACTGCATCAGTTCTGCGCCCCCGACGAGGTCGAGACCTTCCGGGGCCTGCTCGGTGACGATGCGGCGGGCGTCCACGTCCATGGCGTCGGACGGGGAGAGCGGCCGGATCTCGCCGCCATCCTGGCCGACCAGCCGCTGGGAACCCATGTCTATACCTGCGGGCCTCAGGGCCTGATGGACGCGGTCGAGGAGACGGCGCGCGGCCTCGGCTGGACGCCGCACGCGATCCACCGCGAGAGTTTCGGCGGGGACAAGGGCGGCGAGCCGTTCACCGTCACCCTGGCGCGGTCCGGCCGGTCGGTCGCGGTCGGGGCCTCGCAGACCCTGCTCGAAGCGCTGGAGGGCGAAGGCATCGAGGCTCCGTGCCTCTGCCGGGGGGGCGCCTGCGGCGTCTGCCTCCTGCCCCTCGTGGAGGGCATCCCCGATCACCGGGATCACGTCCTGTCCGATGCCGAGAAGGCGGAGGGCCGCCTCATCGCGACCTGCGTCTCGCGGGCCAGATCCGAGACCCTGGTGCTCGATTTTTAAGACCGGACGACCGCGCGGCGGCGGGCATCCGCCGAACGCATCGATGCCGGCCGCCGGCCGGGATCGGCGCCGCTTGGTAAAGGGAAGCTGAGATGGGTATTCAGTTCAAGACCGACGAGACGTTCCGGGACGACTTCTCCTACCGGAACAGCGACGCGGCGGTGCTCCGCTTCCCGTTTCCGTTCGGCGAAGACACATACATGTACTCGGTCAACATCGAGCCGCATGTGAAGGCGGGCACGTCGCCGGCCTTCGAACACGCGTTCGACGTGGACGAACATTACGTCGCCGAATGCCGCGAGCGCGCGATCGTCCTCGATCACGACCCGAAGCGATGCCAGGTGCTGGCGCACATGATGCCGGCGCAATGGGACACGCTCGAACTCCTGATGGAGAGCCTGTCGGCGGATTACCCCGAGCATTTCAGCCTGACGCGGGACGGCACCGCCTGGCACTGGATCAACCGCCCCCTGGGCCTCGACCAGCGCTTCGTCTTCGGCGACGCGTCCACTCTGCCCTGCGAGCCGTTCGAGTACATCACCCGGCAGGCTCAAGGGGACTTCACCCTGCAGGATCAGCGGGACGACAACCTCTACGTCGATGGCGGCATGGTCACCACGCAGGCGGATTGGTCGCTGGAATTCGATATCGGCATGAGCTTCCACGAGTGGCACGGGCCGGTGCCGCTGGCGCACGAGATCGGGGTGTTCGACCGGGCGCTGCAATATCTCCTGCGCCTACAGTACGGGCATCCCGTCCGCCGGCTGAACTGGACGATGACGATCAACCCGCGCCTCGACACGTCGCCCGAGAACTATCCCGATTGGGGGCCGGACCGCACCACCGTGACCCCGGAGAACATCGCGGGCAAGCTCCACCTGCGCGTGGAACTGCAGACCCTGTTCCGCCTGCCGCGCTCCAACGCGATCCTGTTCGGCATCCGCTGCTACCTGATCAGTCTGCAGGACATCGAGCGGGTGGAGAAGTGGCGCAAGCGCCTTCACCGCGTCCTGGCGAGCCTCCCGCCCGAACTCGTCGAGTACAAGGGCCTGACCCGGTTCCACGGCATGGCGGTGTCGCGCTTGGCCGCCCTGGACGACGGGGCGCCCCTGTCCCTCGGCATCCAGCCGGACCAGGCCCGCCTCGAATGAGCCCCCCCTCATCCTGATGTACCCTTTGCTCGAGCAAAGGGTCTCGATGGAGCCCTCCAGTGATCGCGCGATCCCCAAAGCTGTGCCCGACCACGTTGGGTCGGGACACAGCTCTAGGCCTTTGACTGCCGCGCTCTTTTTCGCCGAACCGGCATCCACTTCGGCGGAGAGCGCTCTAAGGGGCTCCTTCGAGGCCGCTACGCGGCACCTCAGGATGAGGTAAATCCTTGGAAAGACGACTTAAACAGGCTTTTAGATCATGTGCGCCATGCCCATGGCCCTGAGCACGTCGTTCTGAATGGGAGCGACCGCCTCGTTGATGCGCGCGACGCCGAAATCCATGCCCTCGGGCATCACGACCGTGCGCAGGGGACGCCGCTCCGTTGCCTCGACCAGCCCTGCGATCGCATCGGCGACCCGTTGCGGGCGCGGCGGATGGGCGGGATCGTAGGGCTGCTCGGCATGGGCCTTGATCTGACCCGGGATCGCCGCGACCTCGCCATAAGAGGCCAGGACCCCCGCATCGGACGGTTCGGGGCTCGACGAGATGAGGTTGCTCGGGAACTGGCCCGGCTCGACGATGACCGAATCGATCCCGAATCCGCCGAGCTCGTAGCGATAGGTCTCCGCCAGTGCCTCGAGCGCGAACTTGCTCGCCGCATAGACACCGAAGAAGGGAATGACGAATCGCCCCATCAACGACGTGATCTGCACGAGAAGTCCGCTGCCGGCGGCGCGCATGTGCGGCAGGACGGCCCGATTGGTGCGAATGGCCCCGAAGACATTGACCGCGAACAGCCGTTCGACATCGGCGATCGTATAGGCTTCCGTCACACCGATCGGCATCAGGCCGGCGTTGTTGACCAGAACGTCGATCCTGCCGTGCTGGGCAATGACGTGACCGATGGCGGCCTCGACCGACTCGTCGCTGGCCACATCCATTTCGAGAACCTGCAGCGGATTCCCGTCCGCCTTCGCGGCGTCGATCAATTCGCTTCGGACTGCGCTATTCCGGCCCTCGACGTCACGCATGGTCGCGATGACGGTATGACCCCGCCTTGCGAGCTCTAGGACCGTGAGCTTCCCGAAACCACTGCTCGCGCCGGTCACGACAACGACTTTACCGCTCATCCCTCAACCCTTCCGATTGTCGTCCAAGCCGTGCCTTCGGTCAGGAACCGCGTCGGCTGCCCATGCGGCGGAGCCGTTCCTGTCCGGGCCGCGCTGTACGCCCGCCACTCCTCTAGCGTAGATTGCCATTCGGCTTTAGACCCAGTTATTCGCTTCTTTGTTGCCTGTAGCGCTACAATCCACGTGGCAGGCCGTGCGGGACCGGGCGACCGATGCGAGACAAGTTCGATGGCGTGCAGATCTTCGTGGAGGCGGTGGAGGCCGGAGGGTTCGCGCGGGCGGCCGACCGGCTGGCCCTGTCACGCTCCGCCGTCGGCAAGGCCGTGGCGCGCCTCGAAGAGCGGCTCGGCGTGCGGCTGTTCCAGCGGACCACGCGAACGCAGAGCCTGACGGAAGCCGGGCAGCAATTCTACGAACATTGCCTGCGGGCCGTCGAAGAAATGCGCACCGGCGAGGCGCTCCTCGAATCGGGCCGCCGGGAAGTCGCGGGGTGCTTGAGGATTTCGATGCCCGTTCTCCTCGGTCGGCGCTGCGCTGCGCCGATCCTGCTCGACTACGCCAAGGCGCATCCGAAGCTGGAACTCGAGCTGAACTTCAGCGACCGGGTCGTCGACCTGATCGCCGGCGGCTTCGATCTCGGATTGCGCTTCGGCGCGCTCGGCAACAACAGCTCCCTGCGTGCCCGGCGGCTGGTGACGGAACGCATGGTGCTGTGCGCTGCCCCGTCCTACCTCGCCGCGCGCGGACGGCCGGACGACATTGCCGATCTGGCCGGGCACGACACGCTGGTCTATGCGCGCGGCGACCGCGGCTATGTCTGGCGCCTGCCGGATGCCGGCGGGGTCCTCGTCCCCGTTTCCCCTCATGCCAGGCTTCGGTTCGACGACGTCGAAGTCATCCTGGCCGCCGCCAAGGCCGGGCTCGGCCTCTGCTGGCTCCAGCATTGGCTGATCCGCGACAGCCTGCAGGCGGGCGAACTCGTCCAGCTCTGGGCGAACCGCCCCTACGCGACCATGGATTGCTACGCCGTCTGGCCCGCGGCACGGTATCTGCCACTGCGGTCGCGCCTCGCCATCGACGCGCTCGCCAGCCGGATGCCGAGGGACGACATCCTTCATCGCGCATCACGCAACGGCGACGAGGAGGACGCCGATGCCGATGGCGGCGACGTCCTCACCGTCGACCCCGCCGCCGGCACACCGCCAAAGGCTGCAAAACTCAAATCACCCGAATCGTTTCCGTGAAGGCCGCAGCCACGAGGGGAAGGAGGGCAGGGCGGCGCAGCCGGCGAACCATGTGAACGTCGTCCTCCCTCAGGCCGAGGGGAAGAACGGGCTGAACTTCTTGATGAGATCGCGCTCGGAGGTGACCTCCGCCTTCCGGTAGATGCGGATCTTGCAGTTCTTGACGGTGCCCTTGCCGATTCCCAGACTCTGCGCGATCTGCCCCGTGGCCTGGCCTTTCATCGTCAGGGTCAGGATGTCCCGCTCCCGCGGGGTCAACGCCACCAGCACCTCCGCCGCCGCCCGGTAGCCCACCGATTCGTCCTGCGGCGCGGGCTTCGGCCCGAGCATGAAGATCCGGCCGCCCGGCGCCAGGGCGAAGTCCCGGTCGAAGACCTCCGATGTGATCACGTGATCGCGCGCATGGACCGTGCGGATGGCGTCCGACGGCGCCAGGGTCTCGAGCATTGGCAGGATCGAGGCATCCGACTGGACGGCCCGCTTCCAGGATTCGTTGGCGAACACCTCCACGTCGTGCCGGTCGCGGATCAGGGTCGGCCGGTTGAGGAGCCCCTCCGCCTGCGTCCCGTCGGTGTAGCGCAGGTTGCTGAACAGATGGCCGAGATGGCTCCGGTGGCATCCCTCCAGGGCGGGAAAGACCAGCTTGGCCCGCCGGATGTCGCCTTCCGAGAAGACGCCGCGCTCGCGTTCGAGGAACAACCCGAAGCAGCAATGCCCCACCGTCGAGAAGAACATGCCGAGCTCGTCGGAAATGTTCGCGGCCGGCCTGAATATCTTGCCGTAGAGGATCGATTCCGGGCTGCTGTTCCCGATCTCCGACAGGGTCAGGATGCCCGGCTTGCCGCCGTTCTTCCAGTAGAGGGAGAACGGATCGATGCGAAGGCACTTCCTGTTGTAGAACTCCACGATCTCGCTCGGAACCCCGGTCGTGTAGAGCACGTCGGGCGGGGCCACCCGCGAATACCGGATGATCCATCCCGAATCGCTTTTCACGCAGAGGGCGAACAGGGACAGCAGGTTCCGGTGAAAGTGCTCGGTCCCGATGGATGCGGCGACGTCGCCCAACCGACTGTACCATTCGGCGGTGGCCAGCGGATCGGGTCCGCTCCGGATCGGTTCGTCCTTCATCCTGAAACGGTGCCATTCCCCATGAAGCAGGCGCGTCGTCGCGGCGTCCGGCCTCGGACCCGAGCGGCCCGCGAGATGTGTGAATACCGTAGCCCCGCCGGGAAAGGGATAGGCCCGCGCCGGACGTCCGGGACGTGCCGCCCGGTTCGACCGGGATACCTGGCATGGTTCTCGCTTAACAGTAACCCCCCTTTTCGTTTGCAATGCACAACTGAGCGACGACAGTAGTGCCAACAGTCACTATTGCACCGTCATTTCTCAGCGGCGTATAAATTTTCTCAGCAGGAATGTTCCGCCGAGGTTTCGCCCTCGCCGGATCTATCCTCGGGGGAGAATGGTCTTTGGCGGGCGTCCGGCACCGATCGGGAACCCGCCATCGGGAGACCCGGACCGCCCGGCTCACGAGACATAGAACGGGGATCTGATCATGAAGAAGCGGGTTGCGATCATCGGCGCGGGTCCGAGCGGCCTCGCCCAGCTGCGCGCCTTCGAGGCGGCGCGGCGCGCGGGCGAGGAGATCCCCGAGCTCGTCTGTTTCGAGAAGCAATCCGATTGGGGCGGCCAGTGGAACTACTCGTGGCGCACCGGCCTCGACGAGAACGGCGAGCCGGTCCACAGCAGCATGTATCGCTACCTCTGGTCGAACGGCCCGAAGGAGTGCCTCGAATTCGCCGATTACTCCTTCGAGGAGCATTTCGGCCGACCGATCCCGTCCTATCCGCCGCGCGCCGTACTGCATGATTACATCGCCGGCCGCGTCGCGCGCAGCGACGTACGCAAGTACATCCGTTTCTGTACCCCCGTCCGCTGGGTGAGCTATTCGGAGGAGACCGGCCGGTTCACCGTGACGGCGAAGGATCTGATCAAGGACGAGCATCAGGTCGAGGACTTCGACTACGTCGTTGTGGCCAACGGCCACTTCTCGGTGCCCAACGTCCCGAGCTTCGAGGGGCTGGAATTCTTCCCCGGCCGCGTGATGCACGCGCACGATTTCCGCGTCGCCGACGAGTTCGCCGGCAAGCGCCTGCTGATGATCGGTGCGAGCTACTCGGCGGAGGATATCGGCACGCAATGCATCAAGTACGGCGCGACGTCGATCACCTTCAGCTACCGCACCAAGCCGATGGGCTTCGACTGGCCGGCGGGGTTCGAGGAGAGGCCGCTTCTGGAGAAGCTCGTCGGCAACACGGCCTATTTCAAGGATGGCAGCGATACCGAGGTCGACGCGATCATCTTCTGTACGGGCTACAAGCACACCTATCCGTTCCTGCCGGACGACCTACGGCTGAAATCCCACAACTGCCTCTACCCGGCGGGGATCTACAAGGGCATCTTCTGGCAGTCCAACCCGAACCTGATCTATCTCGGGATGCAGGACCAGTATTATACCTTCAACATGTTCGACGCCCAGGCCTGGTATGCCCGCGACTACATGATGGGCAAGCTCGCGCTGCCGGGTCCGGAGGAGCAGGAAGCCGACATCGCCAAATGGCTGGCCTATCAGGACACGCTCACCAACCCGTTCGAGGCGATCGACTTCCAGACGGAATACGTCCGCGAACTCCTGGCGGCGACCGACTATCCGCGTCTCGACGTCGACAAGGTCGCCGAGCTGTTCAAGGAGTGGGAGCACCACAAGATGGAGGGCATCCTCACCTATCGCGACCGGTCCTACCGCTCGACCATCACCGGAACTCTGTCGCCGGCCCATCACACCACATGGATGAAAGCGATGGACGATTCGCTCCAGGCCTTCATGGGTCTGCCCCAAGCCGCGGAATGAGCGCGGAGCTGTATTGGAGCCTGTTTGAGGCGTTTATCCAAGACTTGACCTCATCCTGAGGTGCCGCGTAGCGGCCTCGAAGGAGGGTTCCGGGGATCGCGCGACAACTGGAGGCCTCCTTCGAGGCCCGCTGACGCGGGCACCTCAGGATGAGGAGGTCGGCCTGGATGATCGACTTTGGCAGCCGATTTACTTTGGCATGAGCATCCGCTGTGAAATCCGATCAAGCAGGCTCTTCGCGCGTAACCGTGTTGGAATCACGCCGTTCCCCGGCCTCTCCGGGCAGCGGCCTCCGATGGCGATGACGGCCCCGAGCGGGGCGCGTCGGCCCGCATCCGTTGCGACCCGTTCACCCTGGATAGACGAATGAACCAGATCTGGATGCAGCCCGAGGGCGCGTGGGGGGCAAGGTCGCCGCGCACGCTCTCGTTCTCGGCGAGGGGAGGGGCCTGTGCCGTCTTCGAGGTCGAGGCCGGGGATCGCCTGCGCATCGTCGACCCGGAGGGGCGCCAGCCCGCCCGGCTCTATGCCGGCCCCGGCGCGTTCGGGGAGGCGACACCGGGCGCCCCGCCCCTCTTGGATACCCTGCGGACACGAGGAGACGGGGCCGGCGGCGGATCGGTGGAGGCCGCCCTCGCGGCGCGCGGCATCGCGCCGTCCGATCTCGAAGCCCATGCGCTGTTCCATGCGGAATCCCCGCCGGGATCGACCTTCCACGCCACGGCGGCGGCGAGCTCCGTCTGCGTTCTCGTCCTTCCCGGCGGTCCGATGGCGCCGGACGCGCAGGATCCGCCGACCGACCTGCGGGTGGAGATCGAGCCCGCCACATCCCTCAAGGGGAGGGCGCCGCCGCCGCTGGCTCCGCCCCTCCTCGACTTGCGCGTGAAAGCCGCCACCGCCGAGGCTTTCTCCGTCACGGCCGGCCAGTACATCCAGATCATCGACGTGGACGGGCGCCAATGCGCGGATTTCCTGGCCTTCGATGCCGTCGCCCTCGAAGCGGGTGACGAATACGGCCTCGACGCCACCACCACGCATACCCTGATGGGATCGACGGCGCCGAAACCCGGCCTGCTGTCGAAGTATTTCGACGCGCGCATGGTCCCCCTGGTGGAGATCGTCCAGGATACGGTCGGGCGCCACGACACGTTCATGCTCGCCTGCTCGGCCAAGTATTACGAGGATATGGGATATCCCGGCCATTCGAACTGCACCGACAACTTCAACGCGGTGCTGCGCCCCCATGGAGTTCTGCCCAAGAAAGGCTGGCCGGCGATCAATTTCTTCTACAACACCGTCGCGGGGCCGGACGACAGGATCACCATGGACGAGCCCTGGTCGCGCCCGGGCGATTACGTCCTCCTGCGGGCGCTGACCGACCTCGTCTGCGCCACCTCGTCCTGTGCCGACGACATCGATCCCGCCAATGGCTGGTGCCCCACCGACATCCACGTCCGGGTCTATGATTCCCAGAGCGCCTTCTCCAAGGGTATGAGCCACCGCATGACCCCCGATGCCGAACCGCGCCTCACCCGCGAATCCGGGTTTCACCCGCGCACCGCCGCCCTGACCCGGAAGATGGAGGATTATCGCGGGTTCTGGGTGCCGACCTGCTTCAACGCGGCCGGCCCGCTGGAGGAATACTGGGCCTGCCGCGAGCGGGCCACGATCATGGACCTCTCGGTCCTGCGCAAGTTCGAAGTGATCGGACCGGATGCCGAGGACCTGATGCAGCTGGCGGTGACGCGCAACGTGCGCAAGCTCGCCGTCAACCAGATCGTCTATACCGCCATGTGCAACCCGCATGGGGGGATGATCGACGACGGCACGCTGTTCCGTCTCGGCCAGAACAACTTCCGCTGGATCTGCGGGGACGAGTATTCCGGCATCTGGCTGCGCAAGCTCGCCGAAGACCACAAGCTGAAGGTCTGGGTGAAGAGCTCCACCGACCAGCTCCACAACGTCTCCGTCCAGGGGCCGAGATCGCGGGCGATCCTGTCCGGCCTCGTGGTCAGCCCGCCCCAGGAACCCACCGTCGACGAGCTGAAATGGTTCCGGTTCACCGTCGGGCGCATCGACGGCGTGCCGGTCCTGGTGTCGCGGACCGGCTATACCGGCGAGCTCGGCTACGAGGTCTGGTGCCACCCGAGCCAGGCGACCGCGATCTGGGACTCGATCATGACGGCCGGCGAGCCGGAGGGTCTCACGCCGATGGGGCTCGCCGCCCTCGACATGCTGCGGATCGAGGCCGGCCTCGTCTTCGCCGGATACGATTTCTGCGACCAGACCGACCCGTTCGAGGCGGGCATCGGCTTCACGGTTCCCAAGGACAAGCCGGACGCCTCTATCGGATCGGAGGCCGTGGCGCGGCGGCGGGACAACCCGCACAAGCGGATGGTCGGCCTCGACGTCACGGGCAACGAGCCCGTCGGGCACGGCGACCCCGTCTATGACGGCCGGACCCAGGTCGGGATCGTCACCAGCGCCACGAAATCACCGATCCTCGGCAAGACCATCGCCCTGGCGCGCCTCGACGTCTCGGCGGCGGCCATCGGTGGGTCGGTGGAGATCGGCAAGCTCGACGGCCATCAGAAGCGGCTTCCCGCGACCATCGTCGCCTTTCCCCACTACGATCCCAAGAAGACCCGCGTCCGGGCGGAATCGCCCACACGCGGCGATCAGGGACAGGCCAGCCCCGCCGAGCCCTCGCCGGAGAGCGTGGCAACGGCCGGAATCCCCGCTTAGGGCAGAATGAGCAATGGCTCGCCCGAGGCATCGCTCGACGATGCCTCGGGCGAGCCTCGCGAGAACCGATGACCCGATATCGGACGGGCGTCGGGTCGAAGGCCGCTTGCGCCCCGTGAGCGATGCGATTGCACGTCTTTAGGATTCCGGGCGACCCTCGACGATCGAACGACGCCGCGAGGGCGCCTGAAACCGTGATGCGGTCGCGCCCATGGGGACGATGCGCAAGATTCCAGACCTCGGAATGGCCTGAACCATGCTTGCACGACGAACAACGGGAACGCGAAACACGTCAGGGATCGGTTGAAGACATGCTCGATGCCGATGCCTTCCTGCAGAATTTATCGAGCAGGATAGATGGCTTTATGTATAGCGGCCTCAACAATGCCGATTACAATATGACCTATCTATCGGATGGCTTCGAGAGATTGCTGGGATACGACGTCGCCTCGTTTTTGAGGAACGGTACCAGCTTCTCGAGCCTGATCCATGCGGACGACCTGCCTGCGGTCGATGCGGCCGTTGGGGCCGCCCTGAGCGCGAGTTCGCGCTGGCAGATCAGCTACCGGGTCAAGACGGCCGGCGGCACGTGGAAACACGTGCTCGAAACCGGCGGTGGCCGCGCCGATGCCTCGGGCGAGATCGCCTATCTCGACGGCATCGTCATCGACTTCGGACGCGCCAACGACCTGGCGGATCGAATCCAGTCCGGTCAGACTGCGCTGGACGCGATCGGCCAGGCCTCGGATCAGATGATCGAGATGCTGCGATCCCTGAAGATGCTCTCGCTGAACGCCCGGATCGAAGCGGCGCGCTCCGCCGAGGCCGGGGCCGGATTCGGTGTCGTCGCCAAGGAGATGGGCCAACTCGCCGCGCTCGGTGAGCATGTGACGAAGGCCGTCGGAACCGAACTCGGTCATTTGAAGAGCGCCCTGCGATTGTAGGACCCCGCCGGCAGGCCGGCTCCTGGCACCGGGTCGCGCCGATCGATTCGACGACCTGCGCGGAGAACCGGTCACGACGGAAGTCGGCATTTCAGGCCGCCGAAACGGGTCTTCCATGTCCCCATATCGCGCGAACATGACCATTCCCGCCCGCACCTGGGATTTCACCAGATTGCATCGATGAGCGTTACTTCGGCGTCGCACCGGCTTTCTCTTCGCAACCGAGACATCATCGGTCGGCCCACCTTGTCATCGATGTTTTTAATGAAAATCGCGCGACTATCGGCCGTCAAGACGCATCGATCTGGATGCCAATGCCGACTTTGCAGACTAAGCAAGATACTTCCATGCCCATCGATCGTTGACGCCTCGCTCAAATTTATAGTATATTGTATCCGCCCGAACTAAGCTGCGCTGGTTTTGGTATCATCTTTTGTCGACCAATGCATACGATAGTGTACTCCAATGGCCAGTTTTAAAATTTCGCTTGGAAGCTCATACGATGAAATTAGCAGCATCGATCTTGGCCTGACGCATTTCGAATACGATGGAGCCAATTTTTCTTATAAATCAGTATATGAAATCGGTACAGGCAACCTTGATTTGTATAGGAATAATTTATTTACGGGCGTAATATTTAAAACTTCAGCTGCATCGAGCTTCTTCATTGATTTTTTTGATAATATATCCGCCGTGAGCCTGGACGGGGGAATACAAGGCGACATCCTGCGCGGTGGATCGGGCAATGACATCCTGAATGGCGGCGACGGCAACGATGTGCTCGAGGGCGGCGCCGGCAGCGACACCTTCGATGGCGGCGCCGGAATTGATACGGTCAGCTACGAGCACTCGACTGTGAGGGTGCAGATCGGGCTTTTCGGTCAGACCGATGGGTACGGCGTGGACGGCGATGCGAATGGCGATACTTGGATCGGCATCGAGAACGCCAGGGGCGGCTTTGGGGACGATAGGATTTCCGGAAACACCGATCCCGGCCGCAACGTGATCGAAGGCGGCGGCGGTGCGGACTTGATCACCGCCGATCCCAGCGACGTCGTGATCTACGAGCATTCAGACGACGCCGTGTCCATCAACCTTCTGACGGGCATCAATGGCGGCGGCGATGCAGCCGGCGACACTCTTTACGGTGTCCAGAACGTTCGGGGCAGCTCCCACGACGATACCCTCATCGGCAACGACGGCGCCAATACCTTGCGCGGCGGAGGCGGAATCGACACCCTCGAGGGTGGCCTCGGCAATGATCGGCTGGCGATCACGGAGACGCCGGCCGATATCGATGGCGGAGCGGACAAGGACTTCCTGTTCGTCGAGGGCGGTGGGACCGTCGCGCTGAGCGACGGCGCCTTCGCCGCCATCGAAGCCGTCTACGTCCGTAACGACACGCATCTGGACATGTCCGCCGTCAGCACCGGTTCCACGATCGTGTCGCAGTCCACGGTCGGCCACGCCGTCGCGATCATCGGCAGTACGGGATCCGACCGCATCAAGGCCGGCAGGGGCGGCGACGCGATCGAGGGTGGGGCAGGCGGCGACAAGCTGTTCGCCGGCTCGGGCGCCGACACTTTCCATTTCCAGGCGGGCTTCGGTCGCGACAACGTCTACGGCTTCGACGCCGCGACCGATCACATCCATATCGCCGTCGAGGGCATCGACGCCCTCGACATCACGCTCACGCCCTTCCATAGCGGCGGCCGGGACACCCTCGTGACGTTCACGGGCATCGAGGGCACCAACAAGCTCATCCTGCACGACGTGACGGTGGCCGAGATTCAGGCCGAACTCCAGGCGGGTCCGAGCGACCTGTTCACGTTCGGCGCATGACGCCCGGACCGCCCTCGCTCGGGCCTATTGATACCCTTTGGGGAAGGGGTCCGGCTTGATCAGCTCCGGGCTCGTATAGACGATCTCGAACTGGCCATCGGCCTTGGCCTTGCCGACGCGGGTCTTGGACCAGAGGTGGTGATTGGGATCGACGCGCACGTAACCTTCCGGCGCGGCCTTGAATTCCAGGCCCGGAGAGGCCGCGACGACCTTGTCCACATCGAAGGAACCGGCCTTCTCGCAGGCCATCTTCCATAGGAACGGGCCGAGATAGGCGGCCTGGGTCACGTCGCCGATGACGGTCTTCTCACCCCACATCTTGTGGAAGGCGGCGACGAAGGCCTTGTTGTTCTCGTTCTCGATGGACTGGAAGTACTTCATGCAGGAATAGGCGCCCGCGATGTTGTCGCCGCCGATGCCCTCGACCTCGTCCTCCGTGACGGAGAGGGTGAGCAGGGTCTGTTTCGACAGGTCGATGCCGGAGGCCTTGAGCTGCTTGTAGAACGCCACGTTCGAGCCGCCGACCACGGTGACGAAGATCACTTTCGGCTTGGTGAGCTTGATCTTGTTGATCACCGAGTTGAACTGGGTGTGGCCGAAGGGGAAATACTCCTCGCCGACGACCTTGCCCTTGAGCACGCTCTCGATGTGCTTGCGGGCGATCTTGTTCGAGGTGCGCGGCCAGATGTAATCGGAGCCGATGAAGAAGAACGTGTCGCCGCCCTTCTCCTTGTTGACCCAATCGAGACTGGCGAGGATCTGCTGCGTCGCCTCCTGCCCGGTATAGATGACGTTCTTGGACTGCTCCAATCCCTCGTAGAAGGTCGGGTAGTACAGGAGGCCGTTATACTGCTCGATCACCGGCAGCGCCGCCTTGCGCGAGGCCGAGGTGAAGCAGCCGAAGATCGCCGCGCAATGGTCGTTGACGAGGAGCTTCTTGGCCTTTTCGGCGAAGGTCGGCCAGTCGGAGGCGCCGTCCTCCTGGATCACCTTGATCTTGCGGCCGAGGATGCCGCCGGCGGCGTTGATCTCTTCGAAGGCGAGCTTCTCGGCCTGCGTGGCGCCGGTCTCGGAGATCGCCATGGTGCCGGTGACGGAGTGGAGGATGCCGACGGTCACCTCGCTGTCGGTGACGGCGAGGCCCGTGGTGTTCACGGCGGCGGTGGCGGTATCGGCGGCAAGGACGGACGAACTTCTGGTGGCGGCGACGAAGGGTGCGGCGGCCAGGCCGAGCAGCAACCGGCGACGAAGCCGAAGATGAGCGGTGCCTTCGTCTTTTGACGCCATCGGTTCGTTCCTTACTCGTCATTGTGGAGGACACGCGCCTGTCCATCCACGGTTGTTCTCCGGAGCCGGATCACTCCAACTCGACCGAGACACAGTTTCGGGAAGAAAATTCGTTTCTTAAAGAGCAAATTGGCCGCACGCTGCATCATTGCTGGGCAGGCGCGGATCCGGTGCCGTCCTCACTTGCGGCGGCGCGCGGGGGCGAAACCGAACAGCGCTTCGAAGGCGACCGCGAAGACCGCATCCATCCCCGTCGACAGGGCGCCCCCGTTGGGCGCGAGGACCCGCACGGCCAGCCCGGCGGCGTTCGGCAACGGGCTCGCTCCGCACAGGCACCCCATCGCATCGGCGGCGCCCTGCAGCGCGGCGATGTCGGGATGGCCCTCGACGCCCCCGAGGATCGCCATCGAGCCATAGGCCGCATACGTGCCGAGGGGGGAGGCGGGGCCGGCGAGACTCGCGCCGTCGAGCGTCGAGCGCTCGTTGACGAGGATGCGTCCATCCTCGGTCTCGATCCGAAGGGACAGGGCGATCCGGGAGAACGGCCGGCCCATGCCGGTGGGATCGTGGCTGGCGAAGCCTTCGCTGACGATGGCGCGCGCCTCACGGCCGACGACGATGCGGGTGTCGAGATCGAGCGCCGCGCCGGGAAACAGGATCATCGGATCGGGATGCAGCGCCAGGCCCGCGTCGCCGGCGATGGCCAGACGCGTGTCCTGGCGTGCCGTGAAGGCGCCGGTGTCATGCACGACGGTGGCCGATTGCGTGGTGACATGGGCCCGGCTTCCGGGCCTCGCCGTGATGTCGAGGCCCAGGCGGTCGGCCCGGTAGAGCCCGCCGGAGGCCGATTGGAGATACAGCGTCGCGATGTCGGGATGGTCCGGATACATCCGGAACGGCCGGGTGATGTGGAACGGATAGGGCACGACCTGCCGCGACAGCACCGTGGTGCCGCCGCCGCGCACGAAGACCAGGCGCGCCTGAGAATGGCGCGAGCGGCCCGCTCCCTCCGGCGAGACGCCCCGGACCTCCTCTCCCACGTCACTCAAGGCGCGAAGAGCACGGCGCGGCAGATCGCATCCGCCACGGCGTCGATCCCGTCGCCCGCGCGGGCATTGGTGGCGATCATCGCCTTGCCGCCGCGCACGGCTGTGGCCTCGGCGAGCATGGCGGGGAGGTCGATCCCCACATGGGGGGCGAGGTCGGTCTTGTTCACCACGAGAAGGTCGCAGCGCAGCACGCCGGGGCCGCGCTTCCTCGGGATGTCGTCGCCCCCCGCCACGTCGATGACGAAGATCCACCAATCCACCAGATCGAGGGAGAAGGTGGAGGCGAGGTTGTCGCCGCCGGATTCGAAGATGAGGAGGTCGAGGCCGGGAAAGGCCGCCTCCAGGGCATCGCCCGCCGCGATGTTGAGGGTCGGGTCCTCGCGGATCACCGTGTGCGGACAGGCGCCGGCCTCCACCGCCGAGACCCGGGCCGGGTCGATCAGCCCGGACCGGCGCAGGCGCTCCGCGTCCTCCTTGGTGACGAGGTCGTTGGTGACGATGGCGAGATCGACGCCGCGCCCCGCCAGGACCGGGATCAGACGCTCGATCAGCGCCGTCTTCCCCGAGCCGACCGGTCCGCCGATGCCGATCCGCGCGGCGCCGGCGCGGGACGGGGAGGGAGTGAGGATCATCGCGGTGTCGGGCATCATCGCAGCATGTAGCGTTGGGCGAGGGGGAGGACCTTGGCGGGTTCGCAGGTGGCGATGGTCCCGTCGACGAAGACGTCGAAGGTCTGGGGGTCGACGCGGATATCGGGGCAGGCGTCGTTCCAGAGCATGTCGGCCTTGCTGAGCGTCCGGGTGCCGTGGGCCGGCAGCAGCGCCTTGCGCAGGCCGAGTTCGTCGCGCAGGCCCCGCTCGATCGCCAGCGGATGGACGAAACAGGCCGAGAGCCCCTGCTTGGCGAGGCCGAACGCGCCCCATTGCGGGCGCAGCAGCATCGGTTCGCAGGTCATCAGCGAGGCGGCGGAATCGCCCATGGCGCCCCAGGCGATGAAGCCGCCCTTGATGACGAGTTCCGGCTTGATGCCGAAGAAGGCGGGGCGCCAGAGCACGATGTCGGCCATCTTACCCTCTTCGAGGGAGCCGATGTGCTCGGCGATGCCGAAGGTGCGCGCCGCGTTGATGGTGTATTTGGCGATGTAGCGCTTGATCCGGGCATTGTCGCCGAAGCCGGCCCGGTCCTCGGGCAGGCTCCCGCGCTGGTCCTTCATCTTGGAGGCGAGCTGCCAGGTCCGGCAGATCACCTCGTGGATGCGGCCCATGCCCTGGCTGTCGGAACCGAGCATCGAGATCGCGCCGATATCGTGCAGCACGTCCTCGGCGGCGATGGTCTGGGCGCGGATGCGGCTCTCGGCGAAGGCCACGTCCTCCGGCAGGGCCGGGTTGAGGTGGTGGCACACCATCGTCATGTCGAGGTGCTCGTCGAACGTGTTCACCGTGTAGGGATTGGTGGGGTTCGTCGACGAAGGCAGGCAATGGGGCAGGCCGGCGACGCGGATGATGTCCGGCGCGTGCCCGCCGCCGGCCCCTTCCGTGTGATACATGTGGATCACCCGGCCGCCGATGGCGGCGAGCGTGTCCTCGACGAAGCCGGATTCGTTGAGCGTGTCGGTGTGGAGCTGGACCTGGAAGTCGTGCTCGTCGGCGAATCCCAGGCAGGCATCGATGGCCGAGGGCATCGCCCCCCAATCCTCGTGGATCTTCAGGCCGAGCACACCGGTCTCCAACTGCTCCTTGAGGGCTGCCGGCTCGTGGGTGTTGCCACGGCCGAGGAACCCGAAATTCACCGGCCACTGCTCGGCCGCCTGGAGCATCTTGCCCGTGTTGAACGGCCCCCCGGAATCGATGCCCACGGTGATCGGCCCGAGCGACCCGCCGAGCAGGGTGGTGATGCCCGACGCGATGGCGTGATCGGGCAGGGCGGCGGAATCGAAATGCACATGGACGTCGATGGCGCCCGGCGTCGCGATCAGCCCCTCGCAATCGCGCACCGTGGTGCCGGCCGACACGATGAGCCGGGGATCGACCCCGTCCATGATCGCCGGGTTGCCCGCCTTGCCGATGCCGACGATCTTGCCGTGGCGGATGCCGAGATCGCCCTTCACGATGCCGAGCACGGGATCGATGACGAGGACGTTGCAGAGCAGGAAATCGAGGGCGCCCTCGGCCGAGGTGATGCCGGGCGCCATGCCGATCCCGTCGCGCAGGGTCTTGCCGCCGCCATGCAGGCATTCGTCGCCGTAGACGGCGTAATCCTTCTCCACGACGGCGACGAGAGAGGTGTCGGCGAGGCGCACGCCGTCCCCCGTGGTGGGACCGTAGAGGGCGGCGTAGTCGCGGCGGGGGATCGTCACCATGATGATATCCTCATGCGCCCTTGAAGCCGCCGGCTTTGGCCCGCGCCAGGGCGGCGGCGCGGTCAGCCGGCGTGTCGATCGTCCCCCGGGTCAGGTCGTTCAGGCCGGTGAGCCGGCGCTCGCCGCCGAATCCCACGAGGGTCACGGTCTTGCGCTGGCCCGGCTCGAACCGCACCGCCGTGCCGGCCGGGATGTCGAGGCGCAGGCCCAAAGCCGCCTCGCGGTCGAAATCGAGGGCGCGGTTGACCTCGAAGAAGTGGTAATGCGACCCGATCTGCACCGGCCGGTCGCCGGTATTGACCACCTCGATGGTGGTGCGCGGACGCCCCGCCGCGAGCTCGATCTCCCCCTCGGCGGGCAGGATCGCGCCGGGCTCCAAGGTATCGGCCGGCGCCCCCTCGGCGGGCCGGATCGGCTCGTGCACGGTGACGAGCTTGGTCCCGTCGGGGAACACGCCCTCGACCTGCAGGATCGGCAGCATGGCGGCGATGCCGGGCATGACGTCCCCAGTGGTCAGGATGGTCGAGCCCCACCCGATCAGGTCGGCGACGCTGCGCCCGTCGCGCGCGCCCTCCAGGATCTCGTCGGAGATGATGGCGACGGCCTCCGGGTAGTTGAGCTTGAGGCCGCGCGCGCGGCGCTTTCGCGCCAGTTCCGCCGCCGTGAAGATGGTCAGCCGTTCGAGTTCGGTCGGTGTCAGCAGCATTGGTGGTCCCTACGGCCTCGTTCGTTCCCGGAACCGGGTTTCACCGTCCGGCGGCGGTTTCAATTCGCGAACAGGCGCAGATCGGCGCGGGCGTGACGCATGGTGGCGATCTCGATGAGCGGCGTGAAGGCGACGAGCATGATGTCGGCGTGGTCGGTGTCGTCCTCTTCGCCCCCTTGCACAGGCCGGGCCGCGATCTCCGCCAGCACCGGCATCAGGGCGGAGAGGATGCGCTGCGCCTCGATGGCGCCGACCCGCCCGAGCCTCACGGCGGCGGTGACGAGGGCGGCGGCAGCTTGGTAGCCCGCGATCTCGGTGACCGTGGTCTCGTCGAGGCCGAGGGAGCGCCACAGCGCCCCCTGCATCACCGCGAGGTGCCCGAGAAGCCGGCCGTCGCGCACCGCCATGCGCAAGCCTTCGGCTCCCGGCGTTCCGATGCGGGTATGGGCGGCGAGCAGCGCCCCGCCGTTGCGTCGGCTGCCGGTGCGCATCGGCTCCGCCAGGCAGGCCGCCTCCACGGCGGCGTCGATGCAAGCGAGGCGGGCGAGATCCCCTTGCGCGCGATGGGCCAGGACCAGGGCGACCCGGTCGCTGCCGGCCCAGCGATGGCGCAGGATGACCTCGACCGCATGGCCGAGTTCCGCCCCGCCGAGACCGTCCGGGAGCGCCGCGAGCCCCTCGATCCCGTTCGAGAAGGCGAAGCTGCCGCTGGGAAAGGCCGAATCCGCCTGCTGGAGGGCGATGAGCCGCTGCAGCATCAGGCGGCCTCGTTCCGCCCGTCGACGCCATGGGCCACGCGGCCGGACGCGGTCAGATCGCCGAGGCGCGCAAGATAATCCTCCGGCGGGCCTTCGAGGGCCACGAGCAGGTCTTCGCCGTCGAAGCGCACGCGCCAATGCAGGTTGCCGGCGTGGTAGCCGAGTTCGATCGCGGCGGCCTTGTCCGCGGGCGCCAGCCGAAGCCAGCGCTCCGCCCCGACCCGCACCACCAGGGCGCGGTCCGTGTCGAGGATCAGGACGGCACCGTCGAACAGGGTTTCCTCGCGGGGCAGGGCGATGGCGATGTCCTCGCCGCCCTCGGTGGTCGCCCTGAGCCGCCGCCGGGCCGTGTCGGCGCTGTCGATGGCCAGGATGTCGACGGCATGGTGGTGATCGAGATGATGCAGGCGGTGTGCGATCTCGGGATCGAGCCGGCTGCCCACGATACGGTCGATGACGCGCATTCGATATCCACTCTCCCGGCGAGATCCAGGAGAGGAAACTAACCGGGTTCGCATCGGCACGCCAATGCTTCCCCACGCTCGGCCCTTCCGGCGCGAACGGGAGCCCGTCGTCGACCGACGCATCGGGTCGGGACAGCACTCGGGGCGCTACGCCGTCGCCGTCCTGGCGATCAGCGGCGGGCGATAGAAGGCTCCGATCTCTCGGATCAGGTCGCGCCTCTGCTCCTCCACCAGATCGGAGAGAATGTCATCGCGATTCCGGTTGATGACCGACAGAAGGCGAATATTGGGGTATCGGCCTTCGAAAACCACGAACACTTCCGATCCCTCATGGGGATCCAAAGGGTCCAGGCAGTAATGGTTCGCCATGCCAGCCCTCCGAAACATCACGACGAGGGAAAACCTCTCATCGACATCCTTCCGGTCACACGAATCATGGACCGTTTTCTCGATGCATGACGCATCTTCGACGGCTCGTCAGGCCGACACTACAGGATGAAATCCGCCGTCTGGAGGGCAAAGGTGCCGCTCAGGAGAATGGCGAAATCGGCCTTCGCATCGCCATTCACATCGCCGCTCACCAGGGTATTGCTCCCTGAGACGATGGAGCGAAGCTCGCCCGCCCTCATCGTGAACGCGTCGTCCTCGATGAAGCGGAAGGCCTGGTTCACCACGCCGCCGGCGACCGCATCGATGAGGTGAAGGTCGATCCGGTCCCCCTGGGACGTGCTGAAATCCTTGAGCGTGTCCCGACCGGCGCCGGACACGGTGCTGTCGCCGAGCCGGTCGAAGACGAAGGTGTCGGCGCCTCCTCTGCCATAGAGCAGATCGGCCCCATCGCCGCCGGACAGGATGTTGAGCCCGTCGTTGCCGAGGATCTTGTTGGCGAATTCGTTGCCCGTCAGGTCGATGGCGGCGGTGCCGGCATCCCGCACCGTCCGCAAGGTCTCGATGGATTGACCGGCGGCCAGCCCATAATCGACCGCCGCCCTCACCGTGTCGGCACCGTCGTTGAGCGCTTCGAACACTTTATCGGTCGCCGCCGAGACGATGAACGTGTCGTCCCCGTCCCGCCCGTACAGGCTGTCGGCCCCGGCGCCGCCGTCGAGAACGTTGGCCCCGTCATTGCCCACGAGCTTGTTGACGAGGTCGTTGCCGGTGAGGTCGATGGCGGTTGTGGCGGTGTCGAGGATCGTCCGCAGGGTCTCGATGGATTGACCGGCGGCGAGCACGTAATCGACCGCCGCCCTCACCGTGTCGATCCCGTCGCCGAGCGCCTCGAAGACCTTATCGGTCGCCGCCGAGACGATGAACGTGTCGTTGCCGGCCCGCCCGTACAGGCTGTCGGCCCCGGCGCCGCCGTCGAGGAGGTTGGCCCCGTCATTGCCCACCAGCTTGTTGACGAAGTCGTTGCCGGTGAGGTCGATGGCGACGGTGCCGGTGTCGAGGATCGTCCGCAGGGTCTCGATGGACTGGCCGGCGGCCAGCGCGTAGCTCACGGCGGCCCTCACCGTATCGATGCCGTCGCCGGCGGATTCGAACACCTTGTCGGTCGCCGCCGAGACGATGAAGACGTCGTTGCCGGCCCGCCCATAGAGGGTATCGGCGCCCGCCCCGCCATCGAGGACATTGGCCCCGTCATTGCCCACGAGCTTGTTGACGAGCGCGTTGCCGGTGAGGTCGATGGCGACGGTGCCGGTGTCGAGGATCGTCCGCAGGGTCTCGATGGATTGGCCGGCGGCGAGCCGGTAGCTCACGGCGGCGAGCACCGTATCGGCCCCGCCCCCCGCGACCTCGAAGACGAGATCGCCGCTGTCGTCGACGACATACACATCGTCGCCGCCGAGCCCCTGCAGGCTGTCGGCCCCGGCCCGCCCGTCGAGGAGATCGACCCCGAGCGTCCCGACCAGGGTATCGGCGAAGCGCGATCCCGCCACCCGCTCGATCCCGACGAGGACATCCCCCGCCGCGTCGCCGCCGCTCACGGCCCCGGTGGAGAGGTTGACCGACACGCCGGCGGCGGAGGCGCCGTAATCCAGGGTGTCGAAGCCGGCGCCGCCATCGAGCCTGTCCGCGCCCGCGCCGCCGAGCAGGGTATCGTCGCCGTCATAGCCGTAGAGCGCGTCGTTCCCGGCGGCGCCGCTGAGGATGTTGGCCAAGCCGTTGCCGGAGAGCTTGTCGTCGAAGGCAGAGCCGAGGATGTTCTCGAAATCCACCAGGGCGTCGCCCTCGGCGCTGCCGCCGATGCCGGCGACCTTGCCGGCGCTGATGTCCACGGTCACGCCCGCACTCGAGTCGCTGTAATAGGCCCAGTCGACGCCGTCGCCGGCCGTCATGTAATCGGCCCCGGCACCGCCCGTCAGGATATCGTTGCCGTCGCCGCCCCCGAGGAAATCGGCCCCTTCGCCGCCGGCGAGGGTGTCGTCTCCGGCGAGGCCGCTCAGCGTGTTGGCGGCGGCGTTACCGACGAGGTTGTCGTCGTAGCCCGAGCCTTCCAGGTTCTCGATGCTGACGAGGGTGTCGTCGTTGGCATCGCCGTAGAGCACCTTGCCGAGGGACAGGTCGATATAGACGCCGGCGCTCGACCCCGCATAGCTCGCCGTATCGATCCCGTCGCCACCGTCGATCCTGTCGGCGCCCGCGCCGCCCTCCAGCTTGTCCGCGCCGCCGTTGCCGGAGAGGCTGTCGTTGCCGCCGCGTCCCAGGAAATCGTCGGCCGAGGCCGCGCCGACGAAGGTGTCGTCGAAGTTACTGCCGGTATAGCGTTCGATCGAGGAGAACAGGTCACCGGCGGCGTCGCCGGCATGGTTTCCGGTGGTCAGGTTCACCGTGACGCCGGCGCTGCCGTCGAACCCCGCGATGTCGAACCCGTCGCCGCCGAACACGATATCCGCCCCGGCGCCCCCCACCAGGGTATCGTTGCCGGCCTCGCCATAGAGGATGTCGTTCGCCCCCAGGCCCCGCAGCCTGTCGTCGCCGCCGCCGCCGTACAGGCTCGATGTCGTGGATGCGCCGCTGAGCGTATCGGCGTAGGCCGACCCGTAGACGCCCTCGATCCCCGTGATCGTATCGCCGTTGGCGTAGCCGCCGAGCACCTTGCCGACCGACAGGTCCACCGTGACGGCCGCCGTCGAACCGGCATAGCTGGCATAGTCGAACCCCGCCCCGCCATCGAGGATATCGTTGCCGGCGCCCCCGGAGAGGGTATCGCTACCGCCGAAGCCGTAGATCCGGTCGTTCCCCCCATTCCCCGTCAGGGTGTTTCCGCTGGCATTGCCGTAGATCGTGTCGTTGCCCGACCCGCCGACCGCCGCCTCGATCACCGTGTTCCGGGCGATGGCGACGTTGTCGGTCATGCTGCCGATGTCGGAGAAGGTGCCCGCGCCGAGATCGATCAACTGGTTCGTGGTAAATCCCGACACGTCCAGGGTGTCGTATCCCCCGGCATCGTAGATCGCGATGACGGGGTCGGTGTTCAGGGTGAAATCGAAGGCCCCGCGGCCCGCATTGGCGTTGAACCCGTAGGTCGTGTTGCCCACCCGGGTGTTGGGATCGGCCCCGTACTTGGCCTGGATCGCCGCGATGTCGTCGAGGAGCGGCGTCGCGCCGTAGGTCACGTTGAAACTGCGGCCGACATGATCGACGCCGGTCCCGTCCTCACTTGCGTCGAAATAGGACATGACGGTGTATTTCCGCGTGTCCTGCGCGTATTCGGCGTTGCCGTCATACGTGATCGATCCACCGGACCCGGCATTGTACTTGCCGGGATGCGAGAGGCCGAGGGTGTGGCCGATCTCGTGGACGTAGGTCTGGACCCCGTAGCCGCCATAGAACATATCGGCATCGGTATCGTGGGTCGTCCAGCTCGAATTCAACCAGATCCGCTGCTGGGTGATCGTGTCGACGCCGTTATTCCCCTGAGTCAGGGTGGGGGCGGCATAGCTGCCGCCTCCGTCGGTGACCGAGCTATAGGCGAAGCTGATGTTGTTGTTGGTCGCGGAGGTGGTCTCGACGAGGTCGATGGCGATCAGGTCGTCCCAGAGCTCGAAGGCTTCGCGGGCCCGGTCGACCATCAGCGTGGTCATCGTCCTGAATCCGGTGGATTCCGTGGTGACGCTGCTCGGCGGCGAGGTCGAGGGGATCGCGTAGGTCAGCTGCGTCCCCGCCCAGGTCCGGGCGTCATCCTCAGGCGGTTGGCCGGGGCGGACGGTCCACGAGGTGGTGAGCTGGTCGATGACCCGGGCGAGATCGCCGGGGGGAGGGGCGGAGACCGCCACCGCCGCGAGCGAGGCGCTCCCCGCCGACGGCCCGGACATCCAATGCCGGGACACGTAGCCCGGCTCATCGCTGCACAGGATGCACATCGCCCGATTTCTCCCGTGAGTCCCCGAGCCCGCGCGCCGATGCAACGGCTCGCGAGAGGAAGAACTTTGCGTGGATGCCCTGGAAGCATCGCCCTCGAATCGGTCCGTCCGACCGACTCAAGCGCTACCATGCAGAAGTAATGGATGCTACCAAAACAGAACCAAAATAGTGATCGCGATAGTATTCGATGGCAAGCTTCAGAAAATGGTATCCTTCGATGGTACCAAAATCAGAAAATGCCGGCACAGCTCCCGCAATGGCGGACCGTCGTCGAAACGCCGCCGCCGCGACATCCTCACGGACAGCGCAACCGTGGCGGCGCGTCGAGATGTCGGCGTCGGATCGTCTTGTCCGGGAGCGGTTACCGATCGCGCGGGATCAGGCCCTATGCCCGCAGGCGCAGGCGGTAGGCGTAGGAATCGCCGCGAAAGAGCCCTTCGACATACTCGATCATGCGGCCATCGGCGCCGTAGGAACGGCGCTTGATGAGCAGGCAGGGAAGCGGTTCGGAAAAGCCGAAGACCGCGCATTCCTGCGGCTCGGGAGAGGCCGCCTCGATGGTCTGCTCGCAATCGACGAGAGGCGCGCCGCATTCCAGGAGGCGGGCATAGATGGAGCCCGACAGGTCCGCCTCGGCGAGGCCGGGCGCGATGCCGACATCGTACCAGGCCTTCTCCACCGACAGGGGGATGCCGTCGCCGAGACGGACGCGCACGAGCCGGAGGAAGCGGGCCGTGGAGGAGAGGCCGAAGATCGAGGCGATGGAGCGGTCCTCGCCCACCGCCCGTTCGAGGATGCGGGTGGAGGGGACGCGCCCCAGTTCCTGCATCTCCTCGGTGAAGCCCTTGAGGCGCTCCATGCCGGGTTTGATGCGGCGGAAGCCGTCCTCGACGATGTAGCCGTTGCGGCCATGCGCGCTCACCAGCCGCTGCTGGCGCAGGGCATCGTAGCATTGCTGGACGGTCTTCCGGCTGATGCCGAGGTCGAGGGCCAGCTTTCGCTCGGCGGGCAGGGTGGCTCCGGCGGCAAGAAGACCATCCGTGATCATGGCCCGGAACTGGTGCTCCAGTTGCCGATACATCGGGAGAGCCGTGTCGTTCTGGATGCGGAGGCTCGCGAAAACGCTTTGTGTTCTGGTCAATGCGGCGGCATCGTAAGAAGGGCGGGCAGGGCGCGCGTCACACTCCCTCCCTTATATGACCTTGCGAGGGACTGGCCACATGGGAAGCGCCTTCGTGCTCGGCAGTTTCGTCGCGGCGGGCACGTTCCGGGTCGACCGGCTTCCCCGTCCCGGCGAATCGCTACTGGCCTCCGCCGTCGCCTGGGAGGCGGGCGGCAAGGGGTTCAACGTCGCCGCCGGCCTCAGCCGCCTCGGCGTGGAGGTGGACGGCCTGATCCCGGTCGGCACCGACCATCTCGCGGCACTGGCCGAGCCGGCACTCGTGCGGATGGGCCTGCCGGCCTCGATGATCCGGGTCCATCCCGGCCCTACCGGCATCGGCGTCGGCTTCGTCGGAGCCGATGGCGAGAACTGCCTCGCGGTCCATCCCGGTGCCAACCTGCTCCTGTCGCAGGAGACCGTGCGGGCGGCAACGGCGCGCATCGTCTCCGCCGCGATGGTGCTCGCGCAGTTCGAGATCGGCGACGGCCCCATCGCCGAAGCCTTCGCGATCGCCCGCGCCGCCGGCGTCCCGACCCTGCTCAACCCGTCGCCGTTCCGGATGACGAGGCCGGAGACCTTGGCGGAAATTCTGGCCTCCACCACGATCCTCGTGGTGAACGAGACCGAGGCGGAGGCCCTTTTCGAATCCCTGTGCCCCGGTCAGGCCGGCACCGGGACTCTGCGCGCGGCGGCGGAGGAGCTCGGGCGGGTGCTGCACGCGCGCGGCGTCGAGGCGCTGGCGATCACCTTCGGCGCGGCCGGGGCGAGGATCGTCCTCGGCGGTACGACGATCCTCGATCAGCCGGCCTATCCGGTGGCCGCCATCGACACGATGGGGGCCGGCGACGCCTTCACCGCCGGCCTCGCGGCCGGGCTCGTGGCGGGCAGGCCCTGGGATGCGAGTTGCCGGATGGCGGCGGCCTGCGGCGCCCTCATGGTGACCCGCGCCGGAATCCTCGACGGCTTGCCCGATCCGGGGGAGGTGACGGCCTTCCTCCGCGCCCACGTGCCCGGGACGGCGGCCCCACGAGCCGAAGACCATGACCCGCGCAAGACCCTGACCTGCGCAAGACCCTGACCCGCACCGCGTTCGCGCGCGCAAGACGAGGAGCACATTCATGGCTGTGACGATCCGTGCCCTGGACCCATCCTATGCGACGCTGGGGATCGCCCTTCACTTCCTCGCCCGCCGCGCGCCCTTCTCCGGCTTCCGCTTCGGCGACCTGACACAGACCGTGGACGACCAGATCCGCCGCGGCCACGCGCTCTTCGCCTTCGACGACAGGCGGGTCGTCGGCTATCTCGGATGGCATCTCTACAGCCACGCGGAGGCCCGCGATTTCGCCCGGACGGGCAAGCCGCCCCCCCTCGACCGGCCCGACGGCGCCGATGTGGCCTGGGTGATGACGGCGGCCGCAGCCTTGCCCCAGACGCTGATGGCGCTCGTGGAGGCCGGCAAGGCCCTGAACATCGGTCGCCGGGCGATGGGCGTGCGCTACAGGACAACGGGCAAGCGCGTGATCTTCGATCAGCTGATCGCGCCGCGCCGCGCGACGACGGGCGCCCTCCGGGATGAGGATGGCGCCCGGCCTCAGCGATAGGCGCCCTTCGCCTCGTCGAACGCGAAGGTCCTGGCATCCCGGTCCGTCGCGGGACGGACCTTTCCGTCCTCGCCACGGACCGTGCCCGTGAGGGTGACCCGGACGGGAGGCCATGCGAGGGGCTTGAACGACTCCTCCGGCAGGATCTCGAGCCGGCCCTCGCTCTTGCCCATCCGGCAGGGCTCGCCGTCATCGGTATCGCAGGCGGCGGTCTCGTCGGACCCGGCGGGGACCTCCCCCGCCACGCTCCAGCGCAGCGGCACCTTGCTGAATTGCAGCAGGAGAAACGAGAAGCTGCGCGCGCCCGCCGCTCCATACGAGGTGAGGCGCAGGCCCATCACCAGGCGCACCCGGTTCACGGCCCTGGTCACCGCCCCGAGCCCCTCGTCCACCTGCGGAGCGTCCCCGTTGCGGTTGCCGGTGCCGATGCGCCCGATCTCGGTCTGCACACCCTTGAGGCGCCAGCGTGAATCCTCGAACGCGAAGGTCGCCGCCGCGACGGTCCGCCGGTTGGGCGTGTCCGCGTCCTCACCCGGCGCCGGCATCGTCGCGAAGCCCGTGAACCAGGTCCCGGTGGCGGCGGGGATCATCGCCCCGTGCCAGAACGCCGCCGGGCGGCCGTCCTTCATCCGGCAGGTCCCGGTCTCCGTGCGCGCCGGATTCCCGCAGATCGCCGCCAGCACCGTCTCCTCGGGCGGCCCGACGAGGTCCGGATCGGCCGCGGCGGGGGAGACACCACCGATGGCCGAGGCCGCCAGAGCCAGCAGCGCCGACGCGCTCACGCGGGCCGAACGCCCGTACAGTCCCTTCGATCGCTTCATGCCCTTCGATCGCCTCATGGGGCCGAGCAATGCCACGGGCGCCGCCGGTCCGACACCGGGACAGATGTACGATGGCCGGGACCGGGGCCGGTCACCCGCACACCCCGGCATCGGCCGCCTTCGCCGCGGCCGCGGAACGGGAGGTGACGTCGAGGGCCCGCAGGAGCGCAGAGACGTGGACCCGGACCGTGAACGGGGAGATGTCCAGTTCGCGGGCGATCTCCTTGTTGGTGTGCCCCATGGCGACGAGGCGCAGGACGTCGCGCTGGCGCTGCGTCAGGGCCGGCAGGGGAGAGCGCGGCGCGGAGAGGCCCGAGGCGAGGTCGCGCCGGATCACGAATTCGCCATTGCGGATCGCCGAGATCGCCCGCGCGATCTCCTTCGCGGGCAGGGATTTGCGGATGAATCCGTCGGCGCCCTCGGCCATGACCGCGCGGATCACGGCGTCGTCCTCGATCATCGAGACGACGACGATCGAGGCCCTCGGAACCTCCTCGCGCAGCGCACCGATGGCGCGATGGGGATCGAGGCCGGAAAACACGGGGTCGAGGAAGACGATTTCCGGCGGCGGCCCCGCACGCGACAGCGCCAGAACTTGTTCCAGCGTGGCGGCCTCCTGCACGAGCGCTTCCGGGTAGAGCCGTTCGGCGATGTGCACCATCCCCGCGCGGAACAGCGGATGGCCATCGGCGACGATGATCGTCTCTTTCACCGTTCCACTCACTCCACTCCCGATCACAAGATCGGACTTGAGCCCCCATGCGACCGGATTGGCTGCCTAGAGCTGCGCCCGACCACGTTGGGTCGGGGCACATCTCTAGACCTTTGTTGTGCCGCGCTCTTTTTCGCCGAACCGGCATCCACTTCGGCGGAGAGCGCTCTAGTGCCAGGCAAGGGGCAGGAGGGGTCAAGGCCAAGGCCATAGGTCATGTGTACTAGTAGACCGGTTTTTGGCGGGTGCATAGAAGCTCGAACGAATAACGAACGCATCTTCGCCGAGAATTTTTAGAATAATTTTAATTCATGCGATGAGCGATGTTCGTGCGAAAGACGAAATCCAACAAAAAGCAGCGAATAGGTTAAGTCAGTCAAGATAAAGGGCCGGATCAATGTCGAATACTGAGCACCAGACGCAGGCTCAGGTTAAGGGCGCCGAGAGCAAGGCCGCCCCGTCCGGACCGGGCCCGTCGAAGCCAGCCCTCTCTCCGAGCGTCATCGCCCTCGCGGGCGGCGTCGTGGCGGCGGGCGCCATCGCGGGTTTCCTGCTCCTGAGCGGCGGCGGGGAGACGGCCGGGACCGTGGAGCGGCCGGCCCTGAACCTCGTCAAGACGAGCGAGATCGACAAGGCCGCCGAGACCCTGGTGCCGGAGGAGAAGGAGAAGCTCGTCAGTCAGGCCAAGGCCTGCACCGCGCCCCTCGGCAACATGCGCCTGTCGAAGATGACGGCGAATGCCGGCGGCGTGGTGCGTATCCGGGCGGGCAACTACCTCTCGCCGGCCTTCAACGTCGCCGAGGGGCCGATCAACATCGCGGTCCCGTTCCCCGCCCCCTATGAGGTCGGCAAGGGAGAGATCGTCGTCGAGGGCGCGGCCAAGGACGTCTTCTTCGAGCTGACGCCGGGCCTGAAGATCGACACGACGGGCGGCGTCCAGCGGATCCCCGTCATCTGGAACACCAGCAAGCCCTGCGGAGGCTGACCGATGTCGAAATCCGCCATCATCCCGTTCGTCATCTCGGGACTTCTCGTCGCGATCCTGACGCCTTTGCTGATGAGCACGGAGTACGGGCCGGTGGCATGGTGGAACGCCGCCGGAAGCGAATTGCGCTGGCAAGCCGCCATCGGGTCGGCCGCCGCCCTCTTCGCCGCCCTCGGCCTCGTGGTGACGGCCACGGCCGCGCGGCGGGCCGAGGCGGGCCTGGGGCAACCGGCCAGGGGCTTGAGCCTGCCGCGCCTGCTCTTCGCCCCGCGCCGCATCGTCGAGGCGCGGTCGCCGGAAGAGGTCATCGCCACGCTCGAGGGCATGGTCGGCCTCGCGCCGGTCAAGCGCGAGGTCAACGCCCTCATCGCCCGGCTCGAACTGGAGCAGCGCCGCCGCGCGGAAGGCCTCCCGGTCTCGGCGATCAGCCAGCACATGATCTTCACCGGCCCTCCCGGCGTCGGCAAGACCGAGGTTGCCCGGGCGATCGGCGAGATCTTCCGCGCCCTGAACGTGCTGCGCCGGGGCCATCTCGTGGAGGTCGACCGCGCCGGGCTGGTGGCGGGCTATGTCGGGCAGACCGCCGCCAAGACCCTGGAGAAGTGCCAGGAGGCCCTCGACGGGGTGCTCTTCATCGACGAGGCCTACACCCTCGCGGGCGGGGCCGGCGGCGATTTCGGCAAGGAAGCGATCGACACCCTGCTGAAGTTCATGGAGGACAACCGCGACCGGATCATCGTCATCGTGGCCGGCTACACCAACGACATGCGCCGGTTCATCGACACCAATCCGGGTCTCGCCAGCCGCTTCACCAAGACCATCGAGTTCCCGCCCTACAGCCCGCCGGAACTCGCCGAGATCCTGCAGCGCATGGCGGCCAACCAGGGCTTCGTCCTGCCGGAGGGCTTCCAGAAGGAGCTGCTCCCCTATGTGAGCGCCCGCTCCCGCGCCGAGGATTGGGCCAATGCCCGCGMGATCGACACCCTGCTGAAGTTCATGGAGGACAACCGCGACCGGATCATCGTCATCGTGGCCGGCTACACCAACGACATGCGCCGGTTCATCGACACCAATCCGGGTCTCGCCGGGCGCTTCACCAAGACCATCGAGTTCCCGCCCTACAAGCCGAAGGAGCTCTGCGAGATCCTCCGGCGCATGGCCGCCCGCCAGCAATTCGCGCTGCCCGAGGGATTCGAGGCGGCGCTGACCCCATGGCTCGCCCAGCGTTCCCGCTCCGACGACTGGTCGAACGCCCGCGAGATGCGCACCCTCCTGGAAAAGGCCCGCGAGGCGCAGGCCGCCCGCGTCGCCCTGGAGGGCGGCGACATGCGCCGCCTGGAGATCGTCGACCTGCTCTTCGCGATCGGCGAGGACGCCTGAGGGCCAGCGCCCATTCCGGACCGCGACACGTACCGCGCCCGACCCGCATCAAGGCACGTCACATCCATGGAACGCCTCGACAAGCATCCCGCCGCCCTCTTCCTGGCCATCGTGCTGGGCGCGACCGCCCTGGTGGTCGCCCTGCGGCCGGACGTGCTCGCCCCCCTGGCGGCGACACCCTCGGCCCTGCTGCGCAACGTTCTGATCCTGGGGGGAATCGTCGGCGGCCTGCTCGCCGCCACCTACATTCCGGCGCGGATCGCCGGCATGCGGCGCGCGATGGATCAGGAGAGGGCGAACCGGAAGATCCGTCCGATCCAGTTCGAGGATGACGGCGCGGCGGTGGAGAAGAAGGACCTCCTCGCCACGGCGCTCGCGACCCTGGACGGCATGGTCGGCCTCGCGCCGGTGAAGGCGGAGGTGAAGGGCGTCATCGCCCGGATGCAGGTGGAGCAGCAGCGCCGCGCCCAGAACCTGCCCGTGGCGGCCATGAGCCAGCACATGGTCTTCACCGGTCCCCCCGGCGTCGGCAAGACCGAGGTGGCGCGGGTGCTCGGCAGCGTCTTCAAGGCGCTGAAGGTGCTGCGCAAGGGACACCTCGTCGAGGTCGACCGGGCCGGGCTGGTGGCGGGCTATGCCGGCCAGACCGCGATCAAGACCCTGGAGCGCTGCAAGGAGGCCCTCGACGGCATCCTGTTCATCGACGAGGCCTACGCGCTGGCACCCGGCGGGTCAGGCGGCGGCGATTTCGGCAAGGAGGCGATCGACACCCTGCTGAAGTTCATGGAGGACAACCGCGACCGGATCATCGTCATCGTGGCCGGCTACACCAACGACATGCGCCGGTTCATCGACACTGGCGGCCAACCAGGGCTTCGTCCTGCCGGAGGGCTTCCAGAAGGAGCTGCTCCCCTATGTGAGCGCCCGCTCCCGCGCCGAGGATTGGGCCAATGCCCGCGAGATGCGCACGGTGCTGGAGAAGGCCCGCCAGGCCCAGGCGATGCGGCTCTCCGCCCATCCCGGCGGCGACATCAACCGGTTCGAGCCCTCGGACATCGCCGCCGCCCTCGGCAGCCAGGGCGCCGGCGCGATCGACATGGAGGAGGCGCGCAGGGTCATCGGCCGCCTCGAGGCGATGATCGGACTCGCCCCGGTCAAGCAGCAGGTGAAGACCGTGGTGGCGCGGGTCCTGGTGGATGCCAAGCGGCGCGCGGAGGGCATCGAGGTCGGCGCGGTGAGCCAGCACATGGTGTTCACCGGTCCTCCCGGCGTCGGCAAGACCGAGGTGGCGCGCATCATGGGCGACATCTTCAAGGCTTTGGGCGTCCTGCGGAAGGGCCACGTGGTGGAGGTCGACCGCGCCGGGCTGGTGGCGGGCTATGTCGGGCAGACCGCGGCGCGGACCCTGGAGCGCTGCAAGGAGGCCCTCGACGGCATCCTGTTCATCGACGAGGCCTACACCCTGGCCGCAGGCGGCGGCGGTGGCGGCAGCGATTTCGGCAAGGAGGCGATCGACACCCTGCTGAAGTTCATGGAGGACAACCGCGACCGGATCATCGTCATCGTCGCCGGCTACACCGAGGACATGAGCCGGTTCATCGACACCAATCCGGGGCTTGCCGGCCGCTTCACCAAGACGATCGAGTTCCCGGCCTACGATCCCTACGACCTCCTCGAGATCCTGCGCCTGATGGCGACCCGGCAATCGTTCCGGCTGCCGGCCCGGTTCGAGACCCTGCTGCTCCCGTGGATCGAGCGGCGCGCGCAAGGCCGCGACTGGGCGAACGCGCGCGAGATGCGCACGCTCCTCGAGCGCCTGCGCGAGGCCCAGGCCCTGCGGCTCTCGGCCGATCCCCTGGGCGATCACGGCCAGTTCGAACTCGTCGACGTCGAGCGCGCCATCGGGGGCGCGGCGCCCTCCGCCACGGCGTCGTGAGCGCATGAGATCCGGCACGATGACCCCGCGCGCCGCCGTCCATGGCAGCCTGTGGTACGAGGATCCCTGGTACCGGCTGGCCTGGCTCGCCCTGCCGCAGGCCGGCACCGTTCTGCTCGCCAACCTGCTCTTCGCCCTCGTGGCGCAGGGCGAATGGGGTCGCCCCGCCACCGGGTCCCGGCAGCGCGCCGCCGAACTCGAAATCCTGCGCGACCGCGCGGGCGGGGAGGGCGACGCCGCCGCGCTGAGCCAGCTCGCGGCCGGAGCCAAGGCGGGGGAGATCGACGCTCAGACCCGGCTGGCGACCCTCTACGATCCCCTCGTCGCCGGAAAATTCCCGCGCAAGGCCGTGCCGAGCGATCGTGCGCGCGCAACCGAGCTCTACCGCGCCGGCAGCGAGGCCGGAGACCTCGTGGCCATCGCACGCCTCGCCGACCTGCTGCTCGAGGAAGCCGGTTCCGAGGACGACCGGAGACGGGGATGCCGCCTGGCCAAGGCCTGGCTCGACCATCCGGCGACGACGCGGGACATGCTTCGCGGGGAGGAGCGCCTGGCCGAGAAGCTCGCCCGCTGCCTCGTCGATGCCGAGAGCGGCATTCCCCAGGATCCGCGGCGGGCCGGCGACCTCATCGTCGACACCCTCCGGCTGAAATACGAACCGTCGATCCGCACCTATGTGCGCGGCCTCGGCCTGCACAAGCCCGCGCTGATCCGCGCGCTGCAGGAGGCGATGGCGGCGCGGACCATCGGCCGCTACACCGGTCCGGTGGACGGGCTCGTCCACCCCGAGACGATCGCGGCGCTGGAACGGGAGGCGGGCCTGCGCCCGTTCCTGCCGGATCCCGCCCCGGAGCGCCGTGCCGAGACCGGCACCGGCCTGACGGCTGAGGAGTTCCGCAGCCTCGCCCAGGCGGCGACCCGGGATCTCGCCGCCCTGGCGCGGGTTCAGGCCATCGCCGACCGGGGCGATGCCACCGCGCTGGCGACCCTCGGCTACCTCTACAGCCCGTTCCTCAACAAGGGCGAGGTCTTCGCGCCGGACGCCCGGCGGTCCGCCGCCAATTTCGAGCGGGCGGCAGCGGCCGGCGCCCGCGACGCCGCCGCCCAGGCGGCGGGTCTCTACGACAAGGGCGCGGGCGCCCTGGAGAAGAACCCGGACCGGGCGGCCTCCCTCATCCTTCGCCAACTCGAGCTCGATCCGGGCTACCAACTCTTTCTGACGGACCCGGTCTTCGGCGCGACCTGGAGCCCCGCCTTCTGGGGAGCGCTCCAGCGGGCGCTCGCCGCGCGCGGCATCTACACCAACCCGGTCGAGAACCGCCGCAACGACGCGGTCATCGCCGCGATCCGACGCTTCGCCCAGGCGAACGAAACGGCCCGGAGCCCATCGAGACCATGAGCAACGCGCGAGACGAGTGGCTGCGCGCGCACGCGGCCCTATGGTACGGCGATGCCCGCTACCGCCTGGCCTGGTTCGGCCTGCCGCAGGTGGTGACGCTGGGGCTGGCGGGGCTGTGCCTGTCCCTGGCCGCGCAGGGGGAATGGGGACAGCCGGCCACGGTCTCGAAGGCGCGGGTGGCCGAACTGACGACCTTGCGCGACCGGGCCGGCAAGGAGGGCGACCTCAAGGCGTTCCAGGAACTCACCGCCGCGGCCACGCGCAACCAGATCGACGCCGCGACCAAACTCGGCACGCTCTACGACCCGCTGACCGCCGCCTATTTCCCGAAGAAGCCGTCGCCCAACGACTTCTCCCGGGCCGCCGCCCTCTATGCTCCCGGCGCCGCGGCGGGCGACCTCCTGGCGATCACGCGCCTGGCCGACGTGCTCCTCGACCCCGCCAACCCCAATGGCGACCTCAAGCGCGGCTGCCGCCTCGCCCAGACCTGGATGGACGACCCGGAGACGCTCAACCGGACGATTACCGGCGAGGAGCGCGTCACCGTCAAGCTCGCCAAATGCTACGTCGAGCCCGAGAGCGGCCTGCCGCAGGATCCCGTCCGGGCGGGCGAGCTGGTGACCGCGGTGCTGTGGCGCAAGCACCAGCCGACCATCGACGCCTTCGTCAACAATCTCGGCATGCAGAGCCCGGCCCTGGTGGCGGGGATCCAGCGCCATCTCGCCAAGTCCGGGCGCTATATCGGCCTCGTGGACGGGCGCGCCAATCCCGCCATCGTCACGGCCCTCCAGGTGGAGGCCGGGATCAAGAACACCGTCGCGGCCCCGAGGCCCGAGCCGCGCAAGGTGGCACCGAGCGGGCCGGACCCGGAAGTCACGGCCCTGGCGGGGGCCGCCATGGCCGGAGACCGGGGGAAGATGGCGCAGCTCAAGGCCCGGGCCGATTCCGGCGACGCGGACGCGCAGATCGCCTATGCGCGCCTGTACAATCCGGTGCGGAACAAGGGACAGGTCTTCGCGCCGGATGCGCAGGTCGCCGTCGCCTATTACGAGCGCGCCGCGGCCGCCGGCAACGTCATGGCGGCGGGTGAGGCCGCCTCGATCTACGATCAAGGCTGGGGCAACGTCGCCAAGGATCCGAAGAAGGCGGCCGCCCTCGCCCTGCGCGGCGTCGACCTCAAGGACGACCAGGTCACCTTCTGGCTGTTGTTCGAGGAGGCGGGCAGCTGGAGCGGCCCGTTCTGGGGCGCCCTCCAGGCCGAGCTGACGGCGCGCGGCTTCTACACGCTCCCCGTCGAGAACAAGCGCAACCCCGCCGTCATCACGGCCCTGCGCGCCTACATGAAGGCGAAGTCGTGAGCGGGACCGACCGGCTCGGCGCGCACGCCGCGCTCTGGTATGCGGATGCGCGCTACCGTCTCGCCTGGTTCGCCCTGCCACAGGTAGCGGTCGCCCTCGCGGCCGGCCTGGCTCTCGCGGTGCTGAAGCCCGCCGGGGAATGGGGCAAGCCGGCCGACAGCAAGGAGAGCGAGAAGACCTATCTCGACCTCCTCGACAAAGCCGGCAAGGATGGCGACAAGGCCGCCTTCGACAAGCTGAAGGCCGCGGCGGATGCCGGCGACATCTCCGCCCGCTCGTTCATGGGCGCCCTCTACAATCCCGAATGGGCCGGGATCTACGTCAAGAACCCCGTCAAGGCCGATGCCGCCACCGCCCTGAGCTATTATCAGAAGCCCGCCGATCTCGGTTATCCGGGCGCCCAGCGGGGCATGACCGACCTCCTGCTCAACCGCGGGCGCGGCCAGTACGACCTGAAGCGCGGCTGTCGCTACGGGCTCGCCTTTCAGGCGAACCCGGTCGCGATCCGGAACAACTATCTGAACTCCTGGTCGACGCTCTTCTGGATCGCCGGCTGCTACGCCGACGCGGAGAGCGGCGTGCCGAAAGACCCGCAGAAGGCCGCCGACATCTACATGGACACGGTGGCGGCCAGGCTGCCGCTGGCCATAGGCACCTTCACCGACGATCTCGGCCGCCAGCCCCCCGATCTCGTGGCCGCGATCCAGCGCAATCTCGCCCGGCGCGGCTTCTATTCCGGGCCGGCCGACGGGGCGGCGACGCCCCAGACCCAGGCGGCCATCCGTGCCCTGTCCGGCACCGCCGCCGCTCCGCAGGGCCGGCCGGCCGATCCGGGCCAGCCGCCGCCCCAGGCGCGCCCCCCGGCACCGGCACCGGCACCGGCGCCGGCGCCGAGCACCGACGAGATGATGGCGCTCTTCAAGAGCGCGACCACCGACGCCGCCGCCGAGGGGAAGCTTCGCGCCCTGGCGGAGAGCGGCGTATCGGTGGCGCAGTATCTCTATGCACTCCTCCTGTCCCCGGCCAACACCAACAAGCAGCGGATCACCGCACCCGACGCCGCCCTGGCGAGCCGGTATCTCGAACGCCTCGTGGCGGAGCGGTCCTTCGCGCCAGCGGCCGCGGCGGCGGCCTTCCTCTACGATGTCGGCGGCGCCAATTTCCCCCGCGCCCCCGGGAAGGCGGCGGACATGACGATCCGCGCCCTGGAATTGAAGTCCACCGACATCATTCAGAACCTCAGCGAGGACAAGTGGGGCGCCGGCTTCTGGGCCGCCCTGCAGCAGCGCCTGGCCGACCGGAATCTCTATCAGGGCCGCATCGTCGACCAGCGCAACGACCGGACCATCCAGGCGGCGCGCCGCCTCCTCGGCAACCCTTAGGAGATGCGCGTGGCGGCTGATCGCGAACCGAACATTCCCGACTCGCCTTGCCGGCGGGTCGGCCGTTGCCTCGCCCTCCTGGCGGGCATTCTCATGCTGGCCCTCGTCCAACCCGGCAGCGCCGAAGCGCAGATCAAGGTCCGCAAGGCCGATTGCTACGTCGAGGCCGATGGCAGGATCGCCATCAACGGCGTCTGCGAGTTCCTGACCGACGCGCGCAGCTACGGGACGGGCGGGTTCCGTCTCGCCACTTACGAGAACGGCTACCTCCGCTACGGGGTGGTGGTGGCGGTGACGAGCCCCGGAAGCGGCACGGCGACATGGAACGAGACGCCCGGCGGCAAGCCGGACGAGGGCCCCTCCGAAGCCGTCACCTCCGGCGGGGCCTGCTGGACGGGACCACGCACCCGGACCTGCGCCTGGAAGATCGGCGAGGGCCGTCCCGGTTTCGCCGGGGGCGGCGTCGCGCCGGCACCCGGGATCGGCGCGCCCCGCACCGCCGATTGTCTCATCGAGGTCAGGGGCGCGGCCCGGATCGACGGCCCCTGCCAGTTCCGGGTGGATGCCGGGCAGGACGGGGCGGGCGGATTCGAGGTCCGCTCCTATGCCAGGGGAGGGCTGGACTTCATCGCGCGGCTCACCCGCGATCCACGGGACCCGCAGAAGGCCACCGCCTCGTGGAACGAGCGCCCCGGCGCACCGCAGGCGACGGCTCCCCTCGGCACCCTGGCGCCCAAGGGGCCGTGCTGGGAGGGTGCGGAGGCGCGTCTCTGTGTCTGGCAGGCCGGACAGCCTCGCGACGCGTCGGACCGGCCCGGTACCGATCCGGGCCGCGCCCCGCCCGCCGAAACGCCGCCGGCCGCGACCGCGCGCCCGGCCTCGCCGCCCGTGCGCCGGGACAATGCGGGGACGGAGACGGGAGAGACACCGCCGGGGATGGTCCTGAAGCTGACCTTCAAGGGCCGCTGCGAATCGCTGGTGGTCGATGGCGAGGACATCACCGCGTCCTGCGCCCCCACCGCCAGGAATTCCTCCACCACCGGGTCGGCACGGGCCGAGTTCGTGTTCGGAACCACCGACGACCGGGAGGTCAGCTTCCTCGCATCGGCGAAGGGATGGGTCGAGAGCGGCACCCTGCGTCAGCCCATCGACGAAGTCATGTACGAGGAGCGCGGCCAGAGCCTCCTCGTGAAGGCCAAGGGCGTCTGCGAGATGCCCAACCCCATGGGCGGTCCCGTGGTGATCACGTGCAGCGCCCAGACGTCCAACAGCACCTACACCGTCCGCTTCCGCACGGATGGCGGCAAGCCGGTCCTGGAGCGGTCCAGCCCCGGTTGAGCGCCCGCCACGACACGCCCGTCCCGAAGCCGAGGAGAAGCCCTATGAAACACCGTCTCCCGAACTTTGCCTTGCGATCCTTTGCCCTCCGATCCTTGGCGCTCGCCGGCCTCGCCGGCCTCCCCGGGCATGGCCTCGTGCTGCCGGCGCAGGCGGAGACCGAGAACAAGACCGCCCGCCCGGGCCAGCGGATCTTCCTCCAGGGCTTCACCCATTACTTTCCGACGCAAGGATGCCGCTCCAAGGCGGCCCTGGTCGATATGGTCTCGCCACCGCGCGGCGGACGCGTCGAAATACGCCGCGAGTTCAGGATCCTCAGCAACAAGATCGACGAGCGGGGCGCCACGATCCGGCAGGTGGATGGCTGCGAGGACGTGAAGAAGGATTCGATGTCGATCTTCTATACCGCACGGTCCGATTTCTCCGGTCTCGATACCCTGTCCGTCGCCGTGACCTTCCCCGACGGAACGACGGTGCCCTACACCTTCCGGATCACGGTGCCGGAGGGCGAACGCCGCCAGGCTCCCGCCGTCTCGCAGGCGCCCGCACCGCGCGGCAACGGCGCGGGCCAGGCCGCCGGGACCACCGCGACGGCACCGGCGGCGCGGGCCGCCAGCACCGGCGACTTCCTGCGCGACACGGTCCGCGGGGCGACACCCGCGCCCCGGCAGGTGCCGGCTTCTCCGCCACCGCCGGCGGCGAATGCGCCCGCCGCCACCGCCGCCGCCGCCGCCGCCGCCGGCGTGGCAGCACCTCCCGCCCGCGTCGAAGCCCCGCCGCCCGCGCGGATCGAAGCCCCGGCGTCTCCGCCCGCCCCGCGAGAAATGGCGCCCGCGCCCCGGCCCCGTCCCGCTCCCATGCCACAGCTGTGATCTGTCCCGCCTCGGAATCCGCTGGTCCGAGCGAGCGCTGCCGCAACACCGCCGTCGATGACCTGCCGAGCGGTGCTGTGAGGCGATGACGCAGCTTCTCATCGGGGCGATCGTCGCCCTCGGCGCGATCCTCTCTGTCGCACGCGTGCGGCAGATGCTGAATGCCGCCACGCGCGCGCATTTTCCGCGACGAATCCTGCTGGTCTACATCCTCGTCCGGACACTGATCTTCGGGGCCGTCCTTGCAGGCGGCATCTGGCTGGTGTCGTGGCTGATGCGCTGACAAGGGGACGACCGGCAGCGCCTTGCGGAGCGAGGCGGGATCATTGCAGAACCGGGCGCCATGACGTCCGGCTTCCACGGCCACCTGAGAGCCGGCTTCATACCGGTCAGATCATGGCTGTTCTTGTCTGGAGAACCGAAGATCACAATGACTCGCACACTAGCCTTTCCCGTCGCCGTGATGGTCAGCCTGCTCGGCAGCATCGTCGTCGAGCCGTCCTACGCCGCCGGCATGAATACGCAGACCTATTCACCGGACTACGATAAATGCATGGACAAGTCCGGTGGCGTCACGGCCGAAATGCTGGATTGTGCCTCCGCTGAACTGTCGCTGCAGGACAAGAAGCTGAACGCCGCCTATCAGACGCTCATGCGCAAATCGACGGACGAGGAGAAGACGGCGCTGCGCGATTCCCAGCGGGGCTGGCTGGCCTACAGGACCGCCTCCTGCAAGCTGACGATGATCTTCGGGGGAGGCGGAACCATGGACCTGATCGCCGCCTCGAGCTGCAATCTCGATGAGACGGCGCGGCGGGTGTTCTTCCTGGAAAGCCTGCTCGCCGAGTAGGGCCGTCCGGCCGAGGGCATCGGCAATGGCGCATTCGTCCAAGCGGTGACGCGAATCGTCAAGCCGACCCGGCGCCTTGCTTCCATAGCTCGGACCAGCCCCCTCCCGAACCGGACATCCTCCCATGCCCTTCGTCACCACCCAGGACGGCGTCGAGATCTTCTTCAAGGATTGGGGTCCCAAGAGCGCCCAGCCCATCGTGTTCCACCACGGCTGGCCGCTCTCGTCGGACGATTGGGACGCGCAGATGCTGTTCTTCCTGCATCACGGCTACCGGGTCGTGGCGCATGACCGGCGCGGCCATGGCCGCTCGGCCCAGGTCGATACCGGCCACGACATGGATCACTACGCCGCCGACGCCTTCGCGGTGAGCGAGGCGCTGGATCTGCGCGACGCCGTGCATATCGGCCATTCCACCGGCGGCGGCGAGGTCGCCCGCTACGTGGCCAAGCACGGTGAGCCGGCCGGCCGCGTGGCCAAGGCCGTGCTGGTCTCGGCGGTGCCGCCGCTGATGCTCAAGACGGAGGCCAATCCCGAGGGTCTGCCGATCGCGGTGTTCGACGGGTTCCGCGCGGCCACCGCCGCCAACCGCGCGCAGTTCTTCCTCGACGTGGCGAGCAGCCCCTTCTACGGCTTCAACCGCGACGGCGCGACCGTGCAGCAGGGCGTGATCCGGAATTGGTGGCGCCAGGGCATGATGGGCAGCGCGAAGGCCCATTACGACGGCATCGCGGCGTTCTCCGAGACCGACCAGACCGACGATCTGAAAGTCATCACGGTGCCGACGCTGGTCCTGCATGGCGAGGACGATCAGATCGTCCCGATCGCGGATGCGGCGCTGAAATCGGTCAAGCTCTTGGCCAATGGCACGCTCAAGACCTATCCGGGATTCCCGCACGGGATGCTCACCACCCACCACGACGTCATCAACCCCGACCTCCTCGCCTTCGTGAAGGGCTGAGCCGGGTTTTCGCGACGGCCGACGCGCAGGCGCGCCGGTCGCCGCCCGCTCACTGCTTGACGCCGATCACGCCGTCGCATCCCTCGCCGACCCGCCCGTCAGGGCGTGCTCCAGGGAGCGGATGATCGTCGCGCCGTCGCAGGGCTTGCCCAGGAAATCGCTGGCGCCCGCCGCCAGGACGGTGTTGCGCAGGGCCTCGGTGGGGAACGCCGTCACGAAGATCACCGGCACCCGCGACCCCAGGGCGAGCAGGCCCCGGTGCATCTCCACGCCGGTCATGCCGGGCATCTGCACGTCGGTGATGACGCAGTCGGGCGCGTCCACCGGACAGCTCTCGAGGAAATCACGCGCCGAGGCGTAGATGCGGGCGGTGTAGCCGAGGGAGCGCACGAGGCTTCCGGTCGCCACGCGCACGTCCTCGTCGTCGTCGACGATCGCGATCACAGGCAGAGCTGGCATTCCATTGACCTACGGGTTCGCCTTCCGGTCCCTGTGACCGGCGAGTCTTGGACTGGGAAGTCTTGGGCCGGTAAACGTTGGCCCGAGCCGAGATATGGTCCCTCGCACCGTGGGTTGGAATCATACGGAGGTTTGCCAGCCTCCACCTTTCGCTAAAGGCCGGCGGATCGGTCACCGCGTCGGCGCGCCGCCGGCATGCGAGACGCCGAGGGCTTCGGCGCTACGAACCAGATCGGCCAGGGAGCGCGCCTTCATCTTGCGCATGACGTGGCCCCGGTGGATCTTCACCGTGATCTCGCTGAGCCCGAGATTGCCGGCCACCTGCTTGTTCATCAGGCCGGCGGTGACCTGCGCCATCACCTCGCGCTCACGCGCGGTGAGGGTCTCGTAATCGGCCCTGAGATCGTCGAGGGCCGCATGCGCGCTGCGCTGGACCGCGTCGCGCGCCAGGGCGGTGCCGATGGCGTCGAGGAGGTCCTGCTCGCGGAACGGCTTGGCGAGGAAGTCCACCGCCCCGGCCTTCATCGCCTTCACGGTCATCGGAATATCGCCGTGCCCCGTCATCAGGATCATCGGCAGGTCGATCCCCAGCGCGCTGAGCTGGCCCTGGAACTCGAGGCCGCTCACGCCCGGCAGGCGGACATCGACCACGAGACAGCCGGCGCCCAGGGGGCGCGGCGCGGCCAGGAACTCCGCCACCGACGCGAAGGCGGCGCAGGCGAGATCGATGGAGCGGAGCAGGCCGGACAGGGCCTCCCGGATATCGGGGTCGTCATCCACGACGAAGACGGTCTGCCTCGCGGCCGACGCGCGTGCCGGCCCCGCCGCGTTGCCTCGGATCATGGTTCCCTCTCGGCCGTGGTCGGTATGGTGAAGTGGAAGGCGGCGCCCGGATCGTCGTGACCGGTGATCCAGAGGCGCCCCCCATGCGCCTCGACGATCGAGCGGCAGATCGCCAGCCCCATGCCCATCCCGTCCGCCTTGGTGGTGAAGAACGGCTGGAAGACCCGCTCGACGGCCTCCGCCGCGATCCCCCCGCCGCTATCGGCGACGGTGACGCGGACATGCTCTGCCCCGTCCGGCGCGACACGGATCGTGAGGAGGCGGGGCCGTTCGGTGACCGTGGCCATGGCCTGGATCGCATTCACCATCAGGTTGATGAGCACCTGCTGCAACTGCACCCGGTCCCCGTGCACCAGGGTCACGTCGGAGGCGACGTCGCGGATCAGGCGCACGCCGCCGCGGACCATCTCGCGCTCCACGAGAAGGACCGATTCCCCGATCATCTCACGCAGGTCGAGCCAGTCGCGCGGGGGCGGCGTCTTGGCGAGGAAGGTCCGGATGCGGGACACGATCTCGCCGGCCCGGCTGCCGCTCGCCACCACCCGGGTCACCGCGGCCGAAACCTCGCCGAGGTCCGGCGGGCTCCGCCTCAGCCAGCGCAGGGCTGCCTCGCCATTGGTGACGATGGCCGCCAGGGGCTGGTTCACCTCATGGGCGATGGAGGCGGTGAGTTCGCCGAGCGTCGTCACCCGCGCGGTATGGGCCAGCTCGGCCTGGACCGCCAGCAGCGCCTCCTGCGCCTGCTTGCGCTCGGTGATGTCCACGGCGAAGACCAGCACGCCCTCGAACCCGTCCGCATGGGACGGGAACGTGATGCCGAAGAGGATCGGCACCGGATCGCCGGACAGCGCGCGGATCGTGGTCTCGCCCTCGAAGAAGGTCTCGCCCCGCGCCAGCGCCAGCAGCGCCTCGATGAAGGTGGGCTCGTCCTCGAACAGGAGCGCGTCGAGGGATCGCGGCGCCGCAGCGCCCGCATCGGCGCCGATCAGCCGCCGCAATTCGGCATTGGCGTCGACGATGGTGACGCTGCGGCGGAGATCGCGGACGACCTCCGGATGGGCGTGGAGATAGGCGCGAAGAGGCGTGGCCGCATCGGGCGGGACCGCGTCGAGGACAGCCTTCACCTCTCGCCAATCCTGCTGCAGGATCGCCACGCGGGCCGTATCGAAGATGGTGCGGTAGCGCCGCTCGCTCTCGGCCAGGGCCGCATGGGCGCGCTTGCGCTCGGTGATGTCGGTGTTCGTCTCGAGGACCGCGAGCGGCTGGCCGCCGGCGTCGCGCTGGAGCGACCAGCGGCTCTCGACGACCACCCTGGCGCCGGACCGCACCGTCTGGACGAGTTCGCCCTCCCACCGCCCGTTCCGCATCAGCGCGTCTCGGATCGCCGCCTCGCCACCGGGGAAGGCCGTGCGCAGGAGGACGTGCACGTTGCGCCCCCGGACCTCGTCCCGGCGCCAGCCGTAGAGGTCTTCCGCGGCGCGGTTCCAGAACGTCACCGTATCGGTGGGCGTGCGCACGAAGATGGGATCGTGGGTGAGTTCGAGCAGTTCGGCCTGCTCCGCGAGGATGCGGGCCGCCGCCTGATTGCGCAGCACCAGGAGCGCGCTGATCGCGATGGCCGCCAGGCTGACCAGGGCGCGCAGCAGCGCCGAGTCGCTGTCGAAGAATCGGTGCGACAGGAAATAGGCCACCGCCGTCAGAAGCAGGCAGCCGGACGCCGTCAGGATCACCCCGTTCCGCCGGAACGCCCGCGCGGAGACGAGCACGACGACCACGTAAAGCACGGCCACCGCGCCTTCGAGGGGCGTGAACGCATCGACGAGGAAGATCGCCAGGGCGAGGCCGAGGGCGAGGACTCCCAGGAGCCGGCCCGTCCGGCGGGTGTCCGGGCCGATCCCGGAACGGGGAGGCGAGGGGGCCGCTACGACAGGCGCGTCCATCGCCCCTCCCTGGCCTCGACAGGGCACCGAGGCGCCCCGTCGTCCGGCCGGTCGGCACACGGTAGCGTGACGGAGAACCGGGAGCCGACGCCCTCCAGCGACCGGACCGTCTGGCGCACGATCGCCGGACCCTGTGCATGAACGGCCTGACGCATCGCCATCTCCCCATTTCCGGCGGCCTGGACGGCGGATGAATGCCTCGGCCGTTCGAGCGGACCATGAAGCGTGACCGCATGCCTTGTGAACTATACTGTCGTTTATTGGCGAGGGGGCGCGGCGTTCGCGTGGACGACGAAGGGACCGGGCTGCACCGCCGATCCGGCCGGCATCGAGTCATCATGGGCCGGGCCACTCGTCTTGCACGGACGTTCCATGATTTGAACGATCCGCGTCAAGCAGAGCGACGCGTTAGCGAGCCAACGCTTCGCTCTCTGGTGTGTCGCAGGTTCTTGTCGCAGAACCGGGGGCCACTTCTGCGAAACCTGCTTCGCCGGAGGACCATCCCTCTTCTTGAGCGCGTCACCCCGGCCGATCGAGCGACAGACGGGAATTGGCGCCGGACCGTGCAAAACATCGCGTGATCGGACAAGCCAGGGAGCGTGCCGTCCCTGCAGCTACGGTGGCGGCGGCGGGACGGGACGCCATCCGGGGCAGGGGTGGCAGGTTCGCCTTCGACGAGACGGAGTGATCCGAGATGACCGACACCCTCCTCCCGGCGGAATCCGACGGCGACGACCGGACGGCGCAGACCTTCCCCCGCCTCGGCGCGGAGATGGAGAGCCGGGTCGCCGGCTACGGCATGGAGGAGACCCTGCCGGCGGGTACGCTCATCTTCGCCAGGGGCCAGCGGCGGGTGGATTTCTTCCTCGTCCTCGCCGGCCGGATCGAGATGTTCGAGACCGACCACGAGGGGGCCGCCAGGGTCTTCGTCGTCCACACCGAAGGTCAGTTCACGGGCGAGCTCGACCTGTTCAACGACCGGGAGATCCTGGTCTCCGGCCGCACCGTGGTGGAGACGCGGGTGGTGCGGATCGACCGCGCCGCCTTTCGCCGCCTGGTCACCGCCGAACCGGATATCGGCGAGATCATCATGCGGGCCTTCATCCTGCGCCGGGTCGGCCTGATCCGCCACGGGCGGGGCGGCGTCGTCCTGATCGGCCCCGGCCATCAGCGGGAGACCCTCCGCCTGGAGCGCTTCCTCGTCCGGAACGCCTACCCGCACCGCATCCTCGACACCGCGAGCGACCCGGCGTCCCGCAACGCCCTCGACGGGTTCGGCCTGGCCGAGGCCGACCTGCCGGTGGTGATCGCGCCGGGCGCGGCGGTGATGCGCAATCCCACCAACGCCGCGCTGGCGGACGCCCTCGGGCTGACGGAGGCGATCGATCCCGGCCGCGTCTACGACGTGGCGGTAATCGGCGCCGGACCGGCGGGCCTGGCGGCCGCCGTCTATGCCGCCTCCGAGGGGCTCGACACCATCGTCATCGAAGGGCTCGCGCCCGGCGGCCAGGCCGGCACCTCCTCGAAGATCGAGAACTATCTCGGCTTTCCGACAGGGATCTCCGGTCAGGCCCTCGCCGGCCGCGCGCAGGTCCAGGCCCAGAAGTTCGGGGCGCGGCTCGCGATCTCCCGCATGGCGACGGGGCTCGATTGCGGCGGGTCGCCCTTCCGGGTGATCCTCGAGGACGGCACCGCCGTCTCGGCACGCGCCGTCATCGCCGCCACCGGCGCCCGCTATCGCCGCCTGGATCTGCCGCGCTACGCGCATTTCGAGGGGCAGGGCATCCATTACGCCGCCACCGCCATGGAAGCGCAGCTCTGTGCCGGCGAGGCGGTGATCGTGGTCGGCGGCGGCAACTCGGCCGGCCAGGCCGCGATGTTCCTGTCCCGCACGGTGGCGCACGTGCACCTCCTCGTGCGGGCCGACGGCCTCGCCGCGACGATGTCCGACTACCTCGTGCAGCGGATCGCGTCGTCGCCGCGCGTCACCCTGCATACGCAGACCGAGATCACCGCGCTCGTGGGCGACGACACCCTGACATCGGTGACCTGGACCGATCGGGCGAGCGGGGTCAGCGAGACGACGGTCATCGGCAACGTCTTCGTCATGATCGGCGCCGTGCCGAATACCGGATGGCTCGCGGACTGCCTCACCCTCGATCCGAAGGGGTTCGTCCCGACCGGCCTGCTGAGAGACGGCACGCCCGCCCTGTCGCCCTACGCCACGGTGGTCCCCGGTCTCTACGCCGTGGGTGACGTGCGCGCGGGCTCGGTGAAGCGGGTCGCCTCCGGGGTAGGGGAGGGGTCGGTGGTGGTCCAGGCCGTCCACGGCTTCCTGCATCCGGAACCGTGAGCCCCGCGCCGCCGGCCGGAACGCGAGACGCTTACTGAGGACGCCGATCCATGCGTCGATGGGCGTGGCGCCGATCGAGCCTGGCGACGATGGGCGCCGACGCCATCCAGGAGGACACGATCGGCCCCGCCGGAGGCGTGGAGGATCGCGCGAAGGGCATCGTCGACACCAGCGCCAGAATGGCCGCGAGAGACGGTCTGATGAGAAGGTTCATGGCCGCTCTCCCGGGTTCGAGGACCGCGCTGGCGCGATGGGTCGGAGGATCAGTCGGCGGGACCGCCCGAGGTGGTGCCGAAGTTCGGAACCGCGTGGTTGGTCTCGTCGGCATTGCCGCCCTTGGCCGAACTGTCGATGGTCCGGGACGCCTGCAGCTCTCCGAAGGATCGCGGGGCGCTCTCCAGGTCGACCCGCTCGACGATGGTGTGGGACGGACGATGCTCCGGCATCGCCAGGGCAGGGGCCATCAGGCCAAGCTGAAGAAGGGTGATGGAAGCGAGATGCTTGATCATGGTGCGTCTCCTGATGTCGGACTGGTTTCAAGGACAGAACGGAGCCGCTCGAAATCTCTGCTGCAGCCCTGAGTTCATGTCCGGATCTTAGCCCGTCGGAGGATCCTGAATATTATACGGCGGATCACCGGATCGATGCTTAGGTTATGCCTCCTCATACGAAGGTTTCGGCTGCCCCTCTTTCTCAGCGCTGGCGGGTGGCGGCGACGCCGAGTTGATCCGCCATGCGGACGAGGTCGGCGAGGGATCGCGCCTGCATCTTCTCCATGACGCGCCGCTTATGGACCTTGGCGGTGATCTCCGTGATGCCGAGTTCGGCGGCGATCTGCTTGTTCATCAACCCGCCGATGGCGCAGCGCATCACATCGCGCTCGCGGGGCGTCAGGGTGGAGAGCCTGGCCGAGAGGTCGTCCCGGGCGCGACGGTCGGCGAGCGCGACGGCATCGGCCGCCAGCGCCTTGCGGATGGCGGCGAGCAGAACCTCGGCGATGAAAGGCTTGGTCAGGAACTCGACGGCCCCGCCCCGCATGGCGCGGACGGACATGGGAATCGTGCCGTAGCCGGTCAGGAAGATGATCGGGACCGTATTGCCGTCCGCGCGCAACGAGTCCTGGACGGCCAGCCCGCTCTGTTCGGCGAGGCGCACGTCGAGAAGGACGCATTCGGGGGATCGGCGCCGGAGAGACTGCGCCAGCCCGCCGGGATCTCCGTGCCCGACCGCCGCCAATCCGTCGGACAGGCAGAGGCTCACCAGCGCTTCGCGTAGCACCGGATCATCGTCGACGATATGAACGGTCGCTTCGGGCATGGTTCTCGATGCGCACCTCGCCGATGCGAATACGTTCACCTGATACACGATTTGGGTCGCATGGCGATTGCAAGCTTGACGATTGCCTTCGCCTTGACATGAGCTTCGGCGTCTTCCGATGGCCCATACCCGGCGATCCGCATCGGGTGGGGACTCGGCCCGGCCACCGCGAAAGGACCGACGGCTTGCTTTGGCCCGCCCGGCTCGGCCGCGATGGCGGACAGAGCTCGTCTGGTATCCGATACATCTGTATAATAGCCGTCTTCGCGCACGGCTTGCACGGTGCCGGCATGGATCTTCACCGGCACGGCGCGCACAAATTCCCGAAAGCCGGTCTCTTCGCCTCGTCGGCGGGGCGGCGTTGGCAGGGCGTCGCCGCGGAAGTCCGGTCCCACCCGGCGGGCGACCTGCCCGCCATCGTCCCGGCCCAGATGGAGATCACCCTGGCGATCCGGCGCAGCCCGGATGCGCATGTCAGCCGCAAGGGGGCCGGGATCCGGCAGCGGACGCCGGTGGAGGCGGGGACGATCTGGCTCTGTCCCGTGGGGGTCGGCGAGGACGACATCCACATCTCCGCGCCCCTCGACGAGATCCTCCACATCTATCTGCCGGCGGAGCGCTTCGAGACTCTCGCGGGGCTGTACGGCGATGCGCGCATCCGTGCCGATACGGTACGCTATCTCGCCGGCGTCGAGGATCCGTTGCTCGCCCAGATCGGGCTCTCGATCCACCAGGAGCTGATCCGGGAAAGCTCGGCCGGCCGCATGATGGTCGAGGCCGCCGCCCTCGCCCTGACGGCGCGGGTCGCGCAGGCCTACGGTCACGACCGGCCGGACACGCGCGTGCGCCCCGCCACGGAGACCGCTGGCCCGGATCGGATCGACCGCGCCGTGGCGTTCATCCGCGACAATCTCGAACGGGACCTCTCCGTGGCCGAGATCGCCGCCGTGGCGTGCCTCAGCCCCTTCCACTTCAGCCGCATGTTCAAACGCGTCACGGGTCGGACGCCCTATGCTTTCGTCAGCGAGGAAAGACTCGCTCGCGCACGGCGGTTGCTGAACGACACCAAGATCCCGCTGGTCGACATCGCCTTGTCGTCCGGTTTTTCGAGCCAGGGCGCGTTCAACACGGCCTTCAAGCGCGTCATCGGCAAGACGCCGGGCGAATACAGGCAGCATGCCTCATGAATGCCGGTCCCGCGAACAGCAGGATTTGGACACGCCACCGCAGCCTCGCGAAAGACGGGTCCTAGCTTGGCCGTTTAGCATCTCGCCATCGTACGATGGGAGACAGACATGCTTCGAACGCTTGTCCACGAAGGGAATGCGCCGAGTGCCGTGCCGCCGGCGCCGGCCTCTCTCCGCCCCACCCCGACGCACGACGTCCGGTTCGGCGGCATGTCCCATGACTCCGTCCGCCAGGCGAGAATCCGGCCCGACGATTGGTCGGACGGCGCCATCGTCCTCGGCTGGCGGGACGGCATGGCCGGCGGCCTCCGGGTCGACCGGCACGATGCACTCATCCTCCAGGTCCGGCTCGGCGAGACGGAAGGGCGATCCCCGCACCGGGAGGTCGTCGAGGGGGCCCAGCCCCCGATGGTCCCGCGCGCGGGGGAGGCGATCCTCCATGATCTGCGCCAGACCTGCATCGTGCGAACACCGAAGCGAACCCTCCTGATCGGGCTCGACAGTCGACGTCTGAAGCGGGTGGCCGAGGATCTGGGCATCCTCGACGCCGATCCCCTCGATGAACTCGTGCCGGCCTACGGCGCGGTCCTGGCGGACCCCGCCCTGCACAACCTCGCCGTCAGTGTCGGGGAAACGCTGGCGCGGCAGGATCGCTGGGCCGACGTCATCCGCCGCCAGTTGACCCGCGCCGTCGCGGCTCATCTGCTCGGGACCTATACGTCGCTCCAGCCCGCGCCCGAGACGGTTCGCGGCGGCCTGGCTCCCTGGCAGCTCCGTCGCGCCCAGGACCATATCCGCTCCGATCTCGCCCGGCCGATCCACCTCCAGACGGTCTCGGAATCCTGCGGGCTCTCCGTCAGCCACTTCGCGCGCGCCTTTCGCCAATCCACCGGCATCGCCCCCCATTCTTGGCTGACGCGGGAGCGCATCGCCCAGGCCAAGACCATGATGCGGAAGGGAGATCGGACGCTCGCCGACATCGCGCTCGCCTGCGGCTTCGCCGATCAAAGCCACTTCACCCGCGCCTTCGCCAAGGATCAGGGCACGACCCCGGGCCGCTGGCGTCGCCGGGTGGAACCGGACTCGCGGCACGCGTCGCGCGATCGTGGCCCGGTGGAGTCGGTGGTCGGCGGCGGTGGCTGACGACCTGCGCCCGCCTGTCCTCGGTCACCACATGGTTTGCTTGGCCTTTTCAGCCCACGTCGAATCGTAGACCTCGCCCCCGACTCGACCATGGCTCAGTTCGGCCAGAATCTGCCCGGGCGACGGCAGTGTCTTTGGGTCGACGTGGTTGGCCTGCTGCCACAGGCCGGATCGGATGAGGGCGCGAGCACACTGGAAGTAGACCTCACCAACGGTGATGACCATCACGGTGCGGGGCGCTTTGCCATCGACGGCGAAGGACGCGCACAGGGTTCGATCGTCGTCGATGACCGCTCGGCCATTCACCCGCAGGGCGTTGCCGATGCCGGGGATCAGAAACATCAGCCCCACCCTCGGATCGCGCACGACGTTGCGGAGGCTGTCGATCCGGTTGTTCCCCCGGCGATCGGGCAAGAGAAGCGTGCGGGGATCGGCGACGCGGACGAACCCTGGACGATCACCACGGGGAGAGCAGTCCAGGCCTTCGGGACCAGCGGTGGCGAGGGTCGCGAAGGGCGCGACCTCGATGAAGCGCCGGTAATGCGGGGTGATGTGGTCCGCGACCTTGGCGGTGGACGCGTCAGCGACGGCGCCCCACTCCCCATAGATGCGCTCGAGTCCCTCCACCGTTTCGATCACTGCCATCGCTCGTACACCTCTTGGCCAATGGATGGGCTCTACCCCTCTCGCATGAAGCGGGGCGGCCGAAGCAGAGCGACGGCATTCCGTCGCCGGCTCGGCCCCGGGACCTGGGCCTCGATGGAGTGCGAGCCGGGAGCCGGAGTCGAACCTTCAGGCCGCCCGCTCACGCAGATGCGCGATGAGCTCGGCCGCCGCGCTGTCCGGGTCGGTATCGTTCCGGATCGTGCATTCGGCCTCGATCGGAACGACGCGGTCGAGGCGGGCGCGCAAATCCCCATCCTCCGGCCGGCCCCGCGCGGCGAGACGGCGGGCGAGGATGTCGGGCGAGGCCGTGACGGACACGACGCTGACGCTCGGCTGGGCGAGGCGGGCCGCCTGGACGATACGGCGTGAGACGTTGCAGACCACCACGCGTCCGGCTCGCGCGTGATCCAAAGTCTCGCCGGGGATCGCGTAGCCGAGGCCGTGCGCACGCCAATGCAGGGCGAAGGCGCCGGAGGCCGCTCCGTCCGTGAACGCCTCCTCCGAGATCGCGACATTGTCCTCGTGCGCCGAGGGCGCGCGGGTCACGAGGCGACGCGGGAACACGAAGCGGGACTCGTGGGCGAGGGCCTCGCGTGCCAGGCGCAGCAGGGTGTCCTTGCCGGCCCCGCTCGGGCCGACGACGAGAACGAAGCCGCCGGGCATCACACCACCCGCGTGCCGGCGCGCCAGACCTGACGCACCACCGGCACGCCCCGGGCGAGACGGACGCGGACGAGGTCCGCGCGGAGAGCCGGCTCCAGACGGCCGCGATCGGTCAGCCCGGTGGCGCGCGCGGGGTTGGCCGTCACCGTGGCGATGGCGTCCGGCAGGGCAATGCCGGGCACGCGCTCGGGCAATCCGAACGCCGCCATCAGCAGGCTCGCCGGCACGTAGTCCGAGGACAGAATGCTGAGATAGCCGGCCTCCGCCAGGGTCTGGGCCGCGACGTTGCCCGAATGCGAGCCGCCCCGGATCAGGTTGGGCGCCCCCATCATCACGGTGATGCCGGCCGCATGCGAGGCTTCCGCCGCCTCGAGGGTGGTGGGAAACTCGGCGATCGCCACCGATTCATCGCGGGAGAGGGCGACGTCGGCCAGAGTGGTGTCGTCGTGGCTGGCGAGCGGAATGCCGAGCTCCCGCGCCAGGGCGACGAGGGCCGGGCGGTTGACGGCATTGAGGGCGTGGCCATCGCGCATCTTGCGCTCGGTGCTGAGCTTGATCTCCTCCAGGGAGCGGCCACCGCGCCCGGCATAGACGTAGTACTTGGCCACATCCCGGAACTGGCGCTGGCCCGGCGTATGGTCCATCAGCGACAGGAGGCCGATGGCATAGCGCCCGGCGAAGGCGCGCACGGTCTCGACCACGTCGGTCGAGGGGATCTCGCAGCGCAGGTGCGTGCGGTGCTCGGCCCGGAACAGGTCCGCCCCTCGCGCCTCCGCCAGGGCGGCGGCCAGGAGCTCGAGCTCGGTGCCGAGGCCGCTGCCATCCGGGTCGGTGCCGGCGCGCAGCGAATCGAACACCGTGGTGATGCCGGATGCAGCGATCTGCGCGTCGTAGGCGAGCACCGCCCCGAGGGGGTGCCAGCGCACGCCGGGGCGCGGGGCGTAGTGGCTCTCCAAATGGTCGGTGTGGAGCTCGATCAGGCCCGGGATGATCGTGTCGCCGGCGCAGTCGAGGCCGCGCTCGGGGGCACGTCCCGTGCCGATCTCGGCGATGCGCCCGTCGACAACCGCGAGCCAGCCCGTCTCGACCCGGTCGGGCAGAACGAGGCGGGCGTTCTCGAGGATCTCGACCCGGTCCGTCATGCCTGTCTGCTCCCGATCCTGTATCCGGTTCATGCGGCCATCGCCCCGCGGAAGGCTGCGACGTCGACGATGCGCGTCGCCACCGCCTCGCGGACATCCGCGTCGTGGAAGATGCCGAGGATGCCGGCGCCCGCCGCCCGCTTCTCGGCGATGAGCTCCACCACCACGGCCCGGTTCTCGGCATCGAGGGAGGCGGTGGGCTCGTCGAGGAGCAGGATGGGCCGGTCGGCGATGAGACCGCGCGCGATGTTGACCCGCTGCTGCTCACCTCCCGAAAAGGTCGCGGGCGGCAACCCCCATAGGCGCTCGGGCAGGTTGAGGCGGGCAAGCAGGTCGGCCGCGCGGGACCGGGCCGCCTCGAGCGCCAATCCCCCTTCGATTCCGGCGGCCTCCACCACGGCGCGGGCGCCGACGCGGGGAATCACCCGCAGGAACTGCGAGACGTAGGCCAGCGTCGTGCGGCGCAGGCCCAGGATCTCGCGCGGCGCGGCCGTGGCGAGGTCGATGACGCGGGTTCCGTCGCGGACCCGGATCGCGCCCGCGTCGCAGCGGTAATTGCCATAGGCCATCTTGAGGAGGGAGGACTTGCCCGCGCCCGAGGCGCCGCCGAGCACGACGCATTCGCCGGGATGGACCGCGAGGGTCGCGCCGGCGATCACCGGCAGCACGGCGCCTCCGCGCAGGTGCAGGGTGAAGCTCTTGGCCACGTCGTCGAAGGCGAGGAGGGGCGGAAGGGACGTCATGAAGGGGGACGTCATGCGGCGAGCACCGAGGAGACGAGGAGCTGGGTGTAGGCGGCCTGGGGGTCGTCGAGGACCTGGTCGGTCAGCCCGGTCTCGATCACCCGGCCAGCCCGCATGACGAGGACGCGGTGCGAGAGCAGGCGTGCCACGGCGAGGTCGTGGGTAACGATGATCACCGCGAGGCCGAGTTCGGCCACCAGCCCCCGGATCATGTCGAGGAGGCGGGCCTGGACCGAGACGTCGAGGCCCGAGGTCGGCTCGTCCATGAGCACGAGGCGGGGCGCGGTGACGAGGTTGCGGGCGATCTGCAGGCGCTGGCGCATGCCGCCGGAGAAGCGCGTCGGCGGGTCGTCGACCCGGTCGGCGGCGATCTCCACGCGGGAGAGCCAATCGAGGGCGGTGGCGCGGATGCGTCCGTAATGGCGGTCCCCGACGCCCATCAGGCGCTCGCCGACATTGCCGCCGGCCGAGACCGCCATGCGCAGCCCCTGCGTTGCGTCCTGGCGCACGAATCCCCAGTCGGTGCGCATCAGGGCGCGGCGGTCGACGACGCTCAGCGCGGCGAGGTCGCGCGTCACGCCGTCCCGCATCCGGTAGGAGACCGTTCCGGCATCGGCCGCGACCTCGCCGGCGATGAGTGACAGCAGCGTCGACTTGCCGGAGCCCGATTCACCGACCACCGCCAGCACTTCGCCGGGATCGAGGGTGAAGCCGATGCCGTCGCAGGCGAGGCGGCGGCCGTAGCGCTTGGTCAGGCCGTCGACGTTAAGCAAAGGTTCGGGGAGCAGGGGTTCGATCACGCGGCCTCTCCCGTATGGCCGTCGGCGCGGCGGGTCTCGCAATGGTCGGTGTCCGAGCAGACGAACATCCGCCCGCCGGCATCGTCGAGGACGACCTCGTCGAGATAGACGTCCCCCGCCCCGCAGAGCGCGCACGGGCGGTCGAAGCTCTGGACCCGGAACGGATGGTCCTCGAAATCGAGGCTGCGCACCCGCGTGTAGGGGGGAATCGCGTAGATGCGCTTCTCGCGGCCCGCGCCGAAGAGCTGGAGCGCGGGGCAATCGTCCATCTTGGGGTTGTCGAATTTCGGGGTCGGGGAGGGGTCCATCACGTAGCGGCCGGCCACCTCCACCGGGTAGGCGTAGGTAGTGGCGATGTGGCCGTGGCGGGCGATGTCCTCGTAGAGCTTCACATGCATGAGGCCGTATTCGGCCAGCGCGTGGAGCTGGCGCGTCTCGGTCTCGCGCGGTTCTAGGAAGCGCAGCGGTTCGGGGATCGGCACCTGGTAGACGAGCACCTGCCCCTCGGCCAGCGGCGCTTCCGGGATGCGGTGGCGGGTCTGGATCACCGTGGCCTCGGCCGTGCGCGTCGTGGTGGCGATCCCGGCGGTGGCGGTGAAGAAGCGGCGGATCGAGACCGCGTTGGTGGTGTCGTCGGCGCCCTGGTCGATCACCTTGAGCACGTCGGACGCGCCCAGGATCGCGGCCGTGACCTGCACCCCGCCCGTGCCCCAGCCATAGGGCATCGGCATCTCGCGCGCGGCGAAGGGCACCTGGTAGCCGGGGATCGCGATGGCCTTGAGGATGGCCCGGCGGATCATCCGCTTCGTGCCCTCATCGAGATAGGCGAAGTTGTAGCCGGTGTCCGGCGACGGCGTGACCTGGATTTGGACCTGCGAATTCATTCGGCGGCCTCCCGCAGGGTGGGTTCGTCCGGCTCGGCCGTCCGGGCGGCGTGCTCGGCGCGCAGGCGCCGGACGAGTTCCAGTTCGGCCTGGAAGTCGACGTAGTGCGGCAGCTTCATGTGCTCGACGAAGCCCGTCGCCTGCAGGCTGTCGCAATGGGCCAGCACGAATTCCTGGTCCTGGGCCGGCACCACCACGGCCTCGCCGAGTTCGGCCGCCCGCAGGGAGCGGTCCACCAGCGCCATGGCCATGGCCTTGCGCTCGCCCTGGCCGAAGACGAGGCCGTAGCCGCGGGTGAATTGCGGCGGCACCGCCCCGTGGCCGTGGAACTGGTTGATCATCTGGCACTCGGTCATGTCCACCGTGCCGAGGCTGACGGGGAAGCCGAGTTCCTCCGGCGTGAAGTCGAGCTCCACGGACCCGACCCGGATCTCGCCGACGAAGGGGTGGGTGCGGCCGTAGCCGCGCTGGGTCGAGTAGCCCAGCGCCAGGATGAAACCCTCGTCGCCCCGCGCCAGCCCCTGGAGCCGCACCGCGCGGTCGGCGGGGTAATCCACCGGCTCGCGGGTGAGATCGCCCACGGGCGCGCCGTCGTCCGGCGGCGAGGGTTCGAGCAGGCCCGCCTGCCCCAAAAAATCGGTCACCCGCGGGCAGGCGGCGGCATCCGCCTCCGGCTCGGCCTCGGCGGCGGGTCCGGGGACGGCGCCGTCGGCCAGGGCGAAATCGACGAGGCGGTGGGTGTAGTCGAAGGTCGGGCCGAGCACCTGGCCGCCGGGCAAGTCCTTGAAGGTGGCGGAGATGCGCCGTGCCAGGGTCATCGCGCCGGTGTCGAGGGCCTCCGTGGCGCCGAAGCGCGGCAGCGTGGTGCGGTAGGCCCGCACCAGGAACACCGCTTCCACCACGTCGCCGCGGGCCTGTTTCAGGGCGAGCGCGGCGAGATCGGGATCGTAAAGCGACCCCTCGGTCATCACCCGGTCGACGAGGAGGCGCATCTGCTCGCGGATCTGCGCCACGGTGAGGTCGGGCACGGCCGGATCCCCGCGCCGAATTTCGGCCAGCAGCCGGTGGGCATTGTCGATGGCGGCCTCGCCACCCTTCACCGCTACGTACATGGGGATGCCTCCGGGGTGAGGGGGCGGGCCGAGCGCGGGAGCACGGCGAGGCGCCCGGGGGCGACGAGGAGACAGTCGATGCCCAGCGGGAAGCCGGCATGGTTCGCGGCCCAGCGCGACGCCCAGTCAGCTGGCAGGGGGCCGGCATCGAGGCGCACGGTGCCGCGGATGCCCGGCCCCGCAAACGCGAGCCCCATCGCGTCGGACAGGGTCTCGACGGCGAGGATCAGGGTGGCGGAGGCATCCGGGTAGGCGGGGGTCCCCTGCGCGAAATCCGTAAAGGCCGGGCAACGGGCGGGATCGGCGATCAGCGCGAAGGCGGCCTGCCCAGGGGAGGCGACGATCGGCGCCCCGGTGTGGAAGCGCAGGAAGCCGGCCACCGCCGGTTCGGCCCGGAGCGGAGCGTCGAGCCAGACCGGCGTGTCGGCGTCGATGAGCGCCAGCGCCACGGCCGCGAGTTCCGTCGTGAGCGGGGCAGGTGGCGTAAGGGCGGTGTCCAGGGGGCGGATGCGGCCGGGCCGGCTCAGGGCCTCCATCGCGGCGCGGAACACCGCCTGCCCGTCATGGACGGGATCGGCGAAGCCATGGGCGAGCTGTGGAGCGAGGGTATGCGCCATCAATCCTCTCCCCGCGCCAGGGTGAAGAAGTTCACCCGGGTCGCCGCCACCTTGCGGGCGGCCTGCCGCGCCGCCTCCGCCCGGCGCGCGGCGATAACGGCCAAGGCCGCATCGAGGACCGGGCGCGTCTCCGGGCGTTGCCAGTGCGCGTCGAGGATGGCCGCGAGGCGGGCGCGATCCCGGTCGCGCCCGAGATGATAGGCGAAGCCGGTCTCGCCGCCGGGCAGCCGCACCGCCGCTCTCGTCACCGTGGCCTCGCCGGCGTTGAAGGGCCGGCCGTCGCCGCCGATCCGCCCCCGGACCATCACGAGGCCGGTCTCCGCCGGGCGCAGATCCTCCGCCTCGGGCGTGATTCCGGCCTGCACCAGGGCGGCCAGCAACTCGGCCGGGCTGGCCTGGCCGGCCCGCTCCATCGCATGCCGGCGGGCTGCGGGGTCTGGCATCCCCGGCTCAGGTGGTGTTTGGCTGGCACTCGGCATCGATCGGTCTCCAGACATGTCTAGATGTATAGACAAGAGGATGATCAGGAGCAAGAGTTTTTTCGGGTGGGCTATGCGAGCGATCCATGAATGAGGCGGGCGACAGCCCCGTGACAGCGCTCCGACGGGGGGGCGGTCTCGCCGCCTGGCGGCAGATCGCGGACGCGCTGGCGGGCGAGATCCGCAGCGGGGCACTCGCCGCCGGGGCGCAACTGCCGGCCGAATCGGCGCTCGCCACCCGTTTCGGTGTGAACCGGCACACGGTGCGCCGGGCGCTCGGCGTGCTCGCCGAGGACGGGCTGGTGCGCACCACGCAAGGCAAGGGCAGCTTCGTGGAGCAGGGCCCGATCCCCTATCCGATCGGGCCCCGGACCCGATTCTCCGAGATCGTCACGCGCACGGGCCGCGAGGCCTGGGGCGACCTGATCGCGGCCGCGTCGGTGCCCGCCGATGCGGGCTGGGCCGAGGCCCTGGGGATCGCCCCCGGCGCACCGATCCTCGCACTCCATACCGTGCACCGGGCCGACGGCGCCCCGATCTCGACGGCCCGGACCTGCCTGCCCCTGCCGCGCTTCTCCGGCTTCGACGCGGCCTACGCCGCCAGCGGGTCGATCACCCGCGCCTATGCGGGCTACGGGGTCGCCGACTACACCCGACTCTCGACCCGGATCGGCGCCCGCCCCGCAGACGCCGAGGAGGCGGCCCGCCTCGACATCGCCCCCGGCCGCAGCCTGATCGTCCTGTCGAGTGTGAACGTGGACGGCGACGGCCAGCGCATCCAGGCCACCCGCAGCCTCTTTGCGGCCGACCGGGTGGAGCTGGTGGTGGAGTGATCGGCGTCTGCGCGACCACGATATCGTCGACCCAGGCGACCGGGCGCGTGGACCCCCGCAATCACGTCGCCGGCGGAACGGCTCGCCTGCGATTCAGGCGGACGGCTCGGCTGCGGCCTTGCCCCAGTTCGGCAGGGGAAAGGCGCGGTCGTAGGTCAAATTGAAGACGAAGGCGTAGACCACGTAGAAGACCGCGATCGCCAGATCCATGAAGAAGGCCTGCGCGAGGCCGATGCCGAGATACCAGGCGATCGGCGGCAGCAGGATCATGAGCAGGCCCGCCTCGAACAGCACGGCGTGCCCCACCCGCAGGAGGAGGCTCTTGCGCGTGTGCCCAACGAGACGCTGCATCGCCCGGTCGAAGCCGAGGTTGTAGACGTAGTTCCAGGCCGTCGCGATCAGGGCGCTGCCGATGCCGATCACCCCCATGTCGGAGGCGTGCAGCCCGAACAGCACGGTGCCGAACGGGACGATGAGGGCCAGCCCGAACAGCTCGAACAGGAGGGCGTGGCGGATACGGTCACGGGTGCTGCGCATGGTCTCGTCTTGAAAAGCCTCGTTGGTTCGTGGCTTTCTATCTGCCATACCCCGTCCGGCAAGTTAGAACGCATCTGAGGATCAGATAGATGGCGGTCTCGCTGGACCAGCTCCAGGCCTTCGTGGCAGCGGCCGAGGCTGGGTCCTTCTCGGGTGCCGCCCGCGTGCTGCGCAAGGCGCAGTCGGCCGTCAGCACGCAGGTCGCGAACCTGGAGACGGATCTCGGGGTGGCCTTGTTCAGCCGGGCGGGCCGGAACCCGGTGCTCACCCCGGCGGGGGAACGGCTGCTGCTGGAGGCGCGCGTGGTGCTCGACCGGCGCGAGCACCTGATCGGCCTGGCGAGCAGCCTGGAGCGGCGGGTGGAGAACCGGCTGGTGGTCGCCATCGACGAGCTCTATCCCGAGCATGCGCTGGGTGCCCTGTTCGCCGACTTCGCCCGGCACTTTCCCTTCGTCGAGCTGGAGCTGCTCTTCCCGCTGATGGAGGATGTCAGCCGCATGGTGCAGTCCGGCGCCGCCGATCTCGGCGTGATGTGGCGCCAGGAGGTGCTGCCCACGGAACTCGGCTTCCAGACCATCGGCTGGGTGCCGCTCAAGCTCGTCTGCGGGCGCGACCACCCGCTCGCCAAAGCGCGGGTGGAGTGGGAGGAACTGAAGCGGCACCGCCAGATCCTGGTCGCCGCGCGCAGCGACGGGCCGGAGAAGCGCCGCCTGCGGGTGGCCGCCGAGGTGTGGTGGGTGGAGAGCCACTGGGTGATCCTGGAGCTGGTGAAGCACGGGATCGGCTGGGCCTTCGTCACCGACCACGTCATCGCCTCGTCGCTCACGGCGCCGTACCTGGTCACGCCGGACCTGCAGTTCGACGCGGGCGACTGGCCGATCGCCCTGGAGTTGGTCTGGCACAAGCAGCGGCCCTGCGGCCCCGCCGCGACCTGGCTGCGCGCGCGCTTCGCGGCGGAGCGGATCGGCCCCGTCTCGCGGGACGGACAGACGGGCTGACGGGGAGGGCCGGGCAGACCTTCCCGCTCAGGTCGTCGCGCCGCCGATCAGGGCCCGGCGCAGGCGGCCGGAGACGGCGTCGATAATCGCCACGGTGATGAGGATCATCAGGATCAGGAAGGCGACCTGGCGCAGTTCGAGGACGCGGATCAGCTCGGTCAGGTACTGGCCGATGCCGCCCGCGCCGACGATGCCGATGATGGTGGCCGAGCGGGTGTTCGACTCGAAGAAGTACAGCACCTGACTGCCGAGCACCGGCAGCACCGCCGGGATGAGGCCGAAGCGGATGCGGTGCAATTCGGCGCCGCCGGAGGCGGAGACGCCCTCGCCGGCCTTGCCGTCGACGGTCTCGACCGCTTCGGAGAACAGTTTACCCAGCGCCCCGACATCCGCGCAGGCGATGGCAAGCGCACCGGCGAAGGGGCCGAGCCCGACCACGTTGATCCAGATCAGCGCCCAGATCAGCACGTCGACGGAGCGCACCACGTCGAGGCCGCGCCGGACGGTGAAATGCACGAAGGGATTGGGCACGACGTTGCGGGCGGCCAGGAACGCCACGGGAAACGCCAGGATCGCCGCCGTCAGCGTCCCGATGAAGGCGATGCCGAGGGTCTCGGCGAGCGCCTGAAGGAAGGCCCAGGCTCGCCCGCCGGTCTCCGGCGGCAGCATCATGAGGCTGAACTCGCCGAGGCGGCCGAGGCCATTGAGAAGGCGGGCGGCGGAGAAATCGAGGCGCACCAGCGCGTAGCCGGACAAGGCGACGAGGGTGGCGAGGGCGAGCCCCGCGAGGAGGCGGGCGCGCCAGGCCGGGCGGAAGCTTTCGGGAAAGCGCCGGCGCAGGGAGGCGATCTCGGCCGGATCGATCTCGGGACCGGTCATCGCAGGCTACCCAGGAGTTGGTGGCGCAGGCGCTCGGTGCCGAGGTCGATCGCCATCACGGTGAGGATGATCAGGACCAGGATCGCGCTGACGTCGGCGTAGTAGAAGTTGCGGATTGCCACGAGGAGCTCCTGCCCGATGCCGCCGGCGCCGACGAATCCCATGACGCCCGCGCCCCGCACGTTGATCTCGAAGCGCAGCAGCCCGTAGGAAACGAAGTTCGACAACACCTGCGGCAGCACGGCGAAGCGCAGGGTCTCGATCCGGCCGGCCCCGGCGGCGGTGAGGCTCTCCACCGGCTTCATGTCGATGTTCTCGACGACCTCGGAGAACAGTTTCCCCAGCGCCCCCGTGGTGTGGATCGCCAGCGCCAGCACGCCCACCATCGGCCCGAGGCCGAAGGCGATGACGAAGAGCAGCGCGAACACGATCTCGGGCACCGTGCGGCAGAATTCGAGCCCGCGCCGCACCAGGAAACAGGCCGTCCGGCTGCCGGTCACGTTGGCGGCGGCGGAGAAGCACAGGAGGACGCCGCCGATGGCCCCCAGTAAGGTGCCGAGATAGGCCATCAGCAGGGTCTCGCCGAGGAGAGCCAGCCATTTCGGCCAGCCCCAGTACCATTCGGCGAGGTCCCCCGGCAGGTTCGCCAGGGTCAGGTGGGGCAGGATCTGGGCGATGTAGTCGGTGAACCGGCCGATATTGGCCGCGAGCACCAGGGGACGCACCTCGGCGGCGTGGGCGGCGAGCCCGGCGAGGACGACGATCACGGCGAGGCCGGCCCAGGTCCGGCGCCGGGTCGCGGAGACGGCCGCGTCGTAGGCCCCCGCCAGGGCGGAGGCCCGGTGCGGGGGCAGAGGCGTGATCCGCTCAGGCATCGGTCGTTACCGGCGTCGCCGCGTGGATCGGGACAGGTCCGGTCAAGATTTGCGGCGCTGGTCGTCGTTGAACTTCAGCATCTCGATGATCGGCTGGTAATCCTTCAGGGTCACGGCGGTGAAGCCCTGGTCCTTGCCGTCCGAGAGCCGGTCGAACGCCGCCTTGTCGGCCGTCGGCATCGCCACGAGGGCGTCGCGGATCTTCGCCTTGAGGTCGTCGGGCAGGCTCGCCAGCATGGCGAAGGGTCCCTCGGGCAGGAAGTCGGACTTGAACACGACCCGGAAATCGGCCTGCGTCAGGGGCGTCCCGTCCGGCTTCTTGAGCATGCCCTTGGCCGCCATGCGGGTCACCATGGTGTCGGTATCGGTGTTGTAGAGGTTAGCGGCCGCATCCACCGTGCCCTGGACGAGGGCGAGGACGGCGTTCTCATGGCTGCCGGCATAGACGGTCTTGCCGAAATGCGCGTCGACCGGGTGGCCGGCCTTGTGCAGGAAGAAGCGTGGCGCCTGGTTGCCGGAGGTGGAGTTGGGGTCGACCAGGGCGAGGTTCTTGCCCTTCAAGTCTTCGATCGTCTTGTAAGGGCTGTCGGCGCGCACGTAGATCACCGAGTAGTAGCCCGAGGCGCCGGTGTCGTGCTTCTGGTTGACGATGGGCTCGATCTTGACGCCGGTCATCACCGCGCGGGCGAAGGAAGCGGGACCGTAGAAGGCGAGCTGGGCATTGCCGGCGCGCTGGCTCTCGATCACGGCGGCGTAGTCGTTGGCGATGCGCAGCTTCACCGGCACGCCGAGGGTCTTCGACAGGTAGGCGGTCATCGGCGCGTAGCGATCGGTGGTGCCCGACGCGTTCTCGGCCGGAATCACCGCCAGGGTCAGCTCGGGATAGGCCGCCTTCCAATCCTGCGCAGCGGCCGGGACGGCGAGGAGGGCGAGCGCGAGGGCTCCGGCGAGGGATCGACGGGTCAGCATGGGGATCTTCCGGATGGGGTGGTGAGGAATCAGGCGACGAGGGCGGTGGGATAGACCCGGGGCGGCGCCGACGCGGCGGGGGCGTCGAGGACCTCGCCGGCCTCCAGCCCGTAGAGCTGGCGGGCGACATCCTCGGTGAGGTCGGCGGGCGCGCCGTCGAACACGAGGCGTCCGTCGGCGAGACCGACGAGGCGGTCGCAATAGCCGCGGGCGAGGTCGAGGGAATGCAGGTTGCACAGCACGGTGATGCCGTGGCGCCGGTTGGCCTCGGCGAGCGCGTCCATGACGATGCGTGTGTTGCGCGGGTCGAGGGAAGCCACGGGCTCGTCGGCCAGGATCAGGTCCGGGGCCTGCATCATCGCCCGCGCGATGGCGACGCGCTGCTGTTGTCCGCCCGAAAGCTGGTCGGCCCGGTGGCAGGCGAAGTCGCCCATCCCGAACTCGTCGAGGGCGGCCAGCGCGAGGGCGCGCTCGCGCTCGGACCAGAGCTTGAACAGGGAGCGATGCCGGGGAACCTCCGAGAGCCGGCCCATCAGCACGTTGCTCAGCACGTCGAGGCGACCGACGAGGTGGAACTGCTGGAAGATCATCGCACAGCGCGCCCGCCAGCGCCGCAGGTCGCGGCCACGCAGGGCCGTGACGTCGAGGCCGTCGAACAGGATGCGGCCGCCCGTCGGCTCGGCGAGGCGGTTGATCATCCGCAGCAGGCTCGACTTGCCGGCGCCCGAGCGCCCGATGACGCCGACGAACTGGCCGCGGGGAATGGCGATGGAAACGCCGTCTACCGCGCGGCGGTCGCCGTAATGGCGGGCGAGACCTTCGAGGATCAGCATGCGGGGGTCCAGTGTTTCATGTCGAACGCCGGTAGACCTACTCTGCACGACAGAAGAATGACTATTCTCCGGCTAACCAATTGTTGGAACTATTATGCCTCGCCCTCGTGACGCTCCAGGAAAGCTTCGATCGACAGGGAGCGGAAGTCCGGCAGTGCCCGGCGAAGGCGCGCATGGTCCCAGTCCCACCAGGCCAGCGCCTGCAGGCGCTCGGCGACCGCCTCCGGGAACCGGCGACGCACGACGCGGCCGGGGTTACCGACCACGATGGTGTAGGGCGCGACATCCCGCGTCAGGATCGTGCCCGCCCCGACCACCGCCCCGGTGCCGATACTGCGACCGGGCAGGATGACGGCGCCATGACCGATCCAGACATCGTGGCCGATGGTGACGGGTAGGGCGCGGCGCCGGGCGAAGAAGGCCGGCTCGTCCTCCTCGCCCGGCCAGTAGGCGCTGGCCCGGTAAGTGAAATGGGATTGGGAGGCCCGCTCCATCGGGTGGTTGCCGGGGTTGATCCGCACATGCGAGGCGATGGAGCAGAACTTGCCGATGGTCGTGTAATTCACCTGCCCGTCCTCGACGATGTAGGAATAGTCGTCGAGGCTCGTCTCGCTGAGGCGCGTGCGGGCGCCGACCTCGGTGTAGCGGCCGAGGCGGCACCGGGAGAGTTCGGCGGTCGGGTGGACGGCCGGTTCGAGGCCGAGGCGATCGGAGACCATCGGGGTTTCCTTCAGGGCGAGAAGGGCAGGCGGCGCAGGAGGCGGAACGGCGCCGTGCCGTCCTGGACGACGACGCTCACCGCATCGATCACCAGGTCGGGCAGGTCCGCGGCGGCCTCGGCCAGCAGGGGCAGAGCGGTCGCGCGCTCTTCCGGGGCAAGGCGGCCGGTCAGGGTCATGTGGAAGCGGAACGTCTCGAACACGTGCGGGTAGCCCCAGCGCTCCAGCAGCGCCCGGCCCCGGGGATCGAGGCGCTCGGGGCGGCGGCGGGCGCGCTCAGAGGGGGTGAGGGGCGCGCGCAACGGATCGAGGGCGCAAACGCACTCGGCCGCGAAGAGGCCGAGAGAGGGCGGGGGCGCCTCCGGCACCAGGGCCATGAAATCCCCGAGGCCGGCGACCCGCAGTGGGCCGACGGACAGGGGGCTCCGGTGCGCCGCCAGGGCCGCGGCCGCATGGAGGAGATCGGCTTCGGTCGCGTCCGGGGCGAGGCGCATCGGCGCCTTCAGGGTGGCGTGGAACCCGTAGACGCGCGGCTCGGCCGTGTTGGCCGCGAGGATGGCCCGGAGCGCGTCAGGACCGGGCGCCGGGCCGGCTCCCAGGATCGCGTCGCCGAAGGCGGCGAGCGCCGAACTCGGAGCAGGGGTGAAATACAGGGCGTATCGGGCAAGGTCGTCCAAAGGAGCTTTTCCTCGGCTGCGCGCGACGGGCCGAAGACCTCATAGGTCGTCGCCCGGACGGTGATATGACAGGCCGGATGCCGAAGAAGAGAGGTCCGCCGTGGCCTGCCAGGCCTGATACTTCGTCACATGGGCGGTCGGGTAGCCAAGAAGGACAACCTGTGCTGGTCTGCAACCTTGACCGACGACAGGAGATCGAGGACGACCCGACGCGCGATGCACAGTCTCAGCGTAAGTCTCTCATCGTGAAAACGGCTGCCGCCTTTAGCGACAGGGCGAGGCCGCGCCTGGAGCGGACCGAACTCGCCGAACGGGTCTTCCGGCTGGCGCCGGGCCGTCGGCTCGTCGTCGTCGACATCGGTTGCGACGGCATCGCCCAAGCCCTCACCGCCGATGACGATCACGCCCGCGGCGCGTTCCTGCTCGTCACCGACGATCTGCGAACCGGTGCGGCGGTGCTCGACCGCCTCCTCGACGATCTCGCCGATCTCGCGCTCAGCCGCTGGCCGCATTGGCATGGGCGGGATGACGGCGGCCTCGCGGACACGGATCACTCTTTCGATCCGATCGTATCCGGTCCCTGGCTCAGGGCGGCACGGCGGCGGGCCGGCGCCGGCCACCCACCCCGGTTCCGCGAAGCCGCGCGGGAAATCCAGCTCGTTCAGCTGCTGCACGCGATCGACCCGTCCGGCGTCGTCCTGATCGGCGAGATCAATCCCGCATCGCCGGCCCGCGCCGCGCCGGTGATCGAGGCCCTGGAATGGTGCATGGGCCATGGTGCGGCCATCGTCATGGCGCTGCCGGCTTGGCCGCCCGATTCCACCCCCTACGATCGCATCCTCTACGGCGCCTGCGAGATCGCGGGCGAGCGTCCTTCGGTCGCCGAGCGCTTCCTCCCGCCGCGTTCGAAGGCCCATCCCGCCAGCGCGATCGAGCAGCGGGTGGAGACGGCCCTGCAGCAGGACGCCGAACTGCGCGGTCTGTTCTGCTGCAACGAACCCGTGCCCGTCGGCGGCTGGGGGCAGCCGCCGCGGGTCGACCTGCTCTGCCGCGCGCACCGCATCGTGGTGGAACTCGACGGACCCGAGCACCGCAGCGCTGCGAGATACGCCGACGACCGCCACCGGGACTATACCCTGCTGACGGCGGGCTACCTCGTGCTGCGGATCACCAACGAGCAGGTCGAGGCCGATCTTCGACGGGCCATCGAGAAGATCCGCTCCGTCGTCCGGCTCCGCAGCCTACCGATAGACGCGACATGAGGGGTTCGATCCGATGAGCCAGACGCCGACGCCGAAGCAGGCGCTGATCCTTTGGTGCCTGCTGGGCAAGCACGGCAGTGCCCTGCAGAGCGAGGTCGTGCCCAAGGTCGACGCCGCCGATCGCAGGGCATTGGTCTCCGGCCGGTACCTCTCCGAGGAGAAGCAGGGTCGCTCCATCCGGCTGACCGTCACGGACGGGGGCTGGAACTGGGCAGGCCAGCACCTGCGCGACCCGCTCCCTGCGAATTTCCGCGTCCTGCAGGACTGGCTGGAGCGGATCGACCGGCATCTCGCCACGACCGGCGAGACGCTGGCCGGCCTCATCGGCACGCCGGCGACGCCCGGGCCACGTCCTGCCGAGTCCCCCTCTGCCGAGTCCCTCCCTGCAAAGCCCACACGCAGCCGCACCGCAAAGGCGGCACCACCGGGTTCGGCAAAGCCAAGGAAGCTCACGAAGAAGCAGGTGCGCGCCCGCATCGAGGCCGCCTATCTCGCGCTCACGGAGGGGCAGAAGGCACAGGCCGTGCGCCTCAGCGCGCTGCGCGCGCATCTGAGCGAACTCGACCGCGCCACCGTCGATGCCGGGCTCGCGGCCATCCTGGCCGGTGATCCGACGGCGCGGCTGAGCCAGCTCAGCGATCCGAAGTCGCTCTCCGCCGATGAGCGCGAAGCGGCGTTCAGCCCGGCGGGCGAACCGTTCCACTTCATTTGGATCCAGTCATGAGCGACGCCCTCGACGCCCTGCGCCGGGTCGATTTCGATTGGGTGCGCACCCTCGACAGCGTGTGGCTCGACGTGGAGCCGACCGGCGGCCCGAACGATGCGCTCCCGCCCGGGATCATCGCGGATCTGCACAGGGAGGCGCCCGGTTCTGCCTCCCGCGCGATGGGGCGCGTGCTCATCGGCCCGTCGGGCGTCGGCAAGACGCATCTCGTCGGGCAACTCAGACGGGAGGCCTGGCGCTCGGGCAGCTGGTTCGTGATGCTCGACGTCCTCGGCCTGTCGGAGTTCTGGCGCAGCGCCGCGCTGAGCTTCCTCACCGCCATGCTGCATCAGATGCCGGACGGCCGGCGCCAATCCGACGCCGTGCTGGCCGGGGTGGCGCGCCAGTTCAAGGTCGAAAGGCATGTGGAGGAGGCATTCAACACCCCCGACGTCGACACGCGCAAGATCGTCGTCCTCCTCGTCAAGGCGTTGATGAGCGTCGACATGGGGAGCGCGCTCAAGCACCAGGACGTGTTCCGCGCCCTGTGTCTGCTGCGCTCGAACGATTTCGGCGCCGTGGGCCTCGCCCATGCATGGCTGCAGGGCTACGACGCCGACCCGGTCGCCCGCGCCGAACTTGGGTTTCTCCGCCCGCCGCCCACGCCGAAGGAACTCGTCGAGGGCATGTCGTGGATCATGAGCCTGAGCGGTCCGATCCTGGTCGCCGTCGACCAGATCGACGGTGTGATCGACGCCGGCCATTTTGTCGGACAGGACGAGTTCGAGGGAAGGCAGGGGCTGGCGGAGGTGCTCGCCTCCGGCCTGCTCGAACTCCACGATGTCCGTCACCGCGGCATGACGGTCATCACCTGCCTCCAGAACTCCTGGGAGCGGCTGGAGGAGCGGGCGCTGACGCCGCTGCTGCAGCGATACGTGACGCCCGTCCTGCTGCAGGGCATGAACGACCGGACCGCGGCGTCGGCGCTGATCCGCGCCCGGCTTGCCCCGGCCTACGCGGAAGCGGGATTCGAGCCCCCGTATCCGACCTGGCCTTACAGCGACGCCGCGATCGCGGACTCGGCCCGCTCCGGCATGATGCCGCGCACACTCCTGATGCGCTGCGACGCCTTCCGGCGCGATTGCCTCGCGCGAGGCGCCGTCACCGTGTGTGACAGCCTCGTCCAGGCCCCTGACGGGCATACGCGTGACGCGACCGCCGACGCCGTGTTCGACCTCGACCGGGCCAAGCGCAACGCCGACATCGCCGGTTTGCTCGACGAGGAGGCGGCCCTCGGGGAGATCCTGCGCACGGCCTTCGACCTCTACGCGCTCGAGGACGATCCGGACGATGCGCTCGACGTGGCGAGCAAGGGCGAACCCGACCAGAAGATCCCGCCTCTGCACGGCCGGCTGATCCTGATCGACCGAGACCGGAACGACCACGAACGGCATGTGTGCTACCGTGCCTTGCTACAGCCGAACGCCATCGCCTTCCAGGCGCGCCTGCGTGCCGCGCTGACCGCCTCCGGCATCTCGGCACGCATGCCCGACCGAAGCCTGGTGATCGTGCGCCGTGCCCCGGTGCCCGGCGGCGCCAAGACGAAGCAGTTGTTCGACGCCTTCCTCGCGGCGAAGGGCGTGCTGATCGACCCGGTGGAAGACGACCTGCGCACCTTCGTCGCCTTGCGCGACCTGCACGCGAGCTCCGCCGAGGAGGGGCGGCAGGACCGGTTCGAGGCTTGGCTGCGGGCGCACAGGTTCGTGCGCGCCACCGCCTTCTTTCGCCAGGCCGGCCTGGCGGAGTCGGGAGGAGCCGACATCCCCGTCCTCGCGGACGGGACGGACTCCACCGGGACCGTCGACACGAGTGCGACTTCCGTGGTGCGGATGCCGAGGGAGAACCCGGACGCGGCAAAGCCCCCGACGGCTCCTTCCAAGCCCGCTCCGACCGTATTGCCCGACGCCATCCCGGTCGGTCATCGCCTCACGCCGGACGCGCCGCCGGTGACGCTTCCGCTGCGGCTGCTGCCGCGGCACACGTCCATCATCGCCGGCTCCGGCTCGGGCAAGACGGTGTTGGTGCGCCGGCTGGTCGAGGAGGCCGCGCTCGCCGGCATCCCCGCCATCGTGGTCGATCCGAACAACGACCTGTCGCGGCTCGGCGATTCCTGGCCCGAGCGGCCGACGGCCTTCACCCCGGAGGATGCCGACAAGGCCGCCCGCTACGCCGAGCGCGTCGAGGTGGTGGTCTGGACGCCCGGGGTCTCCGCCGGCAATCCGCTGTTTCTGTCCGTCCTGCCGGACTTCTCGGGACTCGGCGAGGACGCCGACGAACGGGGACAAGCCGTCGAGATGGCGGCCGAGACCGTGGGGCCCCTCGCCGGTGCGAGGAAGACGATCCAGCGCGGCGTGCTGGCCGACGCGTTGCGCCTCTTCGCCGAGCGTGGCGGCGGCGGCCTCGCGGACTTCACCGCCTTGCTCGCCGACCTGCCGGACGGCGTGAGCGAGATCGGCGGCGCGACCAGGATCGCCGCCGGGATGGCCGACGAGCTGCACGCGGCCGTGGCCACGAACCCGCTCCTGAAAGCCAGGGGCAGCGTGCTCGACCCGCAGGTCCTGTTCTTCGGCTCCGACCCGGCGCGCACCCGCATCTCGGTGATCAACCTCGCCGGTCTCGCCTCGGAGGCGGCGCGGGAGGACTTCGTAAATCGCTTGCAGATGACGTTGTTCGGCTGGATCAAGACGCATCCGAGCCCGCGCGGCATGCTCTACGTCGTGGACGAGGCGCAGACCTTCCTGCCGTCGCAAAGAGCCTGTCCGAGTCTCGGCAGCGGCATCAAGCTCGTGGCGCAAGGACGCAAGTACGGGCTGGGCATGGTCGTCGCGACCCAGGTGCCCAAGGGCCTGCACAACCAAATCGTCTCGAACTGCACGACGCAGTTCTTCGGCCGCCAGAGCGCACCCGCGACCATCGCCGCAGCCCAGGAGATCATGGCGGCGAGCGGCGGCGTGGCCAGCGACATCGGCAAACTCGGCGCGGGCGAATTCTACTTCGCCACCGAGGGATCGGGGAAGCCGGCAAAGCTGCGCACACCATTGTGCCTGAGCCACCATCCGGCCAACCCGCCGACCCCCGATCAGGTCGTGACGATAGCCAGGCGATCGATCGCCTTCGCATGATCCCGCGGCTGCCATGCGCCGGCCGGGCATCGAAGCGGGGGCACGGTGCCACTCGCATGGTGCGCCTCGCGCGCATCAGAACTTTGAGAAGGCCGACCGGCTGGGAGCCATCGTCCTTTTGCGGAAGCTGGGCAGGTTTGCGGAGTTCGGCGAACAGTGCCTTCGCGCCTCCGGTGTTCAGCCCGGCAGGAGGGCCAATCAGCCGCTCGTGCATGTCGGCTGCAGCCTCGAGCAGCGCATGGAGCCTCACGTCGATCATGAGGATGGGCACTGACATGGTCGGGCAGCGGGTCTGCTGCCGCCGGCGCAATCCCGCGGTAATTGTCAGGAGGTCAAAAGTGCACCGCCTCGGAGAAGCGTCCCCAACGGCAACCGTTCGCTAAATCCTTGAGACTGCGCACGTCTCCCGCAACACGCGAATTTCCGTCGTTCGCGGGGAGTGAGTGGTGGGCCCGGCAGGACTCGAACCTGCAACCAGACCGTTATGAGCGGTCGGCTCTAACCATTGAGCTACAGGCCCTGCGCCTCATCCCGTAGAAGGAAAGAGGGGCCTTCGTCCAGCGGCTGCGCGTTCGAACCTTACGCATTGTCGCCGATTTCCCCGATCCGGTTTTGTGCAGGCGAGGCGTCTGGAACCCGTTCCGGGCCGCCCGGCGTAGGACGTGCAAGACGCTCCCCCTCGCAAGACGCTCCCACTCGATGGTGAGGCACAGCGGTGCCGGGTCATACCGGGGGAGCCCAAAGGGCAAGGTCGTCTTCGCGTTAAGCTCATGTTAACCCTATGCCGACGATCGTTCCGCTGTTGGACAAGGGGTCTGTCGACCCGATTGAGGAGCCGATGGGCCGCACGATCCTCGCTTGCCGGCTCGCCGCATCCTCTTTCGCCTGGGCTCTTGCGGGATCGCCGGTTCTGGCTCAGGAACCGCTCCTGCTGAGAATCAGGCCTCCGGACGCCGCTCCGGCCGAGATCGGCGCGGGCGGCGGAATGCCGTCGGCGGAGGAGGTGGCACGGGCCCGGGCAGCGCGCGAAGCGGTGTGGGAGCGGGCGGATCGCCGCGCCCGCATCGCGATCGCCTCCGTCTGCAGCGGCTGTCTGCAGCCGGAGCGTCCGGCGGCGCGGCTCACTTCTCAACCGCGCCCGGAGGATGCCATCGTCCGGGCGCAGACGACACCGCCCGAGCCGCCCGCCACCGGCGACACGGCCCCGGCCGATATCCTCGCCCAGAGCTCAACCAGCCAGACAGGTACTCCATGACCCAGTCGCACCCCACCAGCGGCGCCGAGCCGGATCCGGCCTGCCCGGTCTCCCTCGATCTCCTCGGGGCGGTCTATCGCGCCGAGCCCGAGGATCTGCCCGAGATCCTCGCCGAGATCCCTCCCACCACCCGCGCCAAGCTCGCGGTCTACCTCTACGGCAAGAGCCACATGCATCAGCTCGGCCTCTCGGTGGCCCGTGCCTGCGAGCGGGACGATCTCGTCCGGGTCGCAGGCGAAATCGGCTCGGTGGTCCACGGCCAAGCGCAGATGAAATCCGCGCGGCCCGCCGCCCCGAATCCCGCCGCACCCCCGCCGCCGCGCAAGATCAGCCTCGGCGGCGGTTCGGCTCCGAAGAAGATCAGCCTCGGCGGATCGTCGGCGAAGTCGCGCTCCTTCGACTGAGCGCCCGCGACCGAGCACCCGTTCGCGAGATCGTGAGGCGGCAGCGGCCTTTCGGCCGAGGTCGCCCTTACCGCGAGGACCGGCCGCATGGCATAAGCGCGGCCGGCGCGCCCGGCGGCGCAGAGAGGACTGACATGTTCGGTGCGTGGTGGAAGCTCGGCATGGATGCGACCCTGCTCGCGATGGAATCGCAGCAGGTGATCGGCCTTCGCCTCGCAAAGCTGTCCCTCGGCGGACCGGCCGCGCAGATCGAGGCGCAACGCATGGTGAGCGAGAAGATCATGGCGGCCGGCGAAGCGGCCTTGCTCATGGCGACCGGAGGCTCGACCCAGAGCATGGTCACGGGATACCGCCGGAAGGTCCGCGCCAATGCGAGGCGGCTCTTGCAGGGCTGACACGGCCTCGCTGCAGCGCGGCATTAACCGGGGATTAACCAACCTCCGCTTCCATCGGGGCGACCACCCACGAGGAGAGCGCGGATGATCCCTTTCGAACAGCAGGTGCGCGAGCGCGCCTATTCCATCTGGGAAGGCGAGGGCCGGGTGTTCGGCCGCGCCGATGAGCATTGGCTGATGGCCGAGGCCGAGTTGCGTGCGGTGAGCCTCACGGCGCCGGTCTACGTTCAGCCCGTGACCGCCGATCTCAGCCTGGCACCGAGCCCGGCCAAGACCCTGAAGCCCCGCGCCTCGCGCAGTGCCGGCACCGCCGCCAAGGCCGTTGCCGAAAAGGCCGTCGCCCAGCCGTCCGAGACCGCGCCGCGCCGGACCAGGACGGCCAGTGCCAAGTCCGCATCGGCCAAGCCTGCCTCCACCAAGACTGCTTCCGCTAAGTCTGCTTCCACCAAGGCGCCTGCCGCTTCCAAGGCGACCAAGGCAGCGTCGAGCACCACCACGGCCGCCAAGCCGCTCAGGGTCGCCAAGCCGCGCGCTGCCGCCCCGATGGAATCCGCCGCGACCGTCCACTGATACCGAGCGGCGCCGTTCAAGCCCGTCGCCCCTCGCAGGGCGGCGGGCTTCTTGTTGTGCCACGGGGTTCAGGGGCCGCGGCCGAACCGGTCCCCGAGAGCTCCCGCCATCGAGGACGCCAGGCGAGGCGGTGGTGGCGATCATGACCGATCACGTGGAGCGCGGGATCCGGGCCGGAGAGATGCAGAGAGGGGAGGGAGAGGCAGCCCGCGGGGAACGGCGCGACAACCTTTGCCGTTATACGGTCATCGCATCGACGCGAGCCGATTCCCGGCCCACCCTTTCGAGGCCCGCCATGAAGACCGCCCTCTCCGCCTTGTTCGCCGTGTCGATGATGGCCGTGCCCCTGGTCGGCGCCTCTTCGGCTGCCGAGGCTGGGGCAGGCCCCTATCGGGAGCGGCCGGTGGTGCGGGAGGTCGATTCCACCGGCGGCATCGGCGTAAGCGGTCGCGCGCCGTGGAACCAGGCCTGGGAATACGATTCGGGCAGCGACAACGACCGCCGGCCGGAACTGCCCTATTACCAGCAGGGGCGCGGACAGCAAACCGGTGGTCCGGCGCGCAACCTGCTCCCCGATGACGGGCTCCATATCGTCCCGCGCTGAGCGTCCTGTCTGGAACCGCTCTGCAAGCCACACATGACACAAATGCGTCAGAACCGGTCGTCGGCTATGAATAGTCGACGAAAGGGACTGGCGGAGGCGGACGTCTTCGCGTAGCCAACCGCCCGGGGAAAATGACCCCGAGCGACGGAACGCAGACCATGGCGCAGCAGGCCCAGTCGAGCTTCGATTCTCAGCGTCCTTACGAGCGGATGGCGCTCCAGGACCAGGTCGAGGCCGCAGTCGAGGACGGCACGACCCCGATCAGCCGGCTGCTCCGGCTGATGTTCGCGGTGGATGCGGACGCCACGGCCAACGAAAACCTGCGCCTGCGTCTGCGGGCACGCATCGGCGCTCCGCGCAGCGTCTGATCCCCGGCTCGGTGCCTCTCACAAAACTCCCGCTCCGCCTTCATGGCCGGAGCGAGAACCGACCGTGATCGGTAGTTTCGTGAGGCACTTTTAGCGCCGCCGACGAGCGGTGCGGGGCTGCGAGCGCGCCATACAGGCCGAGTAGATCTGGCGGCCGATGGCGTAGAGCCCGATCCCACCCGGGTCGGGCGTGACGAACACCTTCGCGCGCGCCTCGTTGCGACAGGCGGCGTCCTGAGGGCTCTTGATCGGGGCCTCGGCATGGGTCGGGGACACGATTCCCAATAATCCCACAACGGCGATTCCGACGATCCAGCCTCGCCGGCGCGCCATCGCATTCCTACCGCACGATCCGGCCGTTCCGCCCATCATTTCCGCCCCCGTCGTTACGGCCAAGTTAGGGCGGATCGACGGAAAGCACATCGGTATTATCCACCGAAGATCCGGTTTCAGCAGGAATCGACTTCGGCAGGAATAGACGCCTACGGCATGATCCAGAAGCAGGAGGCCTCCCCGGTCACCGCGAGGCATTCGAACGGGGCTCCGCCGATCATGGCGCGGTGCTCGGGAGCGCCGACGCGATCACGGGCGATTCGGCGGCATCCGGGATGACCGGAGAGATCGGCCGATGCCGCGGCAGGATCGGATGGCGTCCGTCCCATCAGGACACGCAGTTGAACCAACGTATCGCAGGCGACGACGTCGCGCGGCGAGGCATCGCCGGCCGAGGCCGCCTTCGACGCAGCGATGACGAGCAGGATGACGAGTCCCCAGCGCTTCTGCGGCATCATGGCGTGACCTCCTCCGGCGTTGCTTTCGCGGCGGGAATATAGGGCGCCCGGGGCATCGGCGTCCGCGACCGATGAGCCGTCCGCCACCTGTGGCAATTCAGGATCGGCCGTCAGCGCTTGGCTTTGGCGGGAGGCGCCTTCTTGGCCGCGCGCGCGGGATCGACCGGGACGACCGTTCCCGCGATGGTCCAGGAACAGATGCTGGTCCCGGTGACGCCGACGCAATCGTACTCGTTGCCGTTGAGCGCTGCGTGGTCGGTGATGGCATTCACCGTATCGCGGCCGAGGAGGTTGCAGCTCAGGTGATCGGCCTTGGGATCGGCCAGGGTCGCCGCCGCGATCTTCGCGTCGCCGCCCGATTGCCGCAGAAGAAGACGCAGATTGGCGAGCGACGGACAGCCGATCGCGGGCGCCGAGGCCGATGCGGAAACCGGGGGGGCGGGGGGCTTGGCCGGCTGCGCTTCGGCGCGCGGGCATCCTGCCGCGACGGCGAGGATCACGGCTGCCGGCAGGTGGCGACGAGACCCGTTTCTCATGCCGCCCGCTTCGCTTTGGCATAGCGCTTCACGGCCCGCTCCCGCCGAAGCCGCGACAGGCGCTCGATCCAGAAGATGCCGTCGAGCTGGTCGATCTCGTGCTGGAGGCAGGCCGCCTCGAACCCCTCCGCCTCGATCTCGTGCCCGGTCCCGTCGAGGTCGTCGTAGCGCAGCCGCACCGTCACCGCCCGCTCCACGACGTCCGTGACGCCGGGCATGGAGACGCTGCCCTCGGTCTGGGGACCGGTCTCGTCCGACGCGAAGGTGATCTGCGGATTGACGTAGATCGAAGCCGGCGTGCCCGGCTCCAGGCGCAGGACCACCACCCGGGCGAGCCAGCCCACATGCGGCCCGGCGAGACCGATGGCGGAGACGCGGGAGAGGGCCTCCACCAGCTCGGCAGCATCCCGCCGCAGGGCGTCGTCGAACACAGTGACCGGCTCGGCGGCCAAGCGCAGCCTTGGATCGGGATAGAGAATCAGCGACTGGACCGGCACGGGGCAGGGCACCTCACGGAATGGGCTGGGGCGTGGATACGCGATCGACCGGGCGGTGTCCAAACGCGACGCATGGTGGCGGGAGCGCCCGCCTTCCGCTTCCGCGCTCCATGCCGTAAGGCCGCGGGACACATCTCAGGACACCGATGCGCGCATGATCCGCCTCGAGAAAATCGGCAAGCAGAACGGACGGCAGATCGTCTTCATCGAGGCGTCGGCCGCGCTCCAGAAGGGCGAGAAGGTCGGCCTCGTGGGGCCGAACGGCGCCGGCAAGACCACCCTGTTCCGGATGATCACCGGCGAGGAGGAGCCCGACGAGGGCCAGGTCGCCACCGACCGGGGCATCACCATCGGCTATTTCAGCCAGGATGTCGGCGAGATGGCCGGCTGCTCCGTCGTCTCCGCCGTGATGGACGGGGCCGGCCCGGTGAGCGTGGTCGCCACAGAACTGAAGCAGATCGAGGCCGGCCTCGCCGATCCGGACCGGATGGACGAGATGGATGCCCTCGTCGAGCGCTACGGCGAGGTCCAGGCCCGGTTCGAGGAGCTCGACGGCTACGCCCTCGAGGGCCGGGCCTACGAGGTTCTGGCGGGCCTGAGCTTTTCCCAGGAGATGATGGACGGCGACGTCGGCAAGCTCTCGGGCGGCTGGAAGATGCGTGTGGCTTTGGCCCGCATCCTCCTGATGAACCCGGACGTGATGCTCCTCGACGAGCCCTCCAACCATCTCGACCTGGAAAGCCTGATCTGGCTGGAAGCCTTCCTCAAGAACTACGAGGGCGCCCTGCTGATGACCTCGCACGACCGCGAGTTCATGAACCGCATCGTCTCCAAGGTCATCGAGATCGACGGCGGTACCCTCACCACCTATTCGGGGGATTACGTCTTCTACGAGCAGCAGCGGGCGCTCAACGAGACGCACCAGCAGGCGCAGTTCGAGCGCCAGCAGGCGATGCTCGCCAAAGAGATCAAGTTCATCGAGCGGTTCAAGGCGCGGGCCTCCCACGCCGCGCAGGTGCAGAGCCGGGTGAAGAAGCTCGACAAGATCGGGCGGGTGGAGCCCCCCAAGCGCCGGCAATCGGTGGCGTTCGAGTTCCAGCCGGCGCCGCGCTCCGGCGACGACGTCGTCATCATCAAGAACGTGCACAAGCGCTACGGCAGCCGCACCATCTACGAGGGGCTAGACTTCTCCATCCGCCGCCGGGAGCGCTGGTGCGTGATGGGCATCAACGGCGCCGGCAAGTCGACCCTGCTCAAGCTCGTGACCGGCTCGACCCCGCCCGACGACGGCAGCATCGCGGTGGGGGGAAGCGTCAAGCTCGGCTACTTCGCCCAGCACGCCATGGACCTCCTCGACGGCGAGCTCACCGTATTCCAGGACCTGGAGCGCTCGTTCCCGCAGGCGGGGCAGGGGAGCTTGCGGGCGCTGGCCGGCTGCTTCGGCTTCTCGGGCGACGACGTGGAGAAACGCTGCCGCGTGCTCTCGGGCGGCGAGAAGGCCCGGCTGGTCATGGCCAAGATGCTGTTCGACCCACCGAACTTCCTCGTCCTCGACGAGCCGACCAACCACCTCGACATGGGCACCAAGGAGATGCTCATCACCGCGCTCGCGAACTACGAGGGCACGATGCTGTTCGTGAGCCACGACCGGCACTTCCTCGCCGCCCTGTCGAACCGCGTCCTCGAACTCACCGCCGACGGCATCCATCAATATGGCGGCGGGTACACCGAATACGTCGCGCGCACCGGCCAGGAGGCACCGGGGCTGAGGAGCTGAGCGGCTGATTTCCCCCTCTCCCCGCAGGCGGGGCGAGGGGATGCACGGCAATGAAAGCGCCTCGAACCCGATCACCCCAGGAGACCGACCATGGATGCCAAGCTTGCCGACATCGTCAGGGCGGCGGCCACGCAGGCCCGGCGCAAGGCCCGCGCCTTCGACGCATCGTCGTCGAAGGACGCACTGCCCTGGGCGGTGGTCGAGGCCTTCGATGCCGACGTACGCGGACATGTGGAACGCGACCGCCGCATCGAGGAGGAGCGTGACCGGGTCCTCATCGCCGCGGTCAATCTCGCCGAGACGCCGCCCGAGGACGGCGACGAGACGGTCGGGGCCGCGCGGGATGCCCTCATCGATGCGATCGACTACCTCGAACAGGCCGTCCTGCGCTTCGGAAGCGTCAACCGCCAGGGAGCCCGCCTCGGCTACGGCGAGACGGGACAGAGAGTGGCCGACGGACGGTGAGGGTTTCGCCCTCCGGGGGTGAACCCGGTCGGTCGACATGAGAACGGGCCGGGCTCCCGCGAGCCCGACCCGTTTGCAGGTCCGCGCGGTGGAGTCGGGTCAGGCGGCCCGCACCGTGGCGAGGAAGCGGTGCACTTCTCCGGTGAGATGTTCGGATTGCTGGGACAGTTCGCCAGCGGCGCCGAGCACCTGGCTCGCGGCGGCTCCGGTCTCTTCGGCAGCACTGGCCACGCCGGCGATGTTGCTCGTCACCTCGTTGGTACCGGCCGAGGCCTGCGAGACGTTGCGCACGATCTCCTGCGTCGCCGCGCTCTGCTGCTCGACCGCCGCCGCGATGGCAGTGGCTACGGCATTGATGTCCCGGATTCGCATCGTGATCGAACCGATGGCCGAGACCGCCTGGCCGGTGGCGCCCTGGATGTGGCCGATCTGCTGGGAGATCTCCTCCGTGGCGCGAGCCGTCTGGTTGGCCAGTTCCTTCACCTCGGCGGCGACCACCGCAAAACCCCGGCCCGCTTCGCCCGCGCGTGCGGCCTCGATGGTAGCGTTGAGGGCGAGCAGGTTGGTCTGGCTGGCGATGGTCGAGATCAGGCTCACCACATCCCCGATCCGGCTCACGGCACCGCTGAGTTCCTGCACCAGGCCGGCCGTGGTGTCGGCCTCCGTGACGGCGGATTGCGCGAGAGTGGCGGAGCTCGAAACCTGTCGGCCGATCTCCTGCACGGACGTGCCGAGTTCCTCGGCGGCGGCAGCGACGGTGTTCACGTTGACGGCGGCTTCCTCGGCGGCGGCGGCCACGGTGGTGGATTGCGACGCGGTCTGCGTTGCCGTCACCGTCATGGCCTGCGCCGTGGCCTGAAGCTCGGTGGCCGAGGAGGAAACCATGCCGATGATGCCGCCGACGGCCGTCTCGAAATCCTCGGCCATCTTGCGCGTGCCCGCCCGGCGCTGCTCCTCGGCGGAAGCCCGGGCGAGGACCGTGTCCTCTTCGAGCTGACGCGTGCGGATCAGGTTGGTCCGGAACACTTCCACCGCCTGGGCCATCTCGCCGATCTCGTCGCGGCGGCCCATGGAGGGGACGGCGGTCGTCTCGTCACCGCCGGCGATGTGACGCATGGCCTGGGTCATGCGCTCGATCGGGCGGGCCACGCCGAGGAACGAAAAGATCATGGCGGAGACCGCCATCACGATGCAGACTGTGAGCATGATGGTCGAGATCCGGATCGCTTCGGCCTGCTGGCTGCGCGCCGCCTCTCCGGCGGCATTGGCGGCCGCCACATTGATCTCCACCAGACGGGTGGCCGCGTCGGCGACCGCCCGATAATTCGCGTGGTTGCCCTCGCGGAAGAAGCTCAGCGCCTGCTCCCTGTCGGTCTCGCGCATGGAGCGGAGCTTTCCCCAATCGGCCTTGAGAATCTCCATCTTGGCGATGAGGTCGTCGTAGGCCGCCTTCTCATCCGCTCCGGTGATCAGGGGCTTGTAGTCTTCGACGGACTTATTGCGCTCCAGCATCATCTCGTTCGCAAGCTTGAGATCGGCCTGCTCGATGGTGCTGTTGGGAGCGGTCAGGTAGCGCAGCTGGGACGTACGGACCCGGAGCACCAGACGATTGATCTTGTCGGCCTGGGTCACCGACGGCACGGCATTGTCGACTAGAACGGCGATCTTGGTGCCGATGTCCTGAAGCTTGTATAGAGCCACCAAGCCCTGCGCGGCCGAAATCGAAACGACGATGCTGAATAGACCTATCAGTACGGCCTTGACCGATAAACGCATGACTTATACCCCCCCAACGATACGATGATAACAACCTGATAGAGGATCTTACTTAATATTCCATAACTACTTGTATGCAATATAATTCATCTTAAAGTGATTTCTATTAATCTTGACTAAACGATTGATTATTCAAACTTATTTAAATAAAACTTTTGATCTATCCACCATTACTTGAATAATGACAAATCATAGATTAACACGCTCACCTCACGAAAACGTTACCGCGAAACCTCTCTCAGTATTCACGAGCATCACACCTTGCTGCCAATAACGGCACAGCAACGTCACGGTGAGGCGTGCCTGATCTCTCACTGACCAAGAGCATAAGGGTCTCGCGCGGAGGTTTGCGGCGTCATGGTTCCAGGCGAGCCAAGCAAGACCGCTCAGCCGAGCCCGCCCGTCAGGACGTAGCAGCATGCGGCGATGAGCGCGGCGGCGGGCAGGGTCAGGACCCAGGCGACGACGATGTTCCCGGCAATACCCCAACGCACCGCCGAGGTCCGGCGGGCCGCGCCGACGCCGACGATGGCGCCGGTAATGGTATGGGTGGTCGAGACCGGGACACCGAGCCATGTCGCCAGGAACAGGGTAATGGCGCCACCCGTCTCGGCGCAGAAGCCCTGCATCGGGTTCAGCCGGGTGATCTTCGAGCCCATCGTGTGGACGATGCGCCAACCGCCGAAGAGGGTCCCGAGCGCCATGGCCGATTGGCAGGCCAGGACCACCCAGAGCGGAACGTGGAAGCTGCTCCCCAGATGCCCCTGCGAGTAGAGCAGCACCGCGATGATCCCCATGGTCTTCTGGGCGTCGTTGCCGCCATGGCCGAGGGAATAGAGCGAGGCCGAGACGAATTGCAGGAGGCGGAAGCTCCGGTCGACCCCGAACGGCGTGGCGCGCCGGCAGGTCCAGGACACGATCAGCACGAGGAGGAGGGCGAGCAGGAATCCGACGAGCGGCGAGAGCACGATGGCCGCGATCGTCTTCGACAGGCCGGACCAGACCACGACGTCGAGCCCCGCCTTGGTGACGCCCGCCCCGACGAGGCCACCGACCAGGGCGTGCGAAGAACTCGACGGGATGCCGAGCACCCAGGTGGCGATGTTCCAGGCGATGGCGCCGACCAGCGCGCTCAGGATGACGCGCGGATCGATGATCCCGGCATCGACGATCCCGGTCCCCAGGGTCTGCGCCACGTGAAGGCCGAAGAACAGAAACGCGATGAAGTTGAAGAACGCCGCCCAGAGCACCGCGTATTGCGGGCGCAGCACCCGGGTCGAGACGATGGTGGCGATGGAATTGGCCGCGTCGTGCAGGCCGTTGAGGAAGTCGAAGAAGAGGGCGACGGCGATGAGGCCGGCCAACGCCGGCAGCGCGAGGGAGGCGGCGTCCATGCCCGTCACACGTTCTCGATCACGATGCCGCTGATTTCGTTGGCGACGTCCTCGAACCGGTCGACCACATCCTCCAGATGCCCGTAGATCTCGGCGCCGATGATGTAGGCCATGGTGTCGCCGTCGCCGCCATCCTTGCGATGGGCCCGGTAGAGGGCCTTGAGGCCGCGCTCCTGCAACTCGTCCGACCGCCCCTCGACGCGAGTGATCCGCTCGGTGAGAGAGTTGATCCGCGCCGCATGGGTGCCGACCGCGTTGAGAAGGGGGATCGTCTCGGCCGTGAGCAGCGCCGCCTCGATCACGGTGTCGCCCATCTCGCGCATGAGAGGCTCGAAGGAGCGGATCTCGTAGAGGGCGATGGTCTTCACGGTCTTGTTCATCTGGTCGATGGCATCGTCCATCGATTGGATCAGGTCCTTGATGTCGCCGCGGTCGAACGGGGTGATGAAGCTGCGCCGGACCGCGAGCAGGACCTCCGCGGTGATCGCATCGGCCTCATGCTCGCGGTCGACAATCACCTGGCAGTAGTCCGGCACGCCGTCGCCGCCCTTCAGGACGCCCTGGAGCGCCTCCGCACCCGCGACGAGGGTCTGGGAATGGCGCTCGAACAGGTCGAAGAAGCGATCCTCCCGCGGCATCAAGGCCCGAAACCAGCCCATCATTCGGCGTGCCCCTTCCCGATGTGGCGGGCACTCTCCGTTCGGCGTCGCAGGCTATGTCAGCCGTCGTGCCACCGTGGCCGTGAGAGTCCTGCCGGTCGGTAACGTCTTCGAGGCCGCTCCGGTGCCGGTCATTCGCTCCGACCCCGTCAATATTCCCATTCGGCGCCCACCCCCACGGCGGTGCGGCCGTCGCTGCCGGCCTCGCCCTGGATCTTGATGCGGCGGGTCACATCGTAATCTACCGTGGCGGCGGTATCCTGGGGCTTGGCGCCGGCCTTCACACCGACGCTGAGACGATCGCTGAGGTAGCGCGAGGCCCCCAGCGCCGGGCCACCGCTGGCGCCGGTGGAGACATCGAGGCTGTCGAGCCCGAGCCCCTTGCGGGCCTGTTCGAACACGTCGGGTCCGCCGGCACCGCCTGAGAGCTGCGACACCGCCTGGGCGAGTTGCAGCGCCTGGAACGGCGAGAGACCGCCGGCCGCCTTCTTGAACAGCAGCCGTGACAGCACCTCGTCCTGCGGCAGGGACGGGTCGGAGGTGAGGACGAAGTCGGGCTGGTTGGCCGGGCCGGTCACGGCGACGCGGGCGGTCACCTCGGCGGCCTTGGTCTCGGCCTGGAAGTCGAGATCGGGGATCGCGAGTTCGCCGTTGAAGGCGAGGCGGCCGCGGGTGAAGTCGAGGCGCTGGCCGATGATGCTGAGACGGCCGCGGCGCATGGCGAAATCACCCACCGCCACCGGGTCACGAGAGGTGCCGGTGAGGCGCAGGTCGCCGCCGAGTTCCGCGTCGATGCCGCGCCCGCGCACGAAGATGCGGTTCGGCGCATGGACGGCCACGTCCAGCGTCGCGTCGAAGGGTGGAGGCGCCTTCCTGCGCTTGCCCAGAGCCGCGACCTTCGCCTTGCTGTCGGCCTTCGCATCGACGCGCGCCCGCACGTCCGCGGGCGTATTGACCCGGCGCACGCCGGGCAGGGGCTGCACCGTGGCGGGCAGACGATCGGGGACGGTCACGTCGACGGAGACGAGGTCGACCCGCCCCGACACTTTCGGCGTCCGCGCCAGAGGACCGCTCAAGGCGAGGTTGAGACTCGCGGTGGCGGTGACGATGGGGCTGGAGACGAGCTCGGCCCGCTCGGCGGTGATCTTGAACGTGCCGGGGAACCCGCCATTCGGGTCCAGGGCCACGCGGCCGCTGGCCTGGAGGCCGCCGCCGTTCCGGGTCTGCGCGGTGAGGCGCTCCACCACGAGGGTATCGCCGCGCCCGGTGACGCGGCCCTCGATCTGCTTGAGGGCGATGCCCTGGAGCGGATCGGTGAAACTGCCGCCGGAGAGGGTGGCGGCACCCTCGGCACGGGGCGCGTCGAGGGTGCCCGACACGCCCCCGTCGAGGGCGATCCGGCCGGCGACCCGCTGGCCGCCGACGCTGAGCAGGCTGTTGGCCATGGCCGCGTCGAAGGTGCCGCGCAGTTTCAGGGCGATGGGTCCGCCCGCCGAGACGGGCAGGAAGCCGGCAAGCGTCAGCTCGGCCCCGCGACCGGCCGAGACCCGGCCCTCGATCCCGGCGCGGCCGTCGCTCAGGGTGCCGCTCGCCTTGGCGTCGATGGGCGGCAGGCCGGCCTTGCGCGTCTCCGGCGTCACGACCTTCGCCACCGACAGGGCATAGCGCCCTTCCGGCCGTGCGGCCGTGCCGCGGATATCGGCGTCCCCGTCGAGGGTGCCGGTGAGGGCGAGGCTCGGCGAGGCGATACGGGCAAGCGCCAGGGGCAGCGCCCGGATGCCGAGCTTCAGGTCGAGATTCGATCCGGCCCGTCCGGCGAGGCTGACCCGACCGGTACCGGCTGCGATGACGAGGCCGTCGATGACGGCCGACCCCCGGTCGAGGGTGACGGTCGCCGGGCCGGCCAGTGCCAGACGATCCTTGCCGCGTGACGCGGAGAAGCGCGACAGCTCGATTCGCGTGGCCTCGGCCGGAACCAGCCGGGCGGCACCGTCGAGATCGAAGCCGCGCGCTTTGGCGGTGAGGGTGATGTCGCTGGCATTGGGCGACCCCACGGCCAGGAGGCGCACGGTGTCGATGGACTCGCCGGCGGCGATGACCCGGTCGGCATTGACACGCCCGTCCACGACGGGATGGGCGAGGAGATCGCGGCCGGTGAGGTCGGCATCGAGCTGCGCGAGGCCGATCTCGCCCGAGCGCAGGGAGACGCCCTTGGCCTTCACCGACGCGTCCTGGCGTCCCCCCTCGCGCGAGAGGGCGACGGTCGCGTCGAGGCTGCCGGCGAGCGGCGTGAGGGCGAGCGGCGACAGGTCGTCGAGATTGGCGGCCGAGAGCGTGACGCTGCCCTGAGTCAGGAGGGTCGCCGCATCGACGGCCGCCTTGCCGGCGAGGGTGGCCGAGCCGAGATTCACCGCGAGCCGGTCGAGGGACCAATCCGCACCCGTGCGGGCGAGATGCACGTCCCCGCGCAGGGTCTTGCCGCCGATCTCGCCGCCCAGCGCCACCGTTCCGTCGAGCTCCCCGGTGAGGTCTTTGAGCGTCGCGGCCACGCGCACGTCCCGGATCGGGCGGCCGAGTGCGCGTCCGTCGGCGGCGGTGAGGGTGGCGGTGAGGTCCGGCTTCTCCAGGGTTCCGGAGAGCCGCCCGTCGAGGAGGGCGCGGCCGGAAAGGCGCGGATCGATGGCCGAGAGGGTCTTCACGTCCACCAGGAGCTTGGCGTCGGCGAGGCGTGCCGTGGCCTTGCCCTCCAACCGGGCCACCATCTCGGCGCCGTCGAGCTTCACGCCATCGAAGCTGTACCCGTCGAAGACCTGAGATAGTCTGCCCGAGAAATGTGGCTCGCGGCCCAGGAGCCGGTCGAGGGCCGGCAGGCCGAGGACGAGTCCCTTTGTCGTCGCGTCTACATCGGCGGTCACTGCCTTGCGGGCGGGGTCCCCGCTCAAATTCGCCTTCACGGCGACGCTGCCGGCCAGGGTCCGGTCGGCGACATCGGAGAAGGCCGAGAGATCGGCGAGGCCCGCCTTCAGCGTGCCGGTGAGCGTGTTCTGGCCGACGCGGCCGGCATAGGAGAGCGTGGCTGTGGGCGCGTCGAGATCGAACGCCGCCACATCGACCACGCCGTCGGGCTGGAGGGTGCCCCGGAAGGTGAAGGCACCCCGCGATCCCACCGCCCGGCGCAGGGCCGGGTCGGCGAGCTTCAACCCCTCCACATTGGCATCCGCACGGAGCGCGAAGCGGGTGGCGCTGGGATCGCCGCCCGTGGGTTCCATGGCGAGGCTGGCGGCGATCCGCTCGAGGACGTTGCCGTCCGCGCGCAGGCCCGCCGCCTTGAGGTCGCCGTTCACCCGTGGCCGGGCGATAGGACCCTTCACGGTCCCGTCGAAGACGAGGGTGTCGAGCTCGGCATTGGCCGCCTTGGTGACGCTGCCATCGGTGGGGACGGCGCGGGCGGAGATCGTGAAATCGGCGACCCGCTCGGGCGTGAGGTTGCCCGAGGCATCGAGGCGGGCGGTGCGGGAGGCGAGGGCGAGGCGGTCGATGCCGAAGGCGCCGTTATCGGCAAAGCGCAGGGCTCCGTCGAGCTTGGTGGTGCCGGAGAAGATCGCCGCCGCCGGGCCGGGCAGGAGGCCCTCGATCCGCGAGGAGAGGTCGAGGGTGAGGGAGCGGTCGGCGCCGGCGCGGGCGATGCGGGCCGTGCCCTTCGCACCGAGATCGGGGCCCGCGTCGAAATCCAGCCGAGCGTTCCAGGCATCGAGGGTGCCGCGTCCGTCGAGATCCAGGTTGATCGGCGGCTCGCCGGGGAGATTGGCGAATTTGGAGAGGAGGCCACCGGCGGCCTCCACCAAGGTGGTCTTCACCTCGAGCTTCTCGCCCTTGGGCACGAAGAGCAGGCGGGCGACGAACTGCCCAGTGGCGTCGAGGCGGCGCACGGACAGGTCGAGGTCGAGCCCTTCGGACGGGGCGCCGAGCTTGGCCTTCCCCTCGGCGGACAGGCGCGCCGGCTGACCGGCGACGGTCTCGCCGAGGACGAGTTCGGCGAGCTTGAAGGCGGTGATCTCCACCTTCACGGGCAATTCGGGCAGCAGCGAGCCATCGGGTTCCGGCGTCGCCGAGACCGGGGCGGGGAGGGGACGGCGCAGCACTTCGAGGCGGCCGATCTCCAGGCTGTCCACCTGCAGGCGACCCGAGAGGAGGGCGAGGCGGCTCCAGACCAGGCGCGCCTTGTCGAGCTTCAGCCAGGCGCCGTTGCGATCGCTGATCACCACGTCGCGGATCGTGGCGTTGGAGGACAGCGCCCCGTCCACGGCACCGATGGATACCTGGGAGCCCGGCGTGGACAAAGCCTTCGACAGGAGCCCGCCGAGCACGGTCTTCTCGCCGTCGTCGGCACGGGTGTGGGTGGCGGGAACGGCGATGCAGACGGTCAGGCCGATGACGGCCACGATGACGCGCGTTCTCCCTCCCCCCTTTGCGGGGGAGGGTGGCCCGCGAAGCGGGTCGGGAGAGGGGAGCGCCGCATTCGGAGAGGTCGTCCCCTCTCCCGCCTGCTCCGCAGGCACCCTCCCCCGCAGAGGGGGGAGGGTCGATGCGCACCGACCGGAAACCCGTCCGAAAAATTCCATCAGAACGACTGCCCCAGGCTGATGTACAGGGCCACGGGACGCTCGCGGTTCCCCTTGATGCGGTCGAGGGGGAACGCCACGTCGACGCGGATCGGGCCGATGCCGGTATAGTAGCGGAGGCCGAGGCCCGCCGCGTAGCGGATGCGCTCCTCGAAATCCGGCAGGCTGCCCTCGAAGGCGGTGCCGGCGTCGAAGAACGGCACGATCCCGATCGTGTCGGTGATCTTGACCCGCGCCTCCACCGACGCTTCGAGGAGGCTGCGCCCGCCCACCGGCAGGTTGAACGGCCCGCGCGGGCCCAGCGTCCGGTAGGGGAAGCCGCGCACCGAGCCGCCGCCGCCGGCAAAGAAGCGTATATTGGCCGGTATGTCCTCAAGGCTCGCGCCCGAGATCGAACCGAAGCCGATGCGGCCGGCGAGGATGTAGCGGGCCTCGTCGTCGATGGCGTAGTAGGTCGAGCCCTGCGCCTTGGCGACGAAGATTGACGGATCCGAGCCGAGGAACCCGGCATAGGGGGTCACCGAGGCGGTGGCCCGGAACCCCTGCGTCGGGTCGAGCAGGTTGTCGGTGGAGTCGTAGGCCACCGACAGCGGCACGCCGACGAGGCGGTAATCGACCTTGCCGAGCGCGTCCTGCGAGCGGCCGGCCTGACCGTCGATGCCGATCTGCGCGTAGAACGTGTCGGAGAACCGGTGCCGGATGCCGATCGTGCCGCCGGCCGCGTCCGAGACGTAGGATTGCTGGGCCTCGCGGCCCGCAAAGACATTGGCCACGAGATCGTTGCGCGTGCCCCACAGGGCCGGCTTGACGAAGGTCGCCGAGACCCGGCCGCCCAAGCCGTTCGAATCGATCCCGGCGGCCTTGCGCTGCGCAGCGTAGAGGTCGTTGCCGAGATAGTAGATGTCGGCGTCGAGCCGCAGGGTCTCGCCGCCGCCGAACAGGTTGCGGTTGGCGTAATAGGCACGGATGCCCGGGCCATCGACCGTGGAGAAGCGGGCCGCGACCCCGATCAGGTTGCGGTCGCGCTCGGTCACGTCGACGAAGATCGGCAGGTTGCCCTGCGCGTCGAGCGCCTCGCCCTCGCGCACCCGGACCGAGCCCAAGGCCTCGACCTTGGCGACGGACCGGCGGATGTCGGCCACGGCCTTGGGCGAATAGGGGTCGCCCGGCTCGCTGTAGATGAAGGAGCGCACCACCGCCGGGTCGATGCCGGTGGTGCCGCGCACGGCGACCTCGCCCAGCCCCGCTATGGGGCCGGGATCGATGGTGAAGCGCACGTCCATGACATGGGCGGCGTCATCCACCACCGGATCGCGCGAGACCGCCTTGGCGAAGGGATGGCCCAGGGCGCGGAAGCGATCGACGATCTTCGCCTCGCGGGCGAGCACGGTGGCCGAGCGGGCGGGGACGTCGTCGCCCACCCGGACGAAACGCTCGGGCAGCACCTCGGACGGGAAATCGTTGCCGCGCGGATCGGAAGCCGCCACCGTGCGGAGCTTGTAGAGCGGACCGGCATCGACGACGATCTTCACGGGCACCAAGGCCCGGTTCCGGCCGCCCTCGGCGGCCCGCGCCGCAGCCGCCACCGAGGCCTCGCCCGACAATTCGACCTCGTCGATGCGGATGGCGACCTTGCCCTGGTAGTAACCGTAGCCGGAGAGCACGTCGGACAGGCGGCGAAGGTCCGCCTCCGCCCGCCGCACGATGCCCTCGCCATCGGGCGGCGCGTCCTGGCGCAGGCGATAGAGCGTGGAGGTGTCCTGCAGGGCCTGTAGAACGTCGTCGTCCTCGAGCCCCTGGAATTTCACCGAATAGGGCAGCGTCTCGCGGCTGGGCGCCGGCGGCTCCTCCTCGGAGCCGAACAGGCCGAACAGGTCGAAGGCGACGGCCGGGGAGGAGGCGAGGGCGGCCATCGACACGCCGCCGAGGACGGCCAGGGCCACGCCCGCGCAACCGTGTCTCAAACCCCTGCCATTGGAATTCTGCATACCCGACATCACGAAGCGCGACCCGCCCTCATGATCCGCCACGGCGCAACCCCGACGGTTCGTCCGCCCACCTTCGATTCCGTCATCCCGCCCCCGCTTCGATGCCGGTCAACCTTCCGTGACGACCCCTCACCGGGTCGTTAAGGTCGTTCCTCGCCCCATGTCGCAGAGTGGCAAGCCTAGCCGTCGCCCCCGGCGAGGGCAACCACAGGCAGTGCCGCAGCCCGGCCCCGTCATGTCCGCGCCGCAGAACCCGTCCGTCATTCAGTCGGCTCGCTTTCGCGATGGAAATCGCAGGCCATGTCGGGAACCCGGAACGGCCGGGAGCCTTGTCTGAGAATCGCAGGCACCCTAACTTTCACCTATCGGACCTTGTCTTCAACGATCCCCCGCCGGTTCATTCCGGGTCGCACGCCCAGCAGTCGCTGCAGAACTGCCGCGGGCCGTCGCTTCGATCCCATCGCATCTCCGAGACCCTGCGCCCTGTCGGCCGCGCGTAGCGTAACCGCGGCCCGAGAGGCTCCTCCACACTTTATTCGAGACGAGGGCGCGACCCCTGCAATCGCGTTCCTCCCGACGGCGAGAAGGACATATCCATGAGCACGGGCACCGTGAAATGGTTCAACGAGACCAAGGGCTACGGCTTCATTCAACCGGATGACGGCGGCAAGGACGTGTTCGTCCATATCTCGGCCGTGGAACGCGCCGGCATGCGCAACCTCATCGAGGGGCAGAAGCTGTCCTACGAGATCGAGAACGACCGCCGCACCGGCAAGCAATCCGCCGGCAACCTCCAGGCGGCCTGAGGCCTGGACGAACGAGGGCCCTCCCGGTGAGGCCTTTGTTCAACACATGCATAAGAAGCCGCCCTGCCATGGGCGGCTTCAGTTGATTCCGGCCGAATCGTGAGTCATTGGGCTATCCCATTCGATTCCGTCCTTCGATGATTCACAGCAAGGCTCAGCGCCGCGCGCTTCCGCTCGCGGAACGGGCCGAGACGCACCACCCGAGAAAGGTCAGATGAGCGCCTTCGACTACAGGAATTTCGACGACCGCCGTAAGAACTCCGCCAGCGCCAAGCAGATGCTGCTGGAAAAATTCAAGGCCCGTCCCCCGGCGGATGACCCGGAAATGATTGCCAAGGCTCAGGCCCGCGCCGCAATCGCCCGTGCCCGGGACGAGAGGGCTCGCGAACGCGAAGCCGCCCGCATCGCCGCCGAAAAGAAGGCTGCCGAGGAGAAGCGCGCTCGCGAAGAGGCGGAACTCGCCGCCCAGATCGCCCGCGAAGAGGAAGAGACTCGTCTCGCCGCCGAGCGCAAGGCGATCGACTTGGCCGAGAAGAAGGCCCAGCGCGATGCGCGCTATGCCGCTCGCAAGGCCAAGGCCCGTCGCTGAAGGCCTGGATGGGCCATCCCTCGCAAGGGAGGCCTCGTCGTCTCGATGACCGCCAAGGGCTCGGATGGTTGTACCGGATCTCGTATCCGGTGCTTCTATCCGGGCCCTTTCGCGTCGTCGCCGAGGCTCACGCCGAAGTCGGGCGAGAGCGCCTGTGTCAGGCCTCGTTCTCGGCTTCGCCCTCGTCCTTCTCGGACGTCGTCTCGACTTCGCCCTTGGGCTCCGTATCCGCCTCGGGGCGGGGGCCGGCCTTGAACGAACGACGCGGAGCGTTGCCGCGCTTCATCTGCGCGGGCTTCTCGATGGCGCCGAGACGCTCGGAGAGCTGCTTGGCCCGCTCGTTGAAATCGTTGGTGGTACGCGACTGAGACGCACCACTCTTGAACGCATTCGCCACTTGGGCCTCATGGAGTTGCCCAGGGCACGGGTTCGTGCGGGGTTGGCCGTGTTCTAGCACGGTTTGCCGCCGAGCGGGCAGTTAACTGTCCGACACGGCGAGCGACGGTCCGGCGCCGGACCGTTCCGGTCCCCTGACGGGACCGGGACCAGCTTTAGAACCGGGCCGTCAGGAACAGCCGGACGTTGCGGCCGGGCAGCAGGATTTCATCCTTCTTGAACGAGGCCGAGTTGCGGATGTCGTCATCCAGGAGGTTGCGACCCTGGAGCCCCACCGTCACCTCACTGGCACCGTAGATCACCGGATCGAGGGACTGCGTATACGCCAGCTCGGCGCGCAGATCGTTCCAACCCCGCGTCAGTGTCTCGAACGGCGCGATCTCGGTATGGTCGAAGGCGTGGAGCAGGTTCACGCGGCCGAACCAGCCATTCGCCCGCAGAAAAGCACCGCCACCCAGGCGATGGGGGGGGATCCGCGGAACGTAGGAACCGTCGTCGAACTGCGCCCGCACGAAATCGTACTGCGCCTCGATCCCGGCCCAGCCGTCGCCGACGGGAAGGATGTCGAGTTGCGCGCCGATCTCGGCGCCGTAGAAGGTCGAGTTGGCCTGTGAGTAGACAATCTGGCGCAACTCGTCGCCGCTGCCGCAGGAGGCGAAATCGTCGTCGCAGCGGTTGCCGGTATCCCGGCGGTAGATGAAGCCGGTATAGCGCGTGACGTATCCGGTGGCGTCGAGGCGCAGGGGACCTTCGGCCCGGCGCAGGCTGAGCTCCACCGTGCGGGCACGCTCCAGCTTCAGGGTCGGGTCACCGATCTCGAAGGTCGCGGTGGCATCGTGCGGCCCCTGCGAGAACAGCTCGTAGCTGGTGGGCGCGCGCTCGACATAAGAGCCATTGACGCTCGCCACGAACCCGTAGGGCAGGTCCTGCAGCGCGCCGAAGCTGAGGCTCTTGGGGGCGAAGCGGCGCGTCAGCGCGGAGCTCGACGGATCCGTGCCATTGGGCAGGTAGTCGGCGGGGAACAGCGTGGCGGTGCTGTTGAGCCGGTCGTTCCCGATGCGGCCCGCCGCCTGGAAGCGCAGGCCGCCCCCGACCGCCAGTTCCTCGAACAGGTAGGTGGCGAGGGAACGCGATTCCGTGGCCGGCAGGAAGCTTTCGAGCTGCGAATTGAGGACGCGCCGGCCCGTCTGCAGGCCGACAGCGCCGGTGAGGGTGCCGAGCGCGGTGACGACCGGCACGTGTTGCGCCTCGAACCGGGCCTCGACCTCGCGGTTCTTGAAGATCGCCTGCACGCCCTCGAGGCCGCTCGCCCCCCCGGAATCCTGATGCGCGATACCGATCTCCTCATGGCGGTAGACCGACCCGCCGGCCCAGAACCGGAGAACCTCGAACGGCCCCTGAAGCGGCCGATACTCGCCACGGGCGAGCACGCGATCCTGGTTCGGGGTCAGCCGTGTGCGGGCCTCCTCCGCGTCGCCTCCGGGAATCTGGTACATCGCCTCGTAGTGGCTGAACGACACGCCGACGAAGCCGCGATCGCCGATGGCCGAGATCCCGATGGAGCCGCCCTGCGTCTCGGTGGCCGAGTTGCGCTGGATGCCGCCGGGAATGGCGTAGGAATCGGTGGCCGTCTTGAAGCCGTCGGCATGGACCGCGATACCGTTGGCCCCGGCATCGACGCTCACCGCGCCGAGCCTTCCGTTATCGACGCTGGAATAGCCGGTGGTGACCTGGCCGGAGACGCCCCGGGCCGGGATGAAGGTGGGCACCTGGTTGTTCTCGGACGAGACCACGCCGCCGATGGCGCCCGAGCCGTAGCGCAGGGTCGCGGGGCCGCGGATCACCTCGATCCGGTCGGCGGTGAGCGGGTTGACCGGCACCGCATGGTCCTCGCCGAGATCGGACACGCCGCCATTGACGATGCCGTTCTCCTGGATCCGCACCCGCGCGTTGTCGAGGCCGCGAATGATCGGCCGCGAAGCCGCTCCGGGCGCATAGGTCGAGGACGAGATGCCGGGGCGGTCGGAGAGGGCGTCACCGAGGGTGCGGGGCTGGTTGCGCTGAATCTCGGAGCGGGTGACCACCGTGACGGGCGAGAGGCTGTCGCCGACGACCGGCAGCACACCGGTGGGAAAGCCCCCTGCGGCGGAAGGGCCGGGGGCGGGGAGGATCGGGCTCGCGGACGTCACGCTCAGTTCCGAGAGCGTCGCCTCGGCCTGCTGGGCCGCGGCGGGGGCGATCATCGCGCCGGATGTGAGACCCGCACCGGACAGCATCGTCCCGGCCAGCCAGATCCTCGATCGTCTCATCCGCATCACGCCCCGAAATCACTATGTTATAATGTTTCATTGCTGAGTGCGTTTCATGCGGCAAGGGGAGATATGGTCCGCGTCGCGGTTGAAACCCGACTGTGGCCGATGCGCATCATCGCCGAAACGGTCGGCGGCGAGCGATGAGTGTGGATGCGACGAAGGCAGCGCTTGCGCGCGGCCTCGCGCGGGCAAAGATCCCCGTCGTGATCTCCCTGTCCCTCCTCGGCGCGATCTTTCGCGTGTTCTGCCTCCTCCTGCTCGGTCTGTTTCTTCTGCCGCTCGGCAGCCATGCCCTGTGGTGGATGGCGCGGGGCGGTGGCGCGGCGGACTGGGCGGTGGCCGACTGGTCGAGCGCCGGGCTGTTGCGCCCGCCCAAAGCGTCGGACCCGGCACTCGTCCGGGTCTATGCGGCGCGGGTCGGGCGCTGGCGGGGGATCTTCGCCCATCACAGCTGGATCGTGGTGAAGCCGGACGGCGCCGCCCGCTACACCCGCTACGACGTGGTCGGCTGGGGGATGCCGGTCCGCACGGACGGCTGGGCCGCGGACGGACGCTGGTTCGGCAACGATCCGCAGACCGTCCTCGCCCTCGACGGGGACGATGCGGCCCGCGCCATCCCGTCGATCCGCGCGGCGGTGGCCGATTATCCCTACCGGGCGCTCGGCACCTATCAGGCCTGGCCCGGGCCGAACTCCAATAGCTTCACCGCCCATGTGCTGGCCCGCCTTCCGGAGGCGCAGGCGATCCTGCCGCCGACGGCTTTGGGCAAGGACTGGGCGCCGCCGGGCCGCATCGTCGAGCGGACGCCGAGCGGCACCGGCATCCGGCTGACCTTCAGCGGCTATGCCGGGCTCACCGTCGGCTGGGTCGAGGGCATCGAGTTGAACCTCCTCGGCCTCGTCGCGGGGCTCGACCTGCGCCGCCCCGCGATCAAACTTCCCGGCTGGGGCAGGATCGGAACGGCATGACGACACCCCTCCTCATCCGCCCGGCGGAGCCCGGCGACACCGATGCGATCTGGTCCATCCTCGAGCCGGTGATCCGGGCCGGCGAGACCTATGCGCTGCCCCGCGACGGCTCGCGCGAGGCCATGCTGGCCTACTGGTTCGCCCCGGCAAACCAGGTCTTCGTCGCCCTGGACGGGGGCAGGGTGCTCGGCACCTACATGCTGAAGGCGAACCAGCAGGGCGGCGGAGCCCATGTGGCCAATGCCGGGTTCATGACCCATCCCGATGCGGTAGGTCGCGGCATCGCCCGCGCCATGGGACGGCACGCGATCGAGGGTGCCACCCGCCAGGGCTTCCTCGCCATGCAGTTCAATTTCGTCGTCGCCAGCAACACCCGCGCGGTGGCCCTGTGGGAGAGCCTCGGCTTCTCGCGGATCGCCCGCTTGCCCGAGGCGTTCCGGCATCCGGGCCTCGGGCTGGTCGATGCCCTGGTGATGCACAGGAAGCTCGGGGCCGACGACGCGTCGTAAAGCGCACGCGCGACCTTTGCGCTCGCGACGGAACCTCGGCACGCGGGAAACCTTGTCGGGTGCTTCCCTCAGCGAGCCCCATGCCCGATCCCTCCCCGCCGCCGAACGGCTCGCCCCTGCGCGTCACCGTCGATCTCAACCGATGCCAGGCCTACGCCCAGTGCTGCTACGCGGCGCCGGAGCATTTCATGCTGCATGGGCGCGAAGCTTTGTTCTACGACCCCGCGCCCTCCGCGTCCGACCGTCTCGCCATCGAGCGGGCGCGGGTATCCTGTCCGGTCCAGGCGATCCGCGTCGAGGACCCGGAGCGGCAAGGCCGATGACGAGCAGGAATACCGAAGGACATGCGGTGGTGGTCGGCGCCTCCCTCGCGGGCCTGCGCGGCGCCGAGGCCCTGCGCCGGGCGGGCTTTGCCGGCCGCCTCACCCTCGTCGGCGACGAGCCGCACCGCCCCTACGACCGGCCGCCGCTCTCGAAGGCCGCCCTCACCGGCGAGATCGCGCCCGAGGCGACCGCGTTGCCGAACCTCCATGCCCTGGATGCCGAATGGCGGCTCGGCGTCGCCGCCACAGGCCTCGACCGGGAGGGCCGCGAGGTCCGCCTCGCCGATGGCGCGACCCTGTCCTACGACCGGCTCCTCATCGCCACCGGATCGCGCGCCCGACCCTGGTCGAATCCGACTGAGGCGGGCCTTGCCGGGGTCCATACCCTGCGCGGGCGCGACGATGCCGCCGCCCTCCGGCGGGCGCTCGCCGCCGGCGCGAAGCGCGTCCTCATCATCGGCGCGGGTTTCATCGGCTGCGAGGTCGCGGCCTCCTGCCGGGCCCTCGACCGCACCGTCACCCTGATCGATCCGGGACCGGCACCCCTCGCTAGAATCCTCGGGCAGCCGGTGGGCGAGATCGTCGCCGCCCTGCACCGAGCTCTCGGCGTCGACCTGCGCAGCCGGACCAAGGTCGCGCGGCTCGAAGGCGATGCGTCGGGCCGGGTGGTCCGGGCCATTCTCGATGACGGCAGTGAGGTGGAAACCGACCTCGTGGTGGTGGCGTTGGGCGCGGTGCGCAACACCGAATGGCTGAGAGGTTCCGGGCTCGATGCCGGCCCAGGCGGCGTCCTCTGCGACGAGGCCGGTTACGTCCTCGACATGGAGGGACGCCCCGACAGGGCCATCGCCGCGGCCGGCGACGTGGCACGGTTCCCCCATCCGCTTTACGACGGCCGCCCGGTCGCCCTCGAACATTGGGGCCACGCGGTGGCCCAGGGCGAGCATGCCGGGCGCCTCCTGGCAGGAGCGGCCACGGGCGCGGCCTATGCCGAGATGCCCGCTTTCTGGTCGTCCCAGGGCGGCGTCACCATCAAGTCGGTGGGCCTGACCGAGGGGGCGGATGCCATGGTCTTCGCGCAGGGAAGCCCGAAGGAGGGCCGCTTCGTCGTGGTCTATGGCGCCAAGGGACGCTGCATCGCCGCATTGTCCTTCGATTCAGGGCGCTGGCTCCCCGCCTATGCCGAGCAGATCGCAGCGCGCGCCCCGTTCCCACCGATCCGCGTCGGGGTCGACCTGCACGGTCTCGCGGTGCTGCAGCCGGGCTTTCCCGAGGAACGGACATCGTCATGAAGGCCGGATTCCTGTTCGAGGCGGTCAAGGACGAGGCCAACCGGGCCGATCCCTATCCGCTCTACGCCCGCTTGCGCGAGACGCCCGTCTCGCGCCAGGACGACGGCACCTATGTGGTCTCGACCCATGCGGCGATCACGAGCCTCCTGCACGATCCGCGGATCAGTTCGGAGACCCTGCCGCCGAGCGAACGCCCGCGGACCGGCAACCCGCTCTCGGACTGGATCGTCAACCCGGTCAAGGATCACGTCACAAACACCCATCGCCCGTTCATCTTCCGCGATCCGCCGGACCATGACCGGCTGCGGATGGCCGTGATGGGGCAGTTCACGCATCAGCGGGTCCATGCCATGCGCGGACGCTCGCATGACCTCGTGGCCGAACTCCTGGACAAGCAGAGCGATGCGACGAGCTTCGATCTCGTCTGCGACGTCGCCTATCCGCTTCCCGTCACGGTGATCTGCGAGATGCTGGGCGTGCCGCCGGAGGACGAGCCGCAATTCCACGGCTGGGCGACGCAGCTCGCCTCGGCCCTCGAACCGGACAACCTCGGCAATGAGGAGGCACGGGCGAAGAACATCACCACCTTCGACGAAATCTCCACCTACATGCGCGGCCTCATCAAGGAGAAGCGCCGGCACCCGCAGGACGACATGCTGTCCGGCATGAACGGCGAATCGGGCAAGGACGGTGGAGCGGGGATGGGCGAGGTCGACCTCATCGCCACCGCCATCCTGCTGCTGGTGGCCGGCCATGAGACCACCGTGAACCTCATCGCCAACAGCATGCTGGCTCTGGTGCGACACCCCCACATCCTCACGCGGCTCGCCGGCGAGCCGGACCTCGCACCGCGCCTCATCGAGGAGATGCTGCGCTACGACCCGCCGGTGCATTTCCGGACGCGGCGGGCGTTGAGCGCCATCGACATCGCCGGCACCACCATCCCGGAGGGCGCCGACATCGTGCTCCTCCTCGCCTCCGGCAATCGCGACCCGGCGGTGTTCCGCGACCCCGACCGGTTCGACCCGGATCGGCCCGATATCCGCCATTTCGGTTTCGGCGGCGGGCTCCATTACTGCGCGGGCGCGCCGCTCGCCCGATTCGAGGCCGAGGCGGCCCTTGTGGCGCTGGCACAGCGCCTCGTCCATCCGCGCCTCATCGACGATCCGCCGCCCTATCGCTCGGGCGCGGCCCTGCGCGGCCCCATGCATCTTCGGCTCGCCATCGACGGAGTGGCACCCCGCCGCTGACCTCGCTCGGACACGATTGCGGCCTTGCCGCCACACCGTGTCCGAAAAGCCGGGGCGACGCGCCTTTCCCTTGTCAGGCCCGCGGCATTGCCTTGCCGTCAGCGCAATTGGCGGTGACGCAACGGTTCATTGCCGAAGTCCCCGCCGGGAAGAGAGATCGATGCCGCGTCAGTTCCTGTCGACCGTTGCCCTCGTCGCCCTCGCCGCAGGCCTCGGGGCCTGCAGCTCGTCGCGCCTCGACGGGCCGAGCCGCGGCAGCCGCGCCGGCCTCGGTGCCCAGGCCGCCCTCGAGCCGGTCGCCCCGGCCATGCCCGCCGGCCCGGTGACGTCCGCCCCCCTCGCGCCCCCGCCCGGCGCCAGCGCCGCCCCTGTCGACGCTCCGCCTCCGGTGGGTGCGGACGTGGCTCTGGCGCCGGCCCCGGTCGTCGCCGAACCGGTCTACGTGCCGCCGCCGGCTCCGCCGATCGTGTCGAGCGGACGCTCCTCGGTGGTGGGAAGCTGGAATGCCAAGGACGCCACGGGCGCGACCTGCAAGGTCTCCCTGTCGAGCGCCCCCGCCCTCGACCTCTACAAGGCGAACGCCTCCGGCTGTGCCAACAAGGATCTGGCGAAGGTCACCGCCTGGGATTACCGCGACGGCGAGGTCTATCTCTACCAGCCCGGCGGGACCGTGACGGCCCGCCTGCGCCAGGGTGGGGGTGCGTTGGACGGAGCGCTCTCCAAGTCCGGCGCCTCGCTCGCCCTGGCGCGGTAAGGACTTACGTCATTGCATGAGAAAACCCGTATAAAGTCTTGCCAGAACTGAGTTTCAGGGCGTAACCCGAAGCCCCAATAGCCAGGTATTGGCGCTGAAGCTCGACCCGGCGGAGCTGCTGTCGATCTGCTGGTAGATGTAGCTGCCGCGCAGGGAGAGCCAGCGGTTGAAGCGGTAGTCGAGCCGGGCGGTGGCGGAGAAACCGCGCTCGGTGATGTTGACCCGGTCGTAGTCGCTGGCGAGGTAGCCGCCGCCCAGGGTGATCGACAGGTTGCGCAGGAGGTCGTGCTGCACCTCCAGCGTCACCGCCTTGGTCAGCACGCCGCTCGATCCCGGAACGGCGGTCTCGATGATGCCGGTGGCCGCGTTGAGCCGCACGGTGGTGAGCGGGCTCGCCGTCCAGATCAGGGCCGCGTTGACGATCGGGGCGGTGAGGTCCTTCAGGCCTGGATCGACATAGGTCCGGTGCTGGAGGCCCGCCGAGACCTCGCCGCTGACGAAGCGGGTGAGCGCCACGCGGGCGCCGCCCGTGACCGTGATGCCGTCGGAATTTCGGCGGATCCCGTTGGAATCGGTGCGGAGGTCGTAGACGCGGGTATCGGCCAGGACGTCGACGAAGGGCGAGATGACGGGCGAGATCTCGTAGGAGGCGCGCAGCCTCAACCCGTACTGGTTCAGGTTGCGGTCGCTCTGGTTCAGGATCGCCCCGTTCGACAGCGTCGCGCTCTCGAACTCCGACCGGTCGATGAGGCCGCGCAGGGAGACCTGCAGCCGGTTGAACGTCTCGGTGACGCCGATCGTCGTGCCGTAGCTCGCCACGATCGGGCGGTTCGACAGCGTGGCGTTGATGTCCGGCGAGCCCGGCCGCTGCGTCTCGACGAGGAAGCGGGTCTCTACGTCGACGGTGGTGCTGCGGTTGGCGTCGAGGCGCAGGCGAACCGTGCCGGCGCCATTGGGCCGGCTGGCGGCCTGGTTGTCGGGAAAGTCGAGATAGCCGCCGCGGAGTTCGCCCGCGAGTTCATGCGAGGACCAGTCGCTGCGGAAGGCGAGCTCGCCCTCGGTGCGCAGGGCGAGCGACCCCTTGGCGCGGTCGGCGGTGATCTGGTCCGGATTGGTGTCGTAGCCGACGCTCTGCTGGAACACCGGCAGGAAGGTGAAGGTCCCGAGCTTGATGCCGAGGGGGGCATAGGCCTCGTCCACCACCAGCGGCCTGCGCAGGGCGGCGCCGAGGAAGGCGCCCGGCGTGCCGATTCCGGCCAATGGCAACAGGGTCAGGGACGGCGCCGGGGGCGGAGCGGGCGAGGGGGTCGGCAGCGGCGCACCGACGACGGCATTGCGGATCACGGGTGTGAGGCGCAGGTCCGGCGGCGGCGTCTGCACGATGGAGCGGACCGGCCGCGTCGTCGCCACGCCGAAGCGGCGCGGCGGGATCGCGCGCAGGCGCAGGAGATCGGTGGGATTGCGGTTGTTGCCGGCGCTCGTGGCCGGACGCGCGACAGGCGCGAGGGAGCGCCGTCGGGCGGGGGTGCCGGCCGAACCGTCATCGGTCTGTGAGACAGCGCCCTCGCTCGGGAAGGCGGCGCCGGTGGACGCATCGCCGGAGGCACCGCTGCCGCGCAGGGTCGGGCCGCCCGTACTACCCGCACCCGTGGCCGAGGATGGATTCGTGCTGCCGAAGGTCGGTGTGGCGGGTCGCGGCGTCGGGCTCGACTGGGCCTCCGACTGGCTTCCGGGCAGGGCGACGGCAGCCGTCAGGATCAGGCCGTGAAGCCCCCTCCTGCGCCATCCTGCGATCGGGCCTGCACGCATCACGGACGAGTGTCTCTCCGCGGGTCCCCGCCTCGAGCGGTGCGCGCGACAGGACCGCTGCCCGGGATGTTTCACGGACGTCCCTTCGCGCATCCCGGACCGGCGCGACGGACGCGGCGGCCGAAGATCGTCCCGGGGGATCGCGCCCCCTCGGGACGCGGCCAGACCAATGCGGGACGGCTCCTCGCCGACCCCATCGTGGTAAAAGAACAGGGTTAGCGTTGTCTTAAGACCGCATCCTCGAGTGGGTGGATCGAGGCAGGGACTGACGGAACCGGCACGGTGGGACGGACGATCACACGGGGGCGAGCAGCGGCCCGCTCAAGCGGTCCGACCAGGTCACCGACGATCCCGGTGCGGCGCGCTCCATGGCGTTCAATGCGTCGACGAGTTGGTCGGCCACGGCGAAGGCAAGCCCGACCTGCCGCAGTCCTTTCACCCATGCCGGTCGACCGGTTTTGGTGTCGAAGACCGTCCACCTGTCGAGGCTCCGGTCATCGGAATGAAGGTCGTAGGTGATGCGGCAATCGATGAACATCGGTGGTCCACATGGTGGTGGTCAAGATCGCGGCCCTGGATCACGCAACCCCTACCATCCCGTTCAATCCTGCCATCCCCCATATGGGGTATGACGACTGTCCCGCCGGCGGATCGACGCCTCGGGCAGAAGCGGGCCGCGTCAGCCGAGGCGGTGATAGGCCTTGAACCAGCGCACGAAGGCCGGGATGCCGACTTCGATCGGCGTCGTCGGGACATAGCCGAGGTCGCGGGCGATGGCGCCGAGATCGGCGTAGGTCTCCCTCACGTCGCCGGGCTGCATCGGCTCGGATCGGCGGATCGCAGGGCGCCCGCAGGCCTCCTCCAGCACGTCGATCATGCGCAGGAGCGGCACGGACGTGTTGTTGCCGATGTTGTAGAGCCGGTGCGGCGCATGGCTGCCGCCGGCCTTCTCCGCGCCGTTATCGGGGGGCGGATTGTCGAGGCAGGCGAGGATCCCGCTGACGATATCGTCGATGTAAGTGAAATCCCGTCGCATCGCGCCGTCGTTGAACACGCGGATCGGCTCGCCCGCGAAGATGGCTTTGGTGAACAGCCACAGAGCCATGTCGGGCCGTCCCCATGGCCCGTAGACGGTGAAGAAGCGCAGTCCGGTCTGGGGCAGGCGATAGAGATGGGCGTAGGTTTCGCTCATCAACTCGTCCGCCTTCTTGGTGGCGGCATAGAGCGAGACCGGATGGTCGACGCGGTCCTCGACCCGGAAGGGCAGGGAGGTATTCGCGCCATAGACCGAGGAGGACGAGGCATAGGCGAGGTGCGCCACGCCCCGGTGGCGCGCGAATTCCAGGATGTTGAGGTGACCGACCACGTTGGCCTGAACGTAGGCGCGCGGGTTATCGATGGAGTAGCGCACCCCGGCCTGCGCGCCGAGATGGACGATCCTGTCGATCCCATGCTCGTCCAGCCCCCTGTCCAGGGCCTCGTGATCGGAGAAGTCGATGGGCAGAAAGCGGAATGCGTCGCCCCGGCGCGTCGCGAGATCTTCGATCCGGTCCCGCTTGAGCGCGACGGAATAGTAATCGTTGAGATTGTCGATGCCGATGACCGTCTCGCCACGCGCGAGCAGGCGATCGGCCACATGGTAGCCGATGAAGCCCGCGGCTCCGGTCACGAGAATCGCCATTGTCGGGTCGAGGCCTCACCGTCGCCCGGACCGCCTGCCGACGAGGCCGGCGGCGATCCGGAAAGGTCCGTTCAGAGTCGCTCGTAGAGTTCCTTGAGGCGCCCGCGATAGATCTCGGGGCTGTATTTCGCCGCCTGAACCTTGCCCATTTCGGAGAGGCGCCCGCGCAGGTCCGCATCCGAATCCACCGCGCGGATCGCGTCGGCGATGTCGCGGGTGTCGTAGGGGTTGATCAGCAGGGCCGCGTCGCCGGCGACTTCCGGCGTCGAGCCCTCCTTGGAGGTGATGACCGGGGTGCCGAGCAGCATGGCCTCCAGCACGGGAAGGCCGAAGCCTTCGTAGAGGGAGGGGAACACCACGCCCTTGGCACCGCGGATGAGGCTGACGAGGAGCGAGAACGGCGCGTAGTCGAACCGCCGGATGCGGTCGCGCTGGTAGGTCATGTTGTCGATCTGCTCGAGATACGAGTTCGTCGCCGGATTGATGAACTTGAACTCGATATCCGATTTCCAGGCCGCGCCGCCGACGATGACGAGTGGCGCCGAGACCTGGCTCGCGAGATAGGCCTCGACGAGGCGGCCGACGTTCTTCTTGGGCTCGATGGCGCCGAAGAACAGGAAGTAGCCCTTGTACGGCAGGCCGAAGGCGCCCTCGATCTCGCGGCGGACCACGTCCTCGGGCTTCTCGGAGAACTTCTTGGGGATTTCCACCGACTGGTAGGTGTTGGTGATCCGGTGCTCGGGGCAGCCGAGCAGGTTGATGATGTCGCGGCGCGAGGTCTCGGACACGGTGACGATGTGATCGGCATCCTTCACGATGCGCCGCATCAGGCGCAGGTAGCGCCGCTTGATGTCACCGGTGGTGAAGGGCAGGCGCAGGGGCACGAGATCGTGCAGGGTGTAGATGTTCTTGGCGCCCGGAATCCGGATCGGCAGAGGATAGGTCCAGTGCATGATGTCGGGCGTGCGCAGACCGCTGACGCGCAGGGTGCGATTGTAGGTCTTGAAATAGGAGAGCGCGACGTCGAACAGGTTCACGCTGTTCCAGATCTGGTCGAAATACGGCATCCGCGATTCGAACGTCTTGCTGATGACGGTGCCGGTGATCGGCACCTTCACCGCCCGCCGCCCGAGCGGCGAGGTCATCTGGTCGCGCAGGTAGCGCAGGATCACCAGCCATTGCGGCGGGATACCCACCGCCGGATCGAAGAACGAAATCTCGCGAAGCAGCGGGTCGAGGCCCGGAGATGCGCGGGTCCCGTAGAGGACATCGGTCCGGTAGCCGAGCTCGTGCAGCTCGTAGCTCAGGTTGCGGGCGTAGGTGGCGACGCCGGTCCCCTTCTCCAGGCCGAGATTGTACCCATCCAACATCACACTTTTAGGCATTCCGGACTTCCTCGGATGGTTCTGCGATGGGGTCGTTGGCGATAGGAATGAAAGACTCGGACCACATGCGATTTCACGCGCCGGTAGCTCGGCCCCTCGTGCCGTCCGAACTCCGTTCCTCCTCCTCGGGCGCTGACGCCTCCAGGAGGACGGAGTTCGCCTCTTCTCGATCGCCGCGTGGCCTCGACGATGCGACGCGTCCCGTAGGACCGGACGCCTAGAACTTCAGCGCCTTGAGCACCTTCGGCTCCACCGGCCAGGGGGTCGCCTCGAACTCGACCGCCTTCGGCAGCGGGAAGGCTTCGAACAATGCCTGGGGCGAGTAGGTCAGGGGCCGCCATGTGGCCTTGATCCAGTCGACGGCCTTGTCCCATTCGGGCTTGGCGCGCCGCTCCAGGCAGAAGGCGTTGAGGCGGGTCACACCGGCGCCGAGATAGAAATCCCGCACCCGGTGATCGACCCTCTCCTCATCGTCGTCGAGCTTGAGTTCACGGCCCTCGCCCTGGCCATAGGTGGCGAACCAAGCGCTGGGAATACCGTAGCATTCCGCGATCACGAGACCGTGGAGCGAGGTGGAGAGGATGTGCCGGCAGGACACGATCTCCTCGACCTTGGCGCGCAGGGACGATGCGTCGCGTTCGGTGATCGTGTTGATGATCCGGATATCGCCCTTGCGCTCGGGGGGGATGCCGTAGCGCGTCATCACGTCGATGACGGTGGCGGCGGGATCCTGGGAGGCGAGCTCGGTCAGGTGGACGATGACGCCGATCTCATGGGTCTTCGCCACATGGTCCATGGGCCAGAACTTGGGCAGCAGGTAGACCGGGTCGCCGTAGATCTCCGGCACCGCGATGCCCTGCGCCCTCAGCACCGCGCCGGTCTTGGGCCCGCGCACGGCATGGACGTGGAACTCGGTTCCCGCCGGACGCTGATAGGGCGCCTGGTTCGGATTGCCCGGGCAGCGCTGGGCATCGAGTCCGGTGCCCCACATATGCACCGTGCCCTTGCTGATGGCGTGACCGATGGTTCCGACCGCGACGAGGCGCTCGGAATTGCTGTCGAAGGCCGCATGCCGCACGACGCGCCCGGAGATGGCGGCAACCATGACGGCGCTCAGCGCGTCACCGAAATTGGCATAGGGAAATTTCTGCGAACTGGCCGCCCAGGCCAGGGGCACCGAACCGGGCGGCAGGGTCGATTTAATGCGCTTCAGGAGAGCGACGGAGCTCTTTTTTTTTTCTAGCTTCGCCGCAGCATCTTCGCCAGCCGGCTCGGAGACAGTCTTTTCGGCCACAGCTCTCGCAGCGGCCTTGGGAGCGCCTTTGGGAGATTCGTCAGGAAATCGGGCGGCGGCCACCTTGGCTCCTCCCGGAAATTCCTTGCGGTCGAGCCGGTTCAACTCGCCGACATCGTGGCGGAGTTTCAGGTCGGTGAGCGCCTTGTGCTCCCAGATCGTCTCGCCGGGCGCGGCGGAGATGGGGCTCAGATCGACCGGGAAGGCGTTGATCAGGGCATCGCCATCGAAGGTCTTGGGCGACCAGCTCTTGTCGATGGCCTTCATGATCGCGGGCCAGTCGCTCGGCTTGGGCCGGGGCTGATTGTAGACGTCGATCTTCGGCAGGCCGAGGCCGGTATAGAGATCGACGATGCGCAGGTCGACGTCGCCACCGGGGGTGAGCTCCACCGATTGCAGCCCGTCCTTGCTCAGGCTCGGCGCGAAATACAGGCAGGGAATGCCGTAGGATTCTGCGATCACCATGCCGTGCAGGCTGGTGGAGACGATGCGCTCGCAGGACAGGATCTCGTCGATCTTCGACTGAAGCGCACCGACATGCAGTTCGGTGACGGTCGTGATGAGATGGATGTCGTCGGCGAGTTCGGCCGGAATCCGGAACCGCGCGATCTCCTTGCGCGGCACCGCCTCCATCTCTCGGTTGGCGAGTTCCGACAGGTGGAGGATGACGCCGAGCTTGTAGCGCTTCTTGACCGTCGGCTTGTAGAATCGAGGCAGCAGCCAGACCGGGTCGCCGTACGGAACGGCATGCGAGAGGGTCTTGGCCGAGAGGAGCGATTCCGAGACCGGGCCGCGGGTGGCGGTCACGGTGAAATGCGATTCCGGGGACGGGACGAAGGGCTTCTTCTCGGCTGCCGGAGCGGAAGGGTTGGCCCAGTTGGAGCAGCCCGTGCCCCAGAACCAGACCTCGCCGTTGGCGAAACCGTGGCCGATCGTGCCGACGCAGGACAGGCGAGGCGCGAACGACTTCATCGGCGCCCTGCGGATCGGCTTGCCCGAGAGCAGCGCGATCATCACCGGGCTCAGAGCGTCGCCGAAGTTGAGATAGTTCATGTCCAGGGTCGAACCGGCCCAGGCCAGCGGAATCTCGCCTTTCTCACGCACGTACCGGGTGATGGATGTCGCCATAGATCACGTCCTTGGTTCTTGGATTCTCTAAAACGAAAACAATGATCGTATCGTGATGGTGTGATTCAAATCCGCCAGAATCGTCAGGACGCTCTCGTATTCGTCCCACCGCAACCAAGAATACGGGCTGCGAAAAAATGCCATCGCCGCTCGAGTGACTATATTCCCGGCAGTTCGGCGCGTTCGCCGCCCCTGTCCTGTCGGCGGACGCCGAGGTCATCCTGCATTTGAGTGCCTGAATGCCAAGCCCGCCAAACCTCCCAAGTCATTGGTGCGCCTGATTAAGGCTGATTCCGCGGGGTGTCCAGGCCGAGAGGTCGCGGCATCGGCAAAACCGCAGGATGCCATCGGTCTCGCTCCGGCCGGCGAAAGGCGGGGAGGGGACGAGTGCCATCACGACGTGGTCTGAGGGACGCGCTGCCGCGCCGCGTCCGACTGCGGCGCGACGCGGCGCGGCGGAGCGGGGAGCTTGGCGACAGAGGCGGCCTTGGCCTCGTCGTCCACGCGCTGCAGGGCCGCCAGGATCTGCCGGCCGGTCTCCGTCCAGGTAGCGGGCCTATAATTCCTGTCGATCTCGCGCTCCTTCTCCCGGAGCAACTCGGGGTCGGTGGCGTAGGCCTTGATCTTGGCGACCCATTCGCTCGTCAGATGGGGCAGAGCATAATCGACGAAATGCTGGCCGACCTCGGGCAGGGAGGTGGTCTTCGAGACGATGCCGAACTTGCCGAAGCTCAGGGCCTCGGCCACCGGCAGTCCCCACCCCTCGTAGCGGGAGGGAAACACGAACATCTGACAGTTCTTGTAGAGCGTCCGCAAAGCCAGGTCGTCGACCTTGGCGAGAAAGTGGAGCTTCCGCGCCAGCGGAGTCCGCCTGACGATGGCGCGCAGCATCATGCGCTTCTTGCGCTTGCTGTGCCCGACGCAGACGAGGCTCGGGGCCGCCTCCTCGTTGCCCTTGAACGCCAGCGACCAGGCCTTGATGGCGACGCGGTGATTCTTGCGCGGGTGCACCGACGAAACGTAAAGGATGTAGGGCTCCTTGACCTTCAGCGGCTTCGGCGGGGTGTTGTCGCCGATCTGGGACACACCGAAATTGAGCGTCACGATCCGCCCGCAATCGAACCCCTGATAGGCAATGAGCGCGTCCGCGGTGGCGCGGGACGGCGTGAAGATCACATCCGCCGTCTCGAGCACGAGGTCGATCCAGCGCTTGAACGTGGCATGGGCCGACCGGAACGTGAGCTTGGGCCGCTCGATCGGCAGCATGTCGTGGACGAGGACCGCCTTGCGACAGGAGATGTCGGCGGATTTCAGCGCGCTGACGATGCCGGCGTAGTTCGAGCGCGACCAGCTCGCCCCGAGCATCACCAGCCACGGAGCCGACCGGGGCATGGAACTGTCGGCCGCCGCCGCCGGCTGGTTCTTGAAGATGCGGACATAGCTCAGTTCCTCCACCGCCTTGGCGACGAGGGAGCGGCCCTGGACGGTGTTGGTTCGGCCATACGCTTCGATCAGTTCCAGCATCGGAGCACTGATGGGAGCGAGCCGCCGCTTGAACGGCGTGATGCCGATCGGTGTGATGACGCAGTCGAGATCGTCCGCCTGGATTGCGCTGGTGATTTCGTAGACGACCCGCTGGATCCCCGTGATAGGAAGCCCTCTTTTGAAGAAGGACACCAGATCCGTGTAATCCATCAAGATGTTCGGAGCCGTCATGGAACCTGCATTTTGGTTCCGACGATGGACAGGCATCGCCGCATGACATGCATCCTTCTCTGACCGCCCCCGGAGTCAGCGATTCTCGCCATCGTTCGGAACGCCCCGCCTCTTTAAAAACGCAGTGGCCAAGTGCGTGCACGACGCGTCGAAACTATGACCTCATCCCACTGCCGGACGAGGCTACTTCATCGCACCAACCGCGCATAGCCGGTCAGGCCGAAGGCGGCCCCATCGATCTCGATGGCAGGCATCACGGCGACAAGGGAAGTGCTGGGGAGAAAAGGTTCACCACCCTCATCCGGCGTCTCGTCCGGCACAGCCGGGGAACGGAGAAGGTATTTGGCTCCCCGAGTAGGACTCGAACCTACGACAAAGCGATTAACAGTCGCTTGCTCTACCAACTGAGCTATCGGGGACCACGGCGGGGTCTCTACACACGGCTTTGGCGGGACGCAAGGCCTCTTCGCATATTTGTCGGCTTTGTTTACGGCCTCGCCTCCGTTTGGCCTCCTGTCGCGGAATCCCCGTTGCGGACCCGGCCCGGGCTCTGTAAGAGACCCGACACCCCGGATCGCCCGCCCGATCCGGAGGCGCCATTCCTTCCTCGATGGGATGTGGCCGAGGCCTCGTGGCGGAGTGGTTACGCAGAGGACTGCAAATCCTTGCACCCCGGTTCGATTCCGGGCGAGGCCTCCAAATCTTTCTCGATCCCCTATTTTGCAAGGAAGAGCTCCCGGTCATGGCCGGGGCGCTTCATCCCGTCGGCTCGGTCCACCCGAACGAGCGCGTCACCGCCTTGCCCCAGGCGGCGTAGAGCCGGTTGCGCCGGCCCTCGTCCATACGCGGGTGCCAGCGATGGTCGACGCCCCAATTGGCCACGAGATCGCCGGTGCCGGCCCAGTATCCCGTGGCGAGCCCCGCCGCGTAGGCGGCGCCCAGCGCCGTGGTCTCCGTCACCTTCGGTCGCAGCACCGGCACGGCGAGGAGGTCCGCCTGGAACTGCATCAGGAGGTCGTTGCAGACCATGCCGCCATCGGCCCGCAGTTCCGTGATCGCAATTCCCGAATCCGTCTCCATCGCCTCGATGACCTCGCGGGTCTGGTAGGCGGTGGCCTCCAGGGCGGCACGGGCGATATGCCCCTTGTTGGCGTAGCGGGTGAGGCCGGCGATGATGCCGCGCGCGCTCTCCCGCCAATGCGGCGCGTAGAGGCCCGAGAAGGCCGGCACGAAGTACACGTCGCCATTGTCCTCCACGGTGCGGGCGAGGGGCTCGATCTCGGCGCTGTCCCGGATGAGGCCGAGATTGTCGCGCAGCCACTGGACCAGGGCGCCCGTGATGGCGATGGAGCCTTCCAGCGCATAGACCGGCGCCTCGTCGCCGAGCCGGTAGGCGAGGGTGGTGACGAGGCCGCAGGTGGAGGGCACCGGAGCCGTCCCGGTGTTCATCAGCACGAAGCAGCCGGTGCCGTAGGTGTTCTTGGCCTTGCCGGGCGAGAAGCAGGCTTGGCCGAACAGGGCCGCCTGCTGGTCACCGAGGATGCCGGCGATGGGCACCCCGGGGAGGGCGCCCCGCGTCTCGCCATAGACCATGCTCGAGGAGACGATCCTCGGCAGCATCGCCCGCGGAATGCCGAAGGCCGAAATCATGCCGGCATCCCAGTCGAGGGTGTCGAGGGCCATGAGCTGGGTGCGGCTGGCATTGGTCGCGTCGGTGATGTGGAGACCGCCCTGCGGGCCGCCGGTGAGGTTCCAGACGAGCCAGGTGTCGATGGTCCCGAACAGGACATCCCCGGCCTCGGCTGCCGCGCGGGCACCGGGCACCCGGTCGAGGAGCCAGGCGAGCTTGAGGCCGGAGAAATAGCTCGCCAAGGGTAGGCCGGTGAGCGCACGGAAACGGTCCTTGCCGCCGTGGCGGGCGAACTCGGCCACGAGCCCGTCCACCCGCGTGTCCTGCCAGACCAGGGCGTTGTGGAGCGGGCGCCCGCTGGCGCGATCCCAGATCAGCGTGGTCTCGCGCTGGTTGGTGATGCCGATGGAATTGAGATCGGACGGCTGCAGCCCCGCCGTCTCCAGGGCCTCGCGCATCACGGTCCGGGTGTTGCGCCAGATCTCGTTGGCGTCGTGCTCCACATGGCCGGGTCGGGGGTAGATCTGCTCGTGCTCGCGCTGGGCCACCGTGATGATCGCGCCGCCGCGATCGAAGACGATGAAGCGCGTGCTGGTCGTGCCCTGATCGATCGCCCCGACATAGCGCGACATGGCCGTCTCCCCTTAAGCAGGTTTCGCAGAAGTGGCCCCCCGGTTCTGCGATAAAAACCCGCGACACAGCAAAGAGCGAAGCCGGGCGCGCGTCCCCGGTCAGGCCGCTTCGGCTTTGGCCTTGGCCTCCATATAGGCTTCGAGCCGCGCCCGTCCCTCGGGCGGCAGGTGCAGCCCGAGCTTCGAGCGGCGCCAGAGGATGTCCTGAGCGCTGCGCGCCCATTCCCGGTCGATCAGATACGCCACCTCGGCCTCGGTGAGCCCTTCCCCGAAATCCGCCCCGAGATCGGCGAGGGTCCGAGCCGTGCCGAGCAGGCTGTCCGTGCGCGTGCCGTAGGCCCGGGCGAGACGCCGTGCCATCGCGGGTGGCAGGAAAGGCCTGCGCGCCATGAGGTCGGCGAGGAACCCCTCGAAATCGGCACCCGGCATGTCGCCGCCCGGCAGAACCGCATCGCCGGTCCAGGCGGGCTTCATCCCGGGGCGATAGGGGGCGAGCTTGGCCAACGCGTGTTCGGCGAGGCGCCGGTAGGTGGTGATCTTGCCGCCGAAGACCGAGAGCACGGGCAGGCGGCCATCCCGGTCGGAGACGTCGAGGACGTAGTCGCGGGTGACCGCGGAGGCCTTCGCGGCGGCATCGTCGAAGAGCGGGCGCACGCCCGAGAAGCTCCAGACCACGTCGCCGGGATGGATCCGAGCCCGGAGCGACCGGTTGATGCAGTCGCAGAGATAGAGGGTCTCGTCCTCGGAGATGCGGACCGGCCCCGGTTCGCCGGAATGGGGCACGTCGGTGGTGCCGATGAGGGTGAAAGCGCCCTCGTAGGGGATCGCGAACACGATGCGCCCGTCCGGCTGCTGCAGGATATAGGCGTGATCCCCCTCGTAGAGCTTGCGGACGACGATGTGGCTGCCCTTCACCAGCCTGACCGCCGCCCGGCTGGCAAGGCCGAGCGTGTGCCCGAGGGTCTCGCTCACCCAGGGACCGGCCGCGTTGACGATCATCCCCGCATGCACGGCCTCGCTGCGGCCAGTCCCCATGTGGCGGATAGTGACGACCCAGGATGTCCTGTCGCGACGGGCCGCTTCGACGGTGGTGCGCGTCCGGATCTGGGCCCCGCGCTCGCGCGCATCCATGGCGTTGAGCACCACGAGGCGGCTGTCCTCGACCCAGCAATCAGAATAGGCGAAGCCCCGCGTCAGACGCGGCTGCAGCGGCAGGCCGAAATCCGAGCCGGGGAGAGTCACCGAGGCGGAGCCGGGAAGGGCGCGCAGGCGGGCGAGATGGTCGTAGAGGAACAGCCCGAGCCGCAGCATCCAGGCGGGGCGCAGGCCCTCGTCATGCGGCAGGACAAAGCGCAACGGCCAGATGATGTGGGGCGCCAGCCGCAGCAGGCGTCCGCGCTCGGCCAGAGCCTCCCGCACCAGCCGGAACTCGTAATGTTCGAGGTAGCGCAGGCCGCCATGGATGAGCTTGGTGGAGGAGGACGAGGTGAATTCGGCCAGATCCCCACGCTCGCAGAGCATCACCCGAAGGCCGCGCCCCGCCGCATCGCGCGCGATGCCCGCGCCGTTGATGCCGCCGCCGATGACGAGGAGATCGTAATCGCTCGCGTCCAAGCCGTGACCTCTCTCTCCCCATCCTCGAAGCCCTCCCAATGATAAGGGGGACAGGTCGAGCCGGCACGGCCGCCCCCGTCAGGAATGCCCGCGCCGGAGATCGCGGGATCGGGGATATCGGCGACCGGCCCGGATGGAGACGACACGAGAAGTCATCGGACCTCAAGATGTTTTCACTAATACCGGCCGACGATGAGGACGACCATCGGTCGGGATCGGCGCCGCTCGGTATAAGGGCTAAAACGGCATATCCGGTTCGACAAGCCGGCCTTCCGGCACGATCCTCCCCATTCGACCGGCCGCCATGCGTCCGGACGTTAGGGAACCCGCTCGAGGCACGGAGCATGCGCGGGTCGACTGCCCCGCACGTCCATCAGGCCTCGATCTCGCACGCCTCCACGGGCCGCATTTCCACGGGGTACGGGCGACGCTGGCCCGGAAGTGCGGACCGCTTGCCGCTCCGACGTGACAGGCGCCCCGTGACTCCGGCCAAACGCAACACCGGGATTCCTTCCCGTCGAGCGATCGCCCTGTTTGGCTTCATTCGGGTGGTTGACCGGACAGGAACAGTGCCTTATGCGAACAACCTCGTTCGGAAGCGCTCACGAAGCTTCCGGCCAAGCTCGGAGAACGGCGGCAAAAGCGCTGTTTCTTTCACGGGTTCGTTGGGGGATAGTTTAACGGTAGAACAGTGGACTCTGACTCCTCTAGTCGAGGTTCGAATCCTCGTCCCCCAGCCACTGTCACACCTAAGTCATTCAGATCATTGAGCTCCTCGCGCAGTCGCCCTGCGGTGTGAGCCTGTTGCTACACACTGCTGCTACACAAGGCACCCAGCCAGGTGCCGAAGGAGCGGAGTGGCACCGATCGCGAATGTCGTCCTGCGTGGACGAACCTTTCATTTCCGCCGACGCGGCCCGACCGGCCTGCAGCCGAAATTGCGCCTCACCGAGATGGTGCGCAGCCTTGGGACATCGGACGGGCGGACTGCCAAGCTAAGAGCCTGTCAGCTATACGTCGCGTCAGAGAATATCTTCTCGACCCTGAACGCGACGCCGATGCTGACCGACGCCCAACTCGCCCGCCTCGTACAGGATTTCTACGGGCTGATTCTCGATCAGGAGAACCAGGGGCGTCTGACGCGCGGTGCAATCCCGAACGACATCCGTGAGCGCCGTGTCGCTCAGTACGAGACGATGGCGGCGCGGAACCGGGAGGCGCTCGCGTGCAACCGACTGGAGGAGGCGGGCTTCGTCACCGCCCAAATGCTCAACAAACAGGGCATTAAACCCTCCAACCTAAGTCCGGCGGAACTTTCCCAAGCGCGGCAGGCGATGCTGCGCGCAGGCATTGACGTGGCAGAAGCGCTCAAGGCCCGCCACGAGGGCGACTTCAACTTCGAACCACGCGACAAACTTTTGAAGGCCCAGTTGGAGGCGACACCCCCTCCACCGCATCTCTCCGAGCAAAGCGCATCGGCACCGACGCCCGCGTCTGAGCCCGAGCCCGAAGCAATGCATGAGACGCCCGACCCATTATCTGTAGTTGGCGCGGCCTTCCGTACTACACAGGTGGTCGTGTCCCAGGGTGTGGTGTAGCTTCAGGGTGGTCATCGGCGGTTGCCGGGTAGGGTCGGGTTGCGACGACCAACCCCGAACCCGAGAGAACCCCC
>NZ_LMNB01000005.1:0-58382 GCF_001422895.1 Methylobacterium sp. Leaf106
CAGCTCGCCGCCGAGATAGAAGGCGTGGCCGACGCTGGACAGGCCGATGCCGACGCCGACCATGTTGAGGACGACCTGGGTCACCAGGGCGGTGACCGCGCCGGCGAAGATCGCGCCCCACGAAACCTGGTTCAGCAGGACGGTGCGGGTATCGGCCGAGGCCGTTGTGGATGAAGTCGCGAGAAGGGGGGAAGTGGACACGATACTGATACTCCGGGTCGTCGGTCGTCCGAGAAGGTCGGTCGTTCGAGGGGGATGGTGGAACTCAGGGGGCCGACCGCGCAGTTCCGGCGCGGTCGGACCGATCGATCGCGGCTTTGCGGATCAGTCGCGCCGGTGGATGAGCAGGCCGATTCCGTAGCCGAGGAGGCCGGCGACCAGCAGGGCGGCCACGGGGTGCTCGGCGATCCGGTCGGTGGCTTCGCGGCCGCCCTGACGCAGATAATTGCCGCCGTTCTCGTAGGCGTCCTCGGCCCGGTCGTAGGCCTCGCGGCCGGCACCGCGAACGGAGCGCTCGGCGCGGTCGTAAGTATCGGCGGCCGCTCCCTGGGCGCGGCGGGCGCGGTCCTCGACGTCGTCGGACCCGATCAGGCTGCCGACCGTGTCGCGAACCCTGCCGCCGATGTCGCGGGCGGTGTCGGCGACGTGCTCGGCCGCGTCGCGCACGGTGTCCTTGGCCTGTCCGTAAAGGTTCTCGGCGGCGCCCTGCGCTTCGCGCGCACGGCCCTCCACCGAATCCCGCTTCGAACCGGTGAGGTCGCCCACCGTGCCCTGCACCTTGCCGCCGAGCTCCTTGGCGGCGCCTGTGATGCGATCCGCATCGACCATGATGTCTCTCCTGATGTTGTCGCGCCGATATTCTTGTCGCGAACGGTGTTCGTGAGGTGCGACGTGTCGCCCGAGCTACGACTTGGGGGTGGTCTTTGGTTTCACGTCGGGCGGCGGTGATTTCTGCTGAGACCTACCCTCGGCTTCGACTCTGGGGTCGCCGACCAACTTTCCGATGGCCTCCTTCACCGAGCCCTTGAGCTTGTCGGAAGTGTCGGTCGTCTTTTGCGCGCTCACGGGGTGCTCCAATGCCTCAGCGATTGACACCGTCCCTCAAGTGGTCTGCCGGTTCCGGGCGGCAATGATGCAGATATACTGGTTATGAGGTTTTATTTGCTGATTTCGGAGAGCGGGAACCCGTTGTCGCGGCCCCAGACGAGGGCCTCGGAGCGCTTGTGCACGTCGAGTTTCCGGTAGAGCGACGCCGCGTGGTTGCGCACCGTGTTCCTGGACAGGTTGAGGCGCCTGGCGATGGCGTCGTCCCCGAGCCCCCGGCAGATGAGGTCGAGGATCTGGCGCTCGCGGGTCGTGAGGTTCGGGACGATGCCCTGCCCCTGCTCGCTCGCCGGCCGGCGCAGGTTGGCGAGCTTCTCGATCAGCCCGCGGCTGAACCACGAGGTGTCGGCCATCACCGCCTCGATGGCCTCGAACAGTTCGCGCTCCGTGCGCTTGCGCCCGGTGATGTCCTGAAGGACCATGAGGGCGAACGTCCGCTCGCCGATCTCGACGCGCTCGGCCGATACCAGGCAGTCGAGATCGGTGCCGTCCTCGTGGCGCAGGCACGCTTCCAGGCCGAGCACGTGACCGGTGCGCGCCACCGCCGTCTCGAACTTGGACCGTGCGGCATCGTCGACCCAGAGCCGGAGATCGGCCGGCGAGCGCCCGGACACCGTGTCGGCGCCATAGCCGAAGACCCGGGTGAAGGCCTCGTTCGCACCGGCGATGGAGAAGTCTCCGACCCGCGCCAGCAGGGTCGGGACCGGGGTCATGTGGAATGCCTTGGCGAAGCGCTCCTCGCTCCGGCGCAGGGCCGTCTCCGCCTTCTTTCTCAGGTCCAAGTCGGCGAAGGTGAACAGCATGCAGGGCTCGTCGCCCCATTCGATGGGCTGGCCGGCCACGATCACGTAGCGCGATCCGCCATCCGGCAGGTCGAGGCAGGCTTCCATCTGCGGGATGGTGCCCCCGCTGTTCAGGCGTGAGATCGCCAGGTCCCGGCTACGGGCTCCGGCCAGCACGTCGACCTCGTAGACGCTGTGGCCGATCACGGCATCGCGGGTGTAGCCGGTCATCTCCAGGAAGCCGTCGTTCACCTTGACGTGGCGCAGGTCCGAGAGCCGGCAGATCACGGCCGGCGCGGGGTTGGCGTTGAAGGCGGCCTCGAACCGTTCCTCGGCCTCGAACTGCCCCGATACGTCCTTCAGGATGAGGGCGAGGCAGCTCGGGTTGCCGTCGCGGTCCGTGGCCACGAGGCTGCGCAGCGAGTGGACGAAGTCGAGATCGGGCTGGTCGGTCCGCGTCACCTCGACGACGACGTCGTGGAAGCGCTCGCCCGCGACGACCCGTTCCATCGGATACCGGTTCGGGGTGTGGTCGTTGCGGTAGCGCAGGGCGAAGCGCTCGCGGTAGGCGTCCACGGTCCCGCCGAGCTCGCCGACGGTCTCGGCTCCGTGCATCGCGAGCGCGGCCTCGTTGGCGTAGGCGATGGTCTGGTCGGGCTCGACCAGGATCACGCCCTCGCTGAGGCCGGCGACGATCTGCCGAAGCTCATGCCTGTCGACGCCGAGTGTCACCTGCGACCGCCTTCCTGACTGCTTGGATGGAACCGAGCCGTAACAGGGGACGACCAGCGAAGGTTCCGGAGACCGTAAGATATTATCTGGTATATCTGTATCATTGACGTGAACGCGAGCGATCAGCCACAACCAGACACGCATATTCCACCGTAGAGGGGCGGACACACCCGGTCGTTGTCCGGAAAAAGGACGAATCCTCCCTATGCATGTCAGTATAATCTCCGAAGAACCTTCGCCGAGCGAGGGATTGCCTCGTCATGTCCAGGACCAGATCGGACGGCGACTGGACGAACTCATTCCCAGCGCCAGCGCGGTCGACACCGATACGCGCCTCGGCCGGGTCCTGCTTCGACTGAGGGCCGCCCTGCTCGACGCGGAGGCGGAACGCCAGATCACCAAGGCGTTCGGCGACGACCTCATCGCCCTCGTGCCGCGCCTGCGCCGCTTCGCCCTGCTTCGTACCGGCAACACCGCGGAGGCCGACGACATGGTGCAGGCGACCTTGATGCGGGCCTGGGAACACCGGTCCCGCTTCAAGGACGGCACCAACCTCGTCGCGTGGTTGTTCACGATCCTGCGCAACGCCCACCTGAACCAGCGCAAGCGCCTGCGCCGCGAGATCGAGGACGTCGACGGGGCCATCGCGGGGGCCTTGTCCTCGCCCCCCGACCAGGAGCACCGGGTCGCGCTCGTCGCGTTGCAGGGCGCCCTGGACGCCCTCCCCGCGGAGCAGCGCGAGACCTTGCTGCTGGTGACGGTGGACGGGCTCCGGCACGAGGAAGCGGCCGCCATCCTCGGCTGTCCGGTCGGTACCGTGAAGAGCCGGGTGAGCCGGGCGCGCGAGCACCTCGCGACGGCTCTGGGCCTGTCGTGACGGCGCAGGTGCCCGCTGCCGCCGGGGAGAGGAACGCCGCGCCTGACCGGCGCGAGGCGTCTTGCCATGGCCCGCCCGGCGGGTTTCGCCGAACCCGGAGCGCGCCTGCGAAACCCGTCTAGACTTGGCCGTCCGGCGGGTGGAGGAGCGGCGAGGCGTGGCCGGTCCCGGCATGCAAGGTCCGGCTGGTGAGGGGCAGCGCCAGGCGGAAATGCAGGCCGTCGGGCGCGAAGGTGAGGCTCGTCGCGGCCTTCAGGTTGTAGGCCAGCATCTCTTCCAGCACGACCGTGCCGAACCCCCTGCGACGAGGCTCGTCTTCGTTCAGGGGCACGCCACGCTCCAGCCAGTCGAAGACGAGGTGGGGGGCGCCGTCCCGTTCCTCGATCCGCCAGATCACCGTGAGGCGGCCCGTCGGCGTGGCCAGGGCTCCGAACTTGAGGGCGTTCGTCGAGAGTTCGTGCAGGGCGAGGGCGAGGGGCTCGGCCGCGCGCAGATGCAGCCTCAGATCCGGTCCGTCCACACGCGTGCGCCCATCCTGGTAGGCGAGCGCGCTCGTGAGCTCGTCGGTGACGAGGCGATCGAGATCGACCCCGGCCGTGGGGTTCTGGATGATGACGTTCTGCACCCGTGCCAAGGCGGCCAGCCGCCCGTCGAGATGCGCGGTGTAGTCCTCCAGGCTCTCGCTGAACTCCGCCGAACGCCGCGCAATCAGCCGCATCGTCGCCAGCGTGTTGCGCACCCGGTGCTGCAGCTCGGCCAGCAGCACCACCCGTTCCTCGGCGCCCGTCGGGTCGGATCCCATCGTCATCGCAGTTCCACGGAGTGCTTGAGGGGAGACCGGCTCGGCATCACACCGATCCGTTGGCATCGAACTGACGACCTTCGCGGTCGAGGTGCAGGTAGTTCGGGTTGAACAGCGATGCCCTCCGCAGGGCATCGAAGTTGGGAATGGTCAGGCGCCCGCCCTTGAGCACGACAAGGCCGGCACGCCGCAAGTCCTGGAGCGTGCGGTTGATGTGCACGTTCGAGAGACCCAGGGCATCCGCCAGTTCCACCTGGGTCAGGGGGAGCTCGCAGCTGGGGCCATCCGTCAGACCGACCCCGCGCAGGCGCAGGAACAGTTCGCAGAAAAGGTGGCCGAGACGCTCCAGGGCGGTGCGCTGGCCGAGGTTGACCGTCCATTCGCGCTGAACCGCCACCGTCACCAGGGTGTCCCACCACAACGCCTTCGTCACCCGCACATTGTCGTTGGCCACCTGCTCCAGCCCGGCGCGCGAGATCTCGGCCAGCCTGACGGGGGTGAGGGCCACGATGGAATGGTCCATCTCGCGCAGGAGGTAGACGTGGCTGTCGCAGAGGTCGCCGGGCACGAAGAGGGAGATGATCTGGCGCCGGCCATCGTCGAGATGCTTGTAGCGGCACGCCCATCCGTCCAGGATCAGGTTGACGTGATCAGGATCGTCACCCTCGCTGATGATGTCGGAGTGCTTCGCAATGGTCCGCCGCTTGCAGGCCGCGTTCTCCAAGGCCTGCCGGTCGTCGGAGGATAGCTTCGTGAACTGCTCAAGCTTGCGGATGAAATAGTGCGGCATTCTTTCTTCCTCGCACACAGGACACGAATAGGGAATTGTCATTGCAGGGTCATTCACCTGCATTAAAGGCTCGATCCTCGCCGGTTAAGCTCACTGGATGGAGGGGTAATAGCTTGCGGATGGCGGTGCCGGCCGTCGCGTAGTGTTGCGATCGCCGCTGCCCCGTCCGGGGCTTCACTGTCGGGGCGTCTCCTGGCGGTGCGTGCGAGCGAGCCGGCCTCCTCATCCTCCGCGATCGGGATCGGCCGCCCCCGAACTCCGCCGCGGGGCGGCTTTGGTTCTTTCCCGGATCGTGTGTCCCGACACGGGAAGTGCGATGGTGCAGTGGACGCCGTCCGGTTCCATCACGAAGGTCGTTCTGGCGCCGAGCTGGTAGGGCAGCGCCCGCTCGATCAGTTCGCGCCCCGAGCCCCTCCCCTGCGGCAGGCCATCCCGCGGCGCCATCCGCACGCCGCGCTCACGCCAATCCACATGCAGCCAGGGAGCCCGCTCCGGTTCAGCAATCTCCACGTGCCAGCGGATCTCGAGATGCGCCTGCGGCTGTGCGAGGGCGCCGTATTTCAGCGCGTTCGTCGCCAGTTCGTGCAGGGCCAGCGCGAAGATCTGCACCGTCGACGAGCGCAGCGCCACCGCCTTCGGTCCGCTCAGGCTGACCCGCGACGCCTCGCCGTCGAGCGCCGCCACTTCGCTTCGGATCAGCTCGTCGAAGCTGACCCGCTCGCCCTCCCCGAGGCGGGACAGCAATCCCTGCACGCGGGCGAGGGCCGCCAGACGCGTGCCGTAGCGCTCCCGGAAGTCGTCGAGGTCGCTGCTGTTGCGCAGGGTCTTGTCCGCGGTGGCGCGCACCACGCCCATGAGGTTGCGGGTGCGGTGCTGCAACTCCGCCACGAGCACGCTCATATGCTCGGCGGTCTCCTTCTCCTCGGTGATGTCCCGGCCGACGCCGCCGATCCAGCACACCGCGCCGGCGGCGTCGCGCATGGGGAAGCCGGTGTCCCGTATCCAGCGGATGCCGCCGTCGCCGGGCCGCCCGACGCGATACTCGAAGGTGACACGCTCGCCCGCCCGGACGCGATGCAGGCTCTCCACCGCCCGTTCGCGATCGTCCGGCACGATCATCTCGGCCCAGCTCACCAGGTGGTCGCCGGCGAGGGCCGAGGTGCGGTCGAGGCCGTAGATCGTCTCGAAGGCCGGGGTGAGATAGATCCACTGGAAGGTCGCGGCATCGCGCATCCAGAGGACGTCGGACGAGGCCTCGCCGAACTGGCTGAGGCGCTCCTCGCTCTCGCGCAACGCCGTCTCCGCGCTCCTGCGCGCCGTCACGTCGCTGGCCGCCCCCAGCCACTCCCTGATCTCGCCGGTGTCGGTGAGGGTCGGGACCGCCCGTGACACGCACCAGCCCAGCGAACCGTCGCTGCGGATCACCGCATGTTCCAGCTCGAAGATCGATCTCGTCGCCATCGCCCGGTCGATGGCGGCACGGACCTCCGCCTGATCGTCGGGACGGATGTAGCGGTCGAGCCAGGTCCTGCTCGGCTGGTCCGGGACGTTTTTGAAGGCGCGCCCCTCCAGCCGCTGCAACTCGGACCAGTCCGGGGTCATCCGGTAGACCACGTCCGAGCTGGCCGTCACGAAGGCACGGAACCGCTCCTCGCTCTCGCGCAGCGCCGCCTCGGCGCGCTTGCGAGGCTGGATGTCCTTGAACAGGAGGGCAACCTGCCGCTGTTCGGCGGTGCCGACGCGGAAGGCATAGACCTCGTACCAGCGCCCGAGGGCGATGGACCGGCGTTCGAACCGTTCCGCCACGCCGTTCCGCGCGATCCGGCCGAACGTCTCGAACCAGTTCGCCTCCAGCTCGGGGAGCAGGTCTCGCATCGTCCGCCCGGTGGCGTCGCCGAGCCCGGTCTGCTGATCGAAGGCAGGGTTGACGGAAAGGAACCGGTAGTCGACCGGCCGCTGCCGGTCGTCGAACATCATCTCGACGATGCAGACGCCCTCGTCGATGGAGTTGAACAGGTGGCGGTACTTCGCCTCGCTCTCCTCCAGCTTCGCGTGCGCCTCCTTCCAGGCGATCATCTCCCTGGTGGTGGTGGCCACGCCGTCGCCGAGCTTCACCACCGATTGATGGAACCAGCCGTCGCATTGCCCGTGCGCATGGCGACGCTCGGCGACCGAGGGCCGGCCCGTCTCCACGACCTGCCGGAAGACGTCGAAGATGCCGTCCCGAACCACGCCCGGACTGCGTTCGACCAGGCTTTGCCCCCTCACCTCGCCAAGGGTCCGTTCCGCGGTGTGGTTGTTCAGCCGCCAGCGGAAATCGACGATCTCGCCCGAAGCGTCCCGGACGGCCTCGAAGACCTGGATCATGTCCATGGAGCTGTCCAGCGTGGTCTGGAGCAGGTCGCGGCTCCGCTGCAGCCCGGCCGTGCGCTCCCTCACCTCCCGCTCCAGGTCGGCACGATGCCACGCTTCCGTTCCGCGCAGCCCCTGGGGCCGCGCCTCATCGAGGGCGTGGGTCATGACGCAGGCGGCGGAGGCAAAGTGCGTCATCCGCGTGAGCAGCCTGAGATCCTCGCCGTCGAAGGTGTAATCGAGGTCATGCGTGCCGACCCAGAGCGTACCGACTGGCTCGTCGCCGGCATGGAACGGCACCAGCAGGAGCTCCTGGATGGGCGGCTCGACAGAGGCGGCCGCGAGGCGCGCATGCGGGCGCGAGAACAGCAGGGGGGTGTTGCGGGTCACCGCCAGGCCGCAGGGGCTTTCGGCGAAGGGGATGGTGCCGCCGCGATGCGCGGCCCATGATCCAGCGATCGCGGCCCGGCGGAAGCGTTTCGGGGCCTCTCCCGGTTCGAGGATGCTGATCCCGGCCGACCCGGCCATTCCCATCCCGACGAGGAGGTCCGCGATGCGCTGCAGGACGGTGTCCGGGCTGACGGCCAGCTCCCGGGCCAGTTCGGCCAGCGCATGGGCTTGCGCCTCGTAGTCGGGAGGGCGTACGGGACGCGCCACCAACGCGTCGGTGATCGACACCTCATCCAGGCCCGCGAACCCAACCGGCACCACCGTCGGTGTCATGTCTTTCGACGCTCGCCGTTCTCTCGCCGTCGCACCGGTCGAGCGTGCCGAACACAGGGTGAGTTCTACTCTCGCGCAAGGATTCGATCAAATTCCCGCGCGAATGACCGTCGATGTCTTATCCGGAGCCGAGCGAATTCTATCCGGCCGCGTCCGTCCGTGAGGCCCTGTCGTCGAGGATGATGTCGAGCGCGTGCAACACCGCCGCGGTGTCCATCGGCTTTTCCAGCAGCCGGACCGACGCGAAGCGGCCGAGGATCGTCGCCTGATCGTAGCCGGTGGTGAACAGGAACGGGACGCCGAGGGCGAGAAGCGCATCGGCCACCGGATACACGTCCTCGCCTCCGAGGTTCACATCCAGGATGGCCGCGTTGGGCGGGGACGGCCCCTTGAGGAGGCCGAGGGCGCCGTCCACGGTGGCGATGGGACCGAGCACTTCCGCTTCGGCCTCGGCCAAGCCCCGCGCCAGTTCATCGGCCAGGAAGTACTCGTCTTCCACAACCAGGATGCGCCGTCCCCGGAGCGCCCGCCTGGAGTGCCTCACGAAACTCCCCATCACGATCGGTCCCCGCTCGAAGGACGAGGGCGCAGCGGGAGTTCCGGGAGAGACGCTTCGTGAGATACTCGGCATCGTCGCTCTCCCCTCTCCGGTCCGAGCGGGGCCGCGCCAGGGTGCAGGGGAATGCCGTCCTCCTTCATCATGGTGGTCGTTCCGGCGCCGAGCCGGTCGGAGCGTGCTCGACATGCAGCCGGGGACGACGGCCCGGCTCCGGCCGTTCCCCGCGAGGCACGGGAGAACCGGGAGGCATCCTGCGCCCCATCACGGGAAAGTCCAGACCACGGCGCCAGCCCCGGCCGGGTTGACCCGGCCCCCTGAAACCGCGAGGAACAAAGATCGAACACAGCGCCTTCCCCACGATGACTGCTCAACGACGCCCGCTCATTGCCCGCGCACCGATGTGACAGCCCGATCCGATGTCGAGCCCCGGCGACGATACCCCCGTCCGCAAGATCATCCATATCGACATGGACGCGTTCTACGCGTCCGTGGAGCAGCGGGACGATCCGGCCCTGCGGGGCCGGCCCCTCGCGGTCGGCGGGTCGCGCGAGCGGGGCGTGGTGGCCGCCGCCAGCTACGAGGCGCGGGTCTTCGGGGTCCGCTCGGCCATGCCCTCGGTCACCGCCCGGCGCCTGTGCCCCGATCTCCTCTTCGTCAAGCCGCGCTTCGAGGTCTACCGGACGATCTCGGAGGAGATCCGTGCGGTGTTCGCCGAGCATACCGCGATCATTGAGCCGGTGGCCCTCGACGAGGCCTATCTCGACGTCACCGAGAACCTGCAGGGGCTGGCCACCGCCACCGAGGTGGCGCGGGTGATCCGGGCCGAGATCCTCGCGCGAACCGGCCTCGTCGCCTCGGCCGGCGTCTCCTACAACAAGTTCCTCGCCAAGGTCGCCTCGGATTTCCGCAAGCCCGACGCGCTGTTCGTGATCACGCCCGCGATGGGGCCGGGCTTCGTCGAGGATCTGGCCATCGGCCGGTTCCATGGCGTCGGCCCCGTCACGGAGGCGAAGATGAAGCGCCTTGGCATCCTCACCGGCCGCGACCTGAAGGCCCGTTCCCTGGAAGAGCTGCAGGCGGCCTTCGGCAGTTCGGCGGCCTATTATCATTCGGTGGCGCGCGGCATCGACGAGCGGCAGGTGCGCGCCCACCGCATCCGCAAATCGGTGGGGGCGGAGACCACCTTCTCGGAGGACCTCACCGAGTTCGACGCCATGGCGGAGCGATTGACGCCGCTGATCGACAAGGTCTGGACCTCCTGCACCGCCAAGGGCGTCTCGGGGCGCACCGTCACGCTGAAGGTGAAGTTCTCGGATTTCGTCCAGATCACCCGGGCGCAGTCCTTCGAGGCCCCGGTCGCCGGCCGCGATGCGATGATGCACATGGCGCTGGGATTGCTGCGCACGGTGTTCCCGCTCCGCCGCAGCGTTCGCCTGCTCGGTGTCTCCCTGTCGGGCCTTCAGCAGGGCGAGACGGAGGGACCGCGCCAGCTCGGGCTCGCGATCTGATGGCAGGTACCGGGCAGGCAGGTACCGGGCAGGCAGGTACCGGGCAGGCAGGTACCGGGCAGGCAGGTGCCGGGCAGGCAGATACCGGGCAGGCAGATACCGGGCAGGAATGTGCGGCGATTGCCGCGCAACCCCGGCGGCCCTATCTGGCTTGTCTGCGCACGGCCCCGCCGGGCCTGATCGGACCACGTCGATGAGAGGGGATGCATGAGCCGCCGGGATGACAAGAGCCTCCTGCTCCTCGTCGGCGATGCGATCGGGCAAACCCAGATCCTCCTCTCCAAGCACCTCGCCCTGTTTCAGGCCGAGGTCGGATCGGCGGTCGGGCAGGTGGCGCGTCCGCTCATCCTGTTCCTGATGGCGGCCCTCTTCGTCCTGATCGGATTGTTCGTGCTCCTTGTGGCGATCGTCAAAGGGCTGGCGCTCCTCATCGGGTCGGAGGCGATCGCGTCGCTGATCGTCGGCGGTGCCTTCGCCGCCGTGGCGCTCGCCCTCTTCGCCTTCGGGTATCGGCTGATGTCCCTTTCGAACCTGGAGCCGATGCGGACGCGGCGCCAGCTTGCGCGCGATCGGGACGCCCTGAAAGCCCGCTGACGCCGTTTCAGAGGCGCGCCCCTCCCTCCTGCCGGTCCACTCGTGATTCAGGCGGAGATCGCGCGTTTCTCCACCACCCTGCCCCGCTCGTCGAGGCGATAGGCCAGGGTCTGGGCCGTGGCGAGATGCACGTCGGCGACCGCGTCGGCACTGATCCCGTCGAGATGCATGATCAGCGCCCGCAGCGAATTGCCGTGCGCCACCAGCAGAACCCGCTGGCCCGCGCGGACCCGGGATTCGATCTCGTCCCGATAGTAGGGAAGCAGCCGGTCGGCGGTCATCGCCAGGCTCTCGCCGCCCGGCGGCACCGCATCGAAGGATTTTCGCCAGGCGCGGACCTGCGCGACCCCCCAGCGCTCCTGCGATTCCCGTTTGTTCAGCCCGGCGAGCTCGCCGTAATCGCGCTCGTTCAGCGCCGCGCTCCGGTGGACGGCAAGGTCGGGCTGCCCGAGTTCCGACAGGATGAGGCTCAGGGTGCGCCGGGCCCGCGTCAGCTCGCTGGTGAAGGCGATGTCGAAGGAGAGCCCGACCTCCTTCATGCGGCGTCCGCAGCTCCGCGCCTCGCCGACGCCCCGTTCCGTCAGGTCGGGATCGCGGATGCCGGAGAAGAGGTCGCGCTCGTTGTCGAGGCTCTGCCCGTGGCGGACGATGACGAGGGTTCGGTCGGGAAAGGGCATTCGGGGAGCGATGTCCGCAGGAGGTCGGGTGAAGGCGGGATGAGGGTCAGCGCCGACGGCTGCCGCGCGGCCCGGTGACCACCGGGGTGTTGGTCCGGTTCTCGTCGAGGAGCTTGCGCCACCGGGTCAGGCGTTCGGGATCGAGCTCGCCCTCCGCCACGGCGGCCTGAACCGCGCAGCCGGGCTCGTGGGCATGGGTGCAGTCGCGGAACCGACAGGAGGGCGCCAGCTCGACGATCTCGGCGAACAGCGTGTCGATGCCCTCCGCCGCGTCGCTCACATGCAGCGTGCGCATCCCCGGCGTATCGATGACCCAGCCGCCGCCGGCGATGGCGTGGAGCGAGCGCGACGTGGTGGTGTGGCGCCCCTTGGCGTCGTGTTCGCGGATCCCGCCGGTCTCCTGGGGGAGGTCCTGATCCGGGCCGGCGAGCGTGTTGACCAGGGTCGATTTGCCCACCCCCGATGAGCCGACGACCGCCACGGTCAGACCTTCGCCGCACCAGGGGGCAAGCTGCGTCACGGCGTCCGGAAGGCGCGGATTGACCGTGACGACGGCGAGGTCGCGCTGCAGGCCCGCGGCCTGCCGCCGGTAGGCCTCGGCATCGGGCGCCATGTCGGCCTTGGTGAGGACGATGACGGGATTCGTGCCCCCCTGGTTGGCGAGCGCCAAGTAGCGCTCCAGCCGGGCGATGTTGAAATCGGCGTTGCACGACGTGACGACGAAGAGGGTATCGACATTGGCCGCCGCCAGCTGCAGCGGGCCTCCGCCTTCGTTGCGTCGCTGCAGCACGCTCCTGCGCGACAGACGGCGGCGCATCGTCCCGGTCTCGGGCTCGACCAGCACCCAATCCCCCACGGCGAAATCGCCGGTCTGGGTATGGACCGGAAGCACGAGCCCCACCGGCCCCGTGAGGGACAGGGCGGTCAGGCGGGAGCGGTGGACCGTCGCGATCCGCATGGGCACGAGACCGGCCTCGGCCGGTTCACGTTGCTCCTCGAAGAAGTCGGACCATCCGAGACGGGTGGGCCGCAGGGGATGGGAATGGCTGGGATCATCGGTCACCGGCCAGCCATGACAGGGCCTCGGCGGATTGACCAGCGCCCCACCCGTCTTCCGGTACCCCTCCCCTTGCTCCCCGGCGGCAAGGTACCCGATCATCGTGGCATCGGATTCGAAGGAATGGGGGTGGCGATGTCGAAGCTCGATGAGAAGCGCGAGGAGATCGCGGCTTTGATCGCGTCGGAACTCGGTCTCGGCGATCCGGCCGGACTGAGCGAGGCCGACCGCGCGGCCGTCGATCGCCAGACCTCGGAGACGATCGAGGGCTGCGCCCTCGAGACCGATGAGCCGGCCGATTGCGAGGAGGCGGGCACGCCGCTTCGGCGGCGGCTGCGGGAGTACCGCGCCCTGCTGGAGTTGCGGACCGACGAGGCGGATGCCCGGCTCGCCGAAGAGGGCGAGGTGTTCGGCCGCGAGGACGATGCCTGAATCTTTTCGCGCCCGACCCGGCGGAATCGGGGCGCTGCCCTTCGCCTATGTCCGCGAGGGAAGTCCGTTCGCGACGGCCCCGCCCGACGCATCGAGCTTGGCCCGGCACCCGACCGCGTAGACATTGGGCGGCCGGCTGCCGACCTCGCGCTGCCAGCGGCAGGTTTGCGTCAGCCTCAGATAGACGTCCAGGATCGAGGCGTGATCGCCGAATCGCTCGCGCAGGCGGGCGACACGGTAGACGCCCCGGCGCTCGCAGGGGCCGCAGGCGATGACGAGGTGCGAGGCCCTCACGTCGCAGAGGCGCTCCATGTCAGGCCACCGAACCGGGAGATGAGCCCCGCGCGCGCCTCGATGACGGGGGGCCATGGCCCTCGCCAGCCTTTCCTCTCCTGCTACGGCATTCACAGATCTCGCGGGATGCGCGGGTCCCCTCTCCTTCCAGGAGAGGGGACCTGTCGCGCCTCGAGGCGAACCTTCTTGGATAGAGCGAACAGCCGTCGAGCAGAGGTGTGAATCCAGTAGCCTTGCCTGTCGGGCAGGCCTCGACGGCACGGGCGAGAGGGCCACAGGCGATCCGCGCCATAGGGGTCGACAGCATGGTGGACACTCCGCGAATAAGAACATATAGTGAACATAGAGTTCAAGCGCGGAGGTCAAGATGCAGACGGCCGACCTGTGGATATCGGGGAATCTCACTCCCGCCGGCCTGCCCTCGGGCATGGCGAGGCGGGCGAGTCCCGGTTCGGCGGCAAGCGCGCCGTCGCCCCGCACGAGCGGAGACCGGACCATGCATTTCGACGTGCTGGAGGAGCGGGTCGGGCGCTGGGGCTGGTCCCTGCGCGACGCCTATGGCCAGGAGGTCGCCCATTCTCCGATGCCGTATCCGAGCCGGGTCCAGGCCTCGGCGGCGGCCCTGGCCTTCTCCCAGCTCGTAGCCTACGCCGGCAAGCAGATGCGCCGGCCCTGAGGCCGGACTGCGAAGGTCTGCCGGGACTGGCTTCCCGCGCGGTCCATTCGGGCGAACGAGGAATCGGCTCCCTCCCCACAGCGGATGTCGCTGCATGGGAAGAAGCCGATCCGGATCGTGATCCGGAGCGATGAGCTACGAGCTCATCAGGATATTGGCGGAGCCAACGATGGTCGCGGCCAACATCACCGATGCAACGCCGACCATGAAGTAAGAAAAGACTTTCAGCATCGATGCCAAGGCGCTGTCCCGACTGGTTCAGCAGCGGCTACCGCCGGACGTCTGGCCATATTGCATGACCTCGCGGGTCTGCTGGTTGGCGTTGCCCTCGGCGGCCGAACTCATCGGACAACCGAACGACGAGGGTACCCGACGATCGGCCCGGATCGAATGGGTGGTGTCGACGTCATAGGGGTTGAACGTGGTGTAGCGCGAAGGGCGCTCCATCGCCGTCGTGGGCGCGATCGAGGCCAGGCCCATGACGAGGGCGGTCGAGAGAGCGGCAATGGAAGTCTTCATGTGAGCAATGGCTTTCTTGTCTTGTGAAGCCGCCGCGTCTTGGCTGCTTCTTCTGCTTGAAGCCAATATGAAGTAATAATCTCCTCTCCGGCGTGCTGACACGCACGCGAAGCCGTGGATTAAAGGCGCCTGATAGGTCAAATGGCTGAATTATAACAAATACCAGCGTCATGTGCTTTGGGGCGACAAGCACATGACGGGGTGTTGTTCTTATAATCCCGGCCTGTCTCGGGAATGAGTGTCGCAGGGCCATTCGTGACGGACGTGCCTGTGCCGACAGCCCGATATCGAGACAGGCCGCCCCGGTCGCGTCGATGCGGGACGCTCAATCACCCAAGCGCCTCCCCTTCCCCGCCGCGTCAGCCTTCCACGGGGCGGGGGGCGATGCGGTCGAGCGCCGCCATCGTGTCGTCGGACAGGTCGAGGTCCGTCGCGGCCAGGTTTTCGCGCAGGTGCTCCACCGACGACGTGCCGGGGATCAGCAGGATGTTGGGAGAACGGCGCAGGAGCCAGGCCAGCGCCACCTGCATGGGCGTCGCGCCGAGCCCTTCGGCGATCTGGTTCAGAGCCGCCGACTGGATCGGGCTGAAGCCGCCGAGCGGGAAGAACGGGACATAGGCGGTGCCGGATGCGGCCAGGTCGTCGATCAGTGCGTCATCGCCCCGATGCACCAGGTTGTACTGGTTCTGGACACAGACGATCGTCGCGATGGACCGGCTCTCCGCCACCTGCCGCGCCGTCACGTTGCTCAGCCCGATCCGGCGGACGAGCCCCTGGCGCTGGAGATCGGCGAGCACGGAGAGCGGCGCTTCGATGGAGCCTTCGGCCGGCCCATGCACGTCGAGCATGATCCGCAGGTTGACCACGTCGAGAGCCTCGACGCCGAGGTTGCGCAGGTTGTCGTGGACGGCGCCCGTGAGGTCCTCGGCCGAGAAGGCCGGGTTCCAGGACGCGTCGGCACCGCGCCTGGCTCCGATCTTGGTGACGATCACGAGGTCGTCGGGATAGGGGTGGAGCGCTTCGCGGATGATCTCGTTGGTGACGTGCGGTCCGTAGAAGTCGCTGGTGTCGATATGGTCGACGCCGCGCGCGACCGCCTCGCGCAGCACCGCGATGGCCCCGGCCCGATCCTTCGGCGGCCCGAAGACACCGGGACCCGCCAATTGCATCGCGCCGTAGCCCAGGCGCTTCACCGTGCGGTCTCCGAGGGCGTAGGTCCCGGCTCGTGCGATATCGGTCATGCATCTCGCTCCTGTGTGACGAGCGGGATCGTAGAGCCTCGTGATCGGCGTGGTAATACGCCCTCATCCGCACGGGGGGGCGCGACAGGGCGAACGGGTCGCGGGATGGCATCGCCGCCTCGCGAGATCCCCATCGGCCAAAGGCTCTCGTCCGCCAAGATCGGGGAGGCGGTTCGTCTACGGGCTAGAGCTGCGCCCGACCACGTTGGGTCGGGACACATCTCTAGGCCTTTGTCTTGCCGCGCTCTTTTTCGCCGAACCGGCATCCACTTCGACGGAGAGCGCTCTATAGCCCGAAATGCCGGCTCAGGACGATCATCAGTTCGGTCTGACTGCCCGTGTCGGTCTTGACGAAGATCTTCTTCAGATGCGTCCGTGTCGTATGGATCGACATGCCGAGCCTGTCCGCGCATTCCCCGGTGCTGTGGCCGGCGAGCAGGGTATGGCACAACTCGGCTTCCCGAGGCGTGAGCCCGTACGATGTCTTGAGGACATCGGCGTCGAGGTCCCCGCTCTCGTTGAGATCCGTAATCGTGAGGATCGCCCGGCAGCCATCGAAATATTCCAGTCCGGCCTTGCGGAGCGGCTGGGCCCGCAGTGTGAGGGGCCGCTTGGCCACCCTGCGGACGACGACCGGCGCCCGGGACAGGGAAACGCCCTGCGGATCGGACCAGAGGGCGGCGGCGATGTGCGCACGAAGCCGGGCGGTGGCCTGTGCATCGGAGGGAACCACGAGTTCCCCCAGCCGAACGTTCAGGTCGGGTCCGAACAGACGTTCCGCGCTGCTGCTCACCCGCAGCACACGTCCCGTTCTGTCGAGGAGCAGGCTCGGGCTGCGGACCGTTTCCAGGGCCTCGGCGATGCCCGTGAGGCGCGCCTCGCCGAGGCTATGGGCCAGTTGCGCGGCCCGGTTGAGGGGGGCGATGAGGCGCCGCAAGGCGATCTGGTCGTCCAACGTGTAGGGCCCCTGCTGGATGGTCCGCTGCATCATCATCGCCCAGGCATCGTCGCCCGCCTGGACCATCAGTCCAGCGGACCATTGAAAGCCGTGGCTGTGCAAGTAATCGGCATAGAACGGTTCGGACCGCATCGCGTCAGGCGTGGCATAGTCCTGGTCGACGAACAGGCCGGTCCTGAGGAGCTTGGGCACACCTCTCGAGCGGTAGTCGTTCTTCGACCAGCCGCCGCGAAAGTATCCGTCGGCCAAGGCATCGAGACTGGCGCTCATCGGCAGTCCGGGCACGCGGCCCTTCAACGGGATCGCGACGACCCCCCTCGCGTCCGTCGCGGTCGCGATCCTGGCGACCGCCTTGTCCCAGTCATGCGACTGAAGCGCGGAGGTGACGAGCGAGTCTTCGATGTCCTGCAAAGTCTCGTCGTCGAGGTCCATCTCAGTCCTTCAGCGACACGATACGCTCCCGCGCAACGCCGCACACTATCGGCGATAATCAGGACTAACCTGCCCGGATCGGATTTGAAAGACCGACCAGTTTTTTCGCATGGAAAGAATAATATCATCCGTCGAGACAGTATAGGTCGGTCGGATATAACGGTCGTCCAGCGCTCATTATTGAGCCGGGACCCTATCCGGGTCGACTGCCGGATCGTCGCTCGCTGAGGTTTCTCATCGTGCGATCGACGAACGATGCGCGCGAAGGCATGGGCGCGAAGGCATGGGCGAACGCGTCGAACGGAATCCATCCGGCCCTATCCGTGCCGCCCGCACCGCCATCGTCGAGGGGATCGGGCCAAGGGCGGCGCCTCGGTTTGTCGCCGCGATCAGGCCGGCTCGTAGGCCGTCGCCGACAATCCGGTGCGCTCCGACGCCGTGTCCTGCGAGGGGGCACCCAAGGGGCCGGCATGAAGCCGGGCGATCAGCCGTGCCATGTCCTCGGGCAGGTCGGCGGCGCAGTCGAGGCCGAAGGCGCGGTCGAGGGCTGGCATCGTGCTGCGCAGGAAAGCGTGGGACGCCTCCGCGCCGGGTCGGGGCGGGGCCGACGTCGTGGACGGAATGTGCAGGACGGGCGTGCCGAGGGTGGTTGTGGGTAGAGCGAGCATGGCTTCCACGGGGGTGCGCGACGCGCCTTGCGCGATCCCTCCGCCGGGCATTTGCAGCGGCCTGTCTCGTAAGGCCGCTCAAGCTAGACCGTACTGGTTGAACCGTAGCTGAAGGGCGCCCGCCGCCTTTGCCGCGATCCTGTCGCCGGGGCCGACAATGGAATCAGATGTAGTGCCGGAAGACGACCTGGCTCTGGGGTTCCTTCGTCTTGCCGCGCTCGGATCCGTCGACCGTGGGGCGGCTCTGTATCAGGGATGCCGGCATCACCAGGGTGACGAGGGCGAGCAGCCAGCGGAAGGGACGTGCAACGGTCATGTCGGGTTCCTGGGCTGAGTCGCGGTCGGATCGTCACCTTGAGATCATGCGCCTATGGCGGCTGAATGGTTCATGGCTGGTCGCGATCCGTTTCGCTGTGCCGGCGCGCACATCGGCTCCGCCTCCCCGGGACGGCCCCGTCTTCAGCGGCGGTGCCGCCACGGACGAGGGGGCGAGCGCGATGGACCGCCGCCGGACCTCGTCTCCATCGCGCCGCAACCCGAGCAATTGGGTCTGACACGGATGCAGGCCCTGGTGGCGATGGCCATTGGCCGGGGAAGTTCGCCCCGGGAGGCGGCGGAATTGCTCGCAATCCGGGAGGGCACCGTGCGGGTTCACCTGGAGGCGATCTTCGGCAGGCTCGGCCTCAGGCGCCAGAGCGAACTCGCCATCATCGTCGCGCGCCTGGATGCCATCCTGCGCCGGCGGCGGGAGCGCGAGGGCGGCACCGAGCGCTGAGCGGCTCAGGTCTTATCGGGTCCTGAAAACGCAAAAAGCCGCCCGGAGGCGGCTCGTCGCGGAGAGGTGAGTCTCATGTCATGCGCTGGAAGCTCGAACGCTTCCGGCGGCTTCAGTTGAAGGTGTCGATCTCAGCCGACTCGTAGCTGGTGACTTCCATGCCGACACACACTTCCTGAACGACGGGGGCAGTCCAAGCCATGATGTTTCTCCTGCGTTGCAAGTCTTCTTTAGAAGACATCTCGATTGCGCGGGCTCACCGCGCTTGAGAGATACCTATTGCCCGCCCCCCGCCAAAGCAAGCCGAAAGACGGAAATATCCTGCAGGAGTCCCTTAGTTTTCTCTCATGGAACGGCGCATGATCTCTCATGGGCAGAGAGCGCGTCAGGTTCGGGCGAAGGCCGCAGCGTCGGCGACCTGATCCTCGCCCGGAATCTGCCCGGTATACAGGACGAACTGCTCCAGGGCCTGCAGCACCACGACCTCGTGGCCGGTGATGAGGCGCTTCCCCACGTCTTCGGCCGCGCGCAGGAAGGGCGTCGTCGAGGGCAGCGCCACCACGTCGAAGGCGATGGTGCTGGCGGCGATCTGAGGGGTGGGGAAGGCGAGGGCATCGGCCTCCGGGCCTTCCATGCCGAGGGGCGTGACGTTGATGAGGAGTGGGGCCTGCGCCTCGCCGATCTCGGCGCGCCAGGCATAGCCATGGCTGTCCGCCAGGGCCCGTCCGGCCGGCTCGTTGCGGGCCACGACCGTGCCGTTCGGGAAGCCCGCATCGCGCAGGGCCGCGACGACGGCCTTGGCCATGCCGCCGGAGCCGCGCAGGAGGAACGGCGTGAGCGGATCGACCTCGTGCTTTTCGAGGAGCAGGCGGATGGCGATGTAATCGGTGTTGTAGCCGGTGAGGCACCCGGCCTCGTTCACCACCGTGTTGACGCTGTCGATGGCCGCCGCCGAGGCTTCGAGGCGATCGAGAAGCGGGATCACGGCCTCCTTGAACGGCATCGAGACGGCGCAGCCGCGAATGCCCAGAGCCCGTATGCCGCCGATCGCGGCGGGCAGGTCGGTGGTGGTGAAGGCCTTGTAGACGTAGTCGAGCCCCATGAGCTCGTAGAGCCGGTTGTGGAAGCGCGACCCGAAATGTCCCGGTCGTCCCGACAGGGACATGCACAACGTGGTCTCGCGTCCGATCGGCGGCTTCATCGCGGTCTCCGGCTGGCCGGAGGCGCGGTGCGTCCCGCGTTCCGGCACCGGAGCGATACCATGTCCCGTGATGTGTGGTCCCGTGATGCGTGGCGCCCGTCAGAGCTTCCGGCTGCGGCCATCCTCCAGGATCGCCTCGGCATGGTACCAGCTGTCGCCGAAATCCATCCTTGGCAACGCCGTCGGCTGCGACATGCGCCCTGCGAACTCCACCACGGCGTTGACGCCCTTCCGCATGCCCGTCGAATAGGCACGTGCGGGTGATGCGTTCTTTCTGGGCACGAAAGTGAAGATTTCGGCCGAATTCCGAGGTGAGCTCAAAGTCATGGTTCGACGTCTCCGATGGCTGCTGGGCGTTCATGCCCCCGACGTCTCGTGATGATATGAGCGGTGTCTGATATTTGCACCGGATAAACGTACGAAAAACAGTACATGCCGGTAATTCGAGCATGCCTTAATTTGTTTCATGCGTCGAACGATGGTGCACTGCCGCGGTTCGGCTCCTCAGCCGCTCCCCTGCCCCGGGCCGATCCGGTTCTCCGGCCCGGCGCCCGCACATCCGTGAGAGGGGCGCGGTCCATGGCCGCGGCGAGACGCATCTCGACCTCCGCCGCCTCATGCCGTCCGGAACCATCGCGGCGTGAATCTCTTGGTCCGTCCTAGCAAGCGCGCGACGAAATCATGATGTCACCTGGATCGAGCTTTGCCGTGCACAAATAATTGCGGGGTCACGATCCAGGCCATCGTCGATGGAAGCGCGCCGCAGCCTGTCCGATGCGTCACGAATTCACTCACGGAGGAACGAGCCATGGGCATTTTCACCAAGGACATCCAGACTCTCGACGACCTGTTCGTGCACACCCTGCAGGACATCTATTACGCCGAGAATCAGATCACCAAGGCGCTGCCGAAGATGATCGCCAAGGCGACCGCTCCCGAACTCAAGAGTGGGTTCGAGAAGCACCTCAAGGAAACCGAAGGCCAGATCGAGCGCCTGGAGAGGGTCTTCAAGATGCATGGCCATACGCCGAAGGCGGTGACCTGCCCGGCCATCGACGGCATCATCAAGGAGACCAATGAGGTTTCCGGAGAGATCGGTGACAAGCAGGTTCTCGATGCCGCCCTCATCGCCTCCGCCCAGGCGGTGGAGCATTACGAGATCACGCGCTACGGCACCCTCGTGGCCTGGGCCAAGCAGCTCGGCCGGGACGATTGCGCCGGCGTGCTGCAGCAGACCCTGGACGAGGAGCGCGCCACCGACGAGCGCCTGACACGTTTGGCCGAGAGCCAGATCAACCGCCGCGCCGCCTGACCCGAGAAGGCCGCCCTCCCCGGTCGGAGGGCGGCCCGTCCGTCAGACCGGGAAGAACTGGTTGGCCGGGCGCGGCAGGCCGAGATGGTCGCGCAAGGTCGTGCCTTCGTATTCGGTGCGGAACAGGCCCCGCCGCTGGAGTTCCGGCACCAGGGTATCGACCACGTCGTCGAGGCCTTCCGGCACGAAGGGGAACATGACGTTGAAGCCGTCGCAGGCCCGCGTCACGAGCCATTCCTCCATCTGGTCGGCCACCTCGGCCGGCGTCCCCACCATGGTGAGCCCGCCATAGCCGCCGACCCGCTGGGCGAGTTCGCGCACCGTGGCCCCGGTCTTCCGGGCATAGCCGACGATCTGGGCCTGGGCGCTCTTGCTGGCATTGGTCTCCGGGAGATCGGGCAGGGGCGCGTCGAGGTCGAAGCCCGAGGCATCGACGCCGAGGCGCACCGAGAGGTTGGCGATGCCGCTGTCCGTGGGCACGAGCGCATCGAGCCGGGCCTTCTTGGCCTCGGCTTCGTCGCGTGTCTCGCCGAGGACGATGAAGGCGCCGGGCAGGATCTTGAGATGGTCGGGATCACGGCCGGCGGCGGGCATCCTGCCTTTCACGTCGGCGTAGAACTCCTGGGCGGCGGCGAGTTTCGAGCCGGCGCCGAACACCATCTCGGCGGTCTCGGCGGCGATCTGGCGTCCGGCCTCCGATGCCCCCGCCTGCACGATCACCGGCCAGCCCTGGACGGGCCGGGCGATGTTGAGCGGCCCCTTCACCTTCAGGAACTCGCCGGCATGGTCGAGGACATGGAGTTTGTCGGGGTCGAAATAGACCCCCTCCTCCACGTCGCGGATGAAGGCGTCGTCGGCCCAGGAATCCCACAGGCCGGTGACAACGTCGAAGAACTCCCGCGCGCGGGCATACCGGACCGCATGGTCGAGATGGGCGTCCCGGCCGAAATTCAGGGCCTCGTCCGGGTTGCCGGAGGTGACGAGGTTCCAGCCGGCGCGGCCGTTGGAGATATGGTCGAGGGAGGCGAACTTCCGGGCCACATGATAGGGCTCGTTATAGGTCGTGGAGGCCGTGGCGATGAGCCCGATCCGTTCGGTGACGGCGGCGAGGGCCGGCAGCAGGGTCATCGGGTCGAAGGAGGTCACGGTGGCGCTGCGCTTCAGCGCGGCCATGGGCATGTTCATCACCGCCAGATGGTCGGCCATGAAGAACGCATCGAACTTGGCCGCCTCCAGGCGCTGGGCGAAGCGCTTGAGATGGGGAAAGCTGAAATTCGCGTCCGGATATCCGCCGGGATAGCGCCACCACGCGGTGTGGATGCCGATCGGCCGCATGAAGGCGCCGAGATGCAGGCGACGAGGTTGGCTCATGCGGGGCTGTCTCCGTCCGGCCGATGAAAGCACGGTGTTGGAATACAGCAGCGGCGGGAGAAAAGGGTTCTGGTTTTTGCCGAGCTAGGCAACGACCATGCTGGGAAGCCGCCGCCCTCACGAGCGGCGCTTGCGCCAGAGCAGGATGCCCCGGCAGGCGATGTCCCGCACCCGCCTGTCGAGGGCGGGATAGCGGCGCAGGGTCGCGACCAGCCTCGCCCGCGCCGCGCCCGTCAGGCCGCGCCAGCCGAGCGGCGCGACGAGGTCCACCAGCGGCAGGGGCTCGACCCCGAAACGGCGTTTGTAATCGTAGTCGCCGATGCTGAAATCGAACGAGCGGCAGCCCTCTCGGTGGAGGGCCTCCATGGTCTTGTCGATCACGAGGCGGCCCGGCGAGCAGTTCGACCACCCCTCCCCGGCATTGCTGATGCGGATCATGACGTAGGTGTCGGCATCGCGGATGCCGAGCAGCGCGGCAACGACCTCGTCTCCCGCCATCAGGGCGCTGACGACGGCGTAGCCGCGGCCGAGCCCTCGTCCGACGAGGCGACGGTAGAAGGCGTCGAACTCGGCCTCGTCGAGGCGGTAATCGGCGCCGAGGCTGCGCATGCGCGCCTCCTGCTGGCGCGCCATCACCTCCAGGACCCGCTGGGCCTCGTCCTGGTCGGTGACGATGCGGAAACCCGTCTCGGGCTCGCGGGAGAACACCCGCCAGCTTCGCTCCAGCTCCTTGCGCACGGTCTTGGCGAGGCTGCGATGATAGGCCTCCCAATCCTCGCCCGTCCTGACCTCGTTGCCGTTGAGCGGGCACGGGCACACGCCTCTGAGGAGGGACAGCGGATTGGGCCCGTCGGCCAAGGTCATCGGCATCTTGCGCAGGGAGAGAAGGTCGGCGCGGGGCAGCGCGGAGCGGATCGCCCGCCATAGCTCCAGGGCGCCGGCATGGTCCCTCGGGGCTGCGGGGCCGAGGAGCGGCGCGTTGTAATCGGTGAGGCCGAGATCGGCGAAGGCGATGATGCGGCGGATCCCCGTCTCGTCGATCACGAGGGGAAGATGCAGCGCGAGCGCGCTCGTCGCCCTGTCCCGCGCCGTCACCAGGAGGGGCGTCAGCCCCGCGCGGGCGTGGAGCGATTCGTACCAGGTCTCGATCCAGGCCGGATCCTGGAACGGCGTCGGCGCACCGGTCCATCCGGGCACGCACTCCGTCCAGTCGGATGCGATCGCCACATCGTAGCTCCGCGCTCCGGACGCGCCGGTTCCCGATGGCGCGATGCCCCGGCGATGGGCCGGGAGCGCCGTCCCGCTCACGCCGGAGCGGAGAGTTCGAGGATCTGGCCCGGACGGGCCGCATCAAGGCGGAAATCGACGGCGCGGCGGGCCGCGCGCTCCTTCTTCACCCAGGCGCCGTCACGCAGAAGCTTCTGCATCACCGCCTTCGACCAGTAGCCCGGCCCGGTGATGGCGTGGCTCGCCGGTTCGCGGCCGAAGCGATGGCGCAGCATGCCGTTGGCGAGGTTGACGATCTGCTTGCGGCGGATCGGCTCGTCCACGAAGGAGACCGTCATCGACACGTTGAGGCAGTCGAGGTTCTCGACCCGGTGCGGCGCGTTGAGGGGCCAGCTCAGCATCTGGCCGGGCGACAGCTCCATCACCTGGGCATGGGCGTCGTACCAGGGGGCGTAGGGCATATCGACCTCCACATCGAACAGGGCGATGTCCTCGAGATGCCTCGGCGTCACGAAGGGCGGGGTCGAGGGATAGACGTAGACCCGCTTGGCGCCGATGATCTGCCACAGGTGCTGCCCCGGCAGGTCGGCATGATAATAGACCTGGGCGTTGGGCGACGAGATCAGGATGCCGCAGGTGGATTTCGCCGGCGAGAAGCCGGGAACGCGCCGGGCCAGCTCCTCGAACATGGTGTCGAGCGTGTCGCGGTAGCGCCGGTCGACGGTCTCGACATTGCGCAGGTTGAGCCACATCCGCCCCTGGGCGATGGAATCGATCACCTGCGCGCCGGGAAGTCCCCCGGTTTCGCCCTCGCGCCAGAACTTGCGCTGACCGGGCGCACCCATATGGACGAGGCTGTACCGGTCGCGCGGATAGGTGTCGATCAGGTCGGCCAGGGCCTCCCGCGAGAACAGGGGGGATTGGTGCAGCCGATGCTGGAGCCGCAGGGGCTGGTGGCCCCAGAGGGCGCTGTGAGTTTCGTCCCAGGAGGTGAAGATCGGGTCGTTCATGGCTACGGTCAATCCGTATCGTGTCCCGCTGCTCTTCAGACGAGGTGGGTCGGTCCCCCTGCGGGACAGGGGCGATCCATTTCCGGACATCATATCCGACTGAGATGGAATCTTTGCATTCGCGGTGCCGCCGGGACAGGATTTCTGCGCGGGCCGCGTGAATACGGTGTCGTGCTCCTCGTAGAAGCGCCGTCGGCGGGCGGATCGAGCGCTTTAAACCGCTCGGGCGAAAGCCTTTCGCAAGCGATGGTCTGCTAGGCCCCCCCCGGCCACATATTCTTCCGGAATCTCGCCGCATGACGCAACGCCCTGGACCGGGAGAGACGAAGGCACCCTCCCCTTGCCTCCATCTCATGGGAACGGGGCATCCGCCCTGCGGCGTCGGCGATTTCGCTGGCCAGCTGGTGGAGGCGCTCGGGCTTCAGGGACAGCCTCAGGAGACCCTCGTGCTCGCGCCGGGCCGCGTGCCGCTCGGCCAGATCTGGCGCGCCGTGGGGAAGAGCCGCGCGGTCGTCGCCAACCTGCCCGTGGTCGCCTGGAAGCGGGCGTTCTCCGGGCCGCCTTCCGCTTTCGCCATAGCGCTCCTGCGAGGCCGGCGACGGGTCGCGATCCTGCACGAATGGGGCAGCCTGCACCGCCTGCGCCGTCTCGTGCTGAGGCCGCTTCTCCTCCTCGCGGACACGATCGTCCTCCTGTCGCCCCAGGTCCGGGACGAGCTCGCCGCCGATCCGGTGATCGGCCGTCTCGCCCGGCGGGCGGTGATGATGCCCCTGCCCCCGAACATCACGCGGCCCGAAATCAGCGTGCCGAGCGCCCTGTCCGAGCGGATGCGCGCCGCCCGCGAGCAGGGCCGTCTCGTGGTCGGTCATTTCGGCTCGATCTATCCGGGCAAGCAGCCGGAGGCGATCCTCGACATCGCCGCCAGCCTGAAGGCCCGCGGCGCCGACCCGCTCGTCGTCTTCATCGGTTCGTTCATCCGCGCCTCGGACGGGATCGAGGAGATTTTCCGCGCCAAGGTCGCGGCGCTCGGCCTCGCCGGGACCGTCGTGGTCTCCGGCTACGTCGCCTCGCCGGAGGAGCTGTTCGGCCTGTTCGACGAGGTCGATGCCTTCGTCTACGTCCTCCCCGAGGGGCTCACCGCGCGCCGCGCCAGCATCCTGGCCTGCGTCCAGGCCGGACGCCCGGTCATCGTCACCGAGCCGGCCCGCGCGGACGAGTTCGATCACCATCCGCGCTTCCGCGCGCTCCTGTCCGGCGGGGCCATCGTCCTCGCCCCGGGCGGCGCCGGACCGGAGGCCTATGCCGATCTCGCCCTGGCCGCGTCGGCACGGCCGACTCTGCCCCCCGCCCTCGATCGCCGGGTCTGGTTCGCCGATGCCGCCAGCAGCCTGAGGGATGCCCTCGGCTGATGGTCCGGGGTGCGAACCTTGCCCTTTCGCAGCGATCGAAGGGCAAGGAGACGCGTCATGACCCAATCTGACCCAAGCGGCGTTCCGGAAACGAGCAGGTCCGGCTGGTCCGGACACTGGGCGGTCGGCGGGCTGGTCGTCGGCTGCGTGGCGACCGTGCTCTGGTGCGGCCTGCTGATGACCCTCGGCGGCTGGGCCGTCGGAATCATCGAGTTCTGAGGGCGCCATCCCGAACGTGGGGCGTCTCACGCGCTGCGGAAACGGGCGAGGTAGCGCAGGCCGAAGACGGAGATCAGGAAGGTGACCCAGACCGGGTCTCCTCCATCGAAGAAGAAGCTCTCCATGCAGGAGAGCAGCAGGCCGAACAGCCAGACCTGCACGAACATCGTCACCAGCGGGCCGGCCCGGCCGTTCGCCTCGATCCTCATCACGTCCCGCAGGGGGGCGGCGACGAAGATCGCGAGAACGAGAACGAGGCCGGGCAGGCCCAGGGTGATGGCGGTGTCGAGATAGCTGTTGTGGCTGTGCGAGGCGTATCCGGCCCAGCTCGACCCGTCATCGGACGCCGCGCGCACGGTGACGTTGTTCCAGAATGCCGAGAAGCCGTAGCCGGTGAGCGGACGCGCTGTGAGGGCCTCGATGGCGAACTCCCACACATCGGTCCGACCGGTGAAGGTGGAATCCACGGGCAGAGCCCGCACGACGGCGGCGAGGGGCTCGCTCACCACCGTACCGACGCTGAACAGGTTGATCGTGAAGAGCGGAACCAGAGTGAGGAGGATTCGGCCCGCGAACGAACGGATGACGCCGAACAGCCCCGTGATCGCCAGCACCGCCACCAGGAGCGCCGTCGCGCTCTTGCCTTCCGAGCCGAGGAGGAACAGCGCCGACAGGGCGACGATGACGAGGCCCACCGTCGCGAGCCCCGAACGCGCCACGGCGATGCCGATGAAGACCAGCATGGCCATGACCGCCGCCGCACTGTTCTTATGGCCGAACACGCCGCGCCAATTGCCCGCGAGCATGGGCTCCCCCACGTCCTTCGCCTGATGGATGGCGAGGTCCGGTACGAGCAGCATACCGAGATAGCAGGCGCTCAGCAGCAGCAAGGAGGCGATGGCCAGGAGGTTGCGCAGATCGGTCCTCGACCGCGCCAGCAGGGGCAGGCAGGCGGCTGCCAGCATCACGGAGCCCGCGAGGGTCAGGCGCTTGGCCGACGTCACGGGATCCTGCGACAGCACGACGTTCACGGCGAGCCAGGCTCCGAGCGCCAGGAACCAGGGCGAGGCGAAGCCGCGCAAGGCTTTGGCGTGAGCCGGGAGCGTCAGGGCGAGGCACAGCAGCGCGAACAGGCCGAAGCCCGCATAGGTGAGCCCCTCCCGCCCCGTGGCGAGTTCCAGGACGTCCGGATTGCTGAGATCCTGGAACGGTTTGAGCGAGATCCAGCTGAGCAGCAGGACAGCGAGGAAGACGACCTTGCGCGCGATGAGGATGGCGGGCGTGTCCGCGAGTACCGCCTGCAGGCGGCGCCATCCGCCGGGCGCGGCCTCCGATGCCGGCACTCCGATCGCCCCCGTCTTCATCGACCCGCCTCCTTCATCTCCCGCGCGTCCGCAGACGCGGGGTGCTGGCGCGGTAGGGCTGCGGCTCGATGCCCAGGGCCGCGAAGCAGCGTCCGAGGGCCACGAGGATCGGATGCAGGGCGATGGTGGGTTCCCGTGTCCGCACCAGATTGAGGATGGCACGTCCGAACGAGACCCCGAAGATGGCGAAGGATTTGCCGGCCAGGGTCACGAGGCCCAGACTGCCCTGCGCATGCTTGCGCTCGATCCGGTAATTGATGGCGCCGATCCGCAGGCCGCGTGCGGCGAGCCATCCCGTCCGCGTGCGGGCGAGAGGCACCGTCTCGGTGATGACCGCATCCGCCTCCCAGTAGAAGGTCACGCCGGAGCGGCGGGCACGGGTGAAGAAGTCGGTGTCGCCGCCGCCGAGGAAATTATAGCTCGTGTCGAAGGGCGGAGCTCCCATCAGCGCGAAGGTGCGCCGCGTGATCAGGCAATTGCCGCTGCCGTAGATCATCGGAACCGGCCCGCTCTTGTCATAGGCGGGGGCGAAGGCGGGGTGGGTGTCGAGGCCGGGCCGTGTTCCCGGTTGGAAGCGCGGGATCACCGGGCCGCCGACGATGCCGGCTCCTGTGCGCTGCGCCGTGGCCACCATGCGCTCCAGCCAGTCGGGCTGTGCCAGCTCGTCGTCGTCGATCATCAGGAAATAACGGGTGTCGGGATAGGCCGCGAGGGCAGTGGTGAAGGCGCGGTTGATCGCCGAGCAATTGCCCTGGCGCTGCTCGACCACGCATTGGCCCTGGAGCGGTCCCTTCGCGAACACCGCTTCGGCGGCCGCCGAGCCGGCCTGCGACGCGCCGTCGTTGTCCACCACCACGACGGCGAAGCGGAGGCCGGTCCGCTGGCGCGCCAGGGAGGCGAGGGTCTGGACGAGGTGCTCCGGCCGTTTGAAGGTCGGGACGCAGACCACCGCGTCGAAAGGATTGGCGCGCGCCATCACGACGCGCTTCCGGTGAAGCGCTCAATCACATTCATCAGCGGCTTGGGCCTCAGGTCGGAATCCAGGGGGAGCGGCCGGTTCGCCGTGCCGTCGGGACGGGTGAAGTATATCGGCACCCAGGTATAACGATCCGTAATACCCCAGGTAAGGACCTCGCTCGGTGGTATCACCTCATCCACGATCCGCAGGAAGTCGGCCGCTTTCCGCGCGATGATCTCGTCGCGGATGGCGACGTCCCTGGGCAGGCCGACATCGATCACGTCGAGCTCGGTGATCAGGACGTCGAGCTTCATCGCCGCGATCTCCCGCAGGAAGCCCTGAAGGCCGTCCCGGTCGATCTCCCGGTCGGCGAACAGGTGCGCCTGCAGGCCGATGGCGTGGATCGGGATGCCCCGGTCGAGAAGGGAGCGCGCGATGGCGAGGATGCCGGCGCGCCGCATGGCGAAGCGCGGGCCGACATACTCGATGTCGTATTCGTTGAGGACGAGCCGGGCCGCGGGATCGGCCGCGTGGGCGGCCTTGAAGGCGATCGGGATGTATTCGGCCCCGAGAGTCTTCGTCCAGACGAAGGGGCGCAGGTCCTGCGGCGAGGCCGGATCGTCGGGCATCGGCTCGTTCACCACGTCCCACGAACCGATGAAGCCGCGATAGCGGGACACCACCGTCTCGATATGGCCGGTCAGCACCCATTCCGCCTCGACCCGGCTGGTGATCGCCTCCGCCCAGGCCGGCATTCCGCCATACCAGGCCAGGGTGTGGCCGCGCAGGCCGAGCCCGTTCCGGCGGGCGAAGGCGGCGATCCGGTCGGCGTCGCCGAAATCGAACGTCTCCCGGTTCGGCCGCAGGACCGGCCATTTCAGGGCGCCCTCCGGCACCAGCAGGCGGCACCTCTCCGCGAGGGCGGCACCGTAGCCGGTATCCGCCATGAGCGCGTCCCCCCGGACGGCGGCGCCGAACGGGGTCGTCTTTCGCGGAGCGGCGAGGACCGGACGGTCGTGCAGGATGCCTCCCGCGCCGAGCACGCCGCCCAGGGCTCCCTTGAGGATGGACCGGCGATGGGGAAAGCCCTGTCTCATGCCGAAACCTCGCGACGGGTGGGAAACGTCCAAAACGGCACACTCCGCCGGGGCATGGCGAAGGATTTTGCAAGTTCGGGTCCGCACATGAGATGATAGACGTCCCGATACGTTCGATCGGTGCGGCATGCCGTCCGCCGCCCGGCGATCGAACCATGCACCTTAGCGCCAGAACTCGACGGCGCCTCGTTCCGACCCGCCCGCCTCGGGCGAGGCCGGCCCTCCTCCTGCCCCGTTTCGTGGCACGGGCTCTGCGGATGCATCGGCCATGACCGCCCAATCGTCCCGAAATCCGACACCCGGCGCGGGACGCCGCCTCGGGAGCCTGCGCCTCGCGCCCTTGCGCCTCGTGGCCGGCGCATGGTCGACCCACCGCACCGTGCTGATCGGCTACGGCCAGCTCCTGGCCGGCGCCGGCGGGCGCCTCGCGCTCCAGATGATCTACTTCCTGGTTCTCGCCAACACGCTGAGCCTCGCGGAGATGGGCGTCTTCGCCTCTGTCTCGGCGGCGGGCGTGATGATCGGTTGTCTGGCGGGCTTCGGCTTCCAATCCTTCGTGATGCGCTCTGCCGCCGGCCGGCGCTCGTCGATGGGAGGATATCTCGCCGTCTACTATGCCTGTTTCGGGCTCGCCTTGCCGATCATGCTCGGCCTCTCGCTGGCCCTCTACGTCCTGCTGTTCCGCAACGTGATCGCCCTGCCCGGCTATCTCGCGATCATCGTGGTCGAGGTGGCGCTCTGGCGCCAGATCGAGCTCCTCGTCCAGGTGAACAACGGACTCGGCCGCTACGCCGCCGCGGCCACCGTGGTGTCGCTTCCGGTGGGATTTCGCGCCGCCGCCGCCGTGGCGTTCTGGGCCGCGGGCGGTGGCGATGCCGAGACCTGGGCGCTCTACTATCTCGTCGGCAACGCGGTCTCGGTGACCGTCCTCGCCTTTCTCTTCCATCCGCGCACGCGGATGCGGTTCCGCGCGGTGCTGCTCAAGGGCCGGCTGCGCGACGGGCTCCTCTACGCCGCCTCCTACTTCATGTTCCTGGCCCAGGGCGAGATCGACAAGCTCATCGTCCTGACGCTGGCCGGCGAGCGCATGGCGGGCATCTACGCCATCTCGATGCGACTCATCGATCTCACCGGCGTGCCGCTGCGGCCGATGTTCATGATGTATTCGCGCAAGCTCATCCAGGCCGGCCGCGCCACCCGCGCGTCCTTGCGCGAATGCCTGAAGGTGGAGGCGATGGTGGCTTGCGTCTCGACGGGCGCCCTCGCCTTCATGGTCGCCGTCCTGCACATCCGGCCCGATCTTCTCGGCCCGAACGTGTCGGCGGCCTACGGCATGCTCGCCGTCATCGTCGCCGTGCCGGCGGTGCGCAATCTCCTCGAATTTCAGGGCGAACTGTTCTTCGCCTTCGGCCGACTGGGGGTGCGCGCGGGCGTCACCACCGCCCTCATCGCCTTCAAGGCGCTGGCCTTCGTCCTGCTCCTCAAGGCGCTGCCCGATCCGGCGCAGTGGAGTCTGTGGCTGAACGCGATCTATGTCGCGATCTACGCGTTCTCGTTCCTGACCCTCTACGGACTTTTATGGCGGAACACGGCACCGTGATCGCGACACCCCGAGACAGGCGCCCTCCGATGACGGAATCCTTCACCCTTCCCGGCGCAGGGTCCCCCCGATGAGGGGCGGCGGATCGAAGGAGATGGGCATGAAGGCCGAGACCGGAGACCGTGCCTCCGCATCCGCGGGGCAGGACCGGGCCGAGCAGGTTCGGGCCGAGACGGTGGGCCTGATCACACTCAGCCACCGGGGCGATCTGGAACGATGCGCCCTGCTGTTCGAGAGCATCGATCGGCACGCGGCGTCGCGCGGCTGCCATTACGTCCTCGTCGACGAGAGGGACGTGGCGTTGTTCGCGCGCTTTGCACGTCCCGACCGGCGGATCCTGCCGCAGTCGCAGTTCCTGCCCTGGTGGATCAAGCCGATCCCGTTCCTGCGTCGGCGCCGGCTCCGCTACTGGCTCACGCCGTTCGGTAAGCCGGTCAGCGGCTGGCACATCCAGCAGATCGTCAAGATCGAGGCCACGCGCAGGCTGCCGGAGGCGCGCTACTGCCTGATCGATTCCGACGTCTGCTTCTTCCGGGACTTCGACCTCGCCGCCTTGGCCGAGCCGAATCCGACGCCGTTCCACGTCCATCCCGGCGGTGTCGTGGCCAACCGGCCACGCCACATCCAATGGCTCGGCACCGCGAGCCGGCTCCTCGGCACCAAGCCCCAGAGTGTGCCCGCCGACGATTACATCGACCAGATCATCATCTGGGACCAGGCGACGGCGCGCGCGATGACCGACCGGATCGAGGCGGTGACCGGCCATGGCTGGGTCGCCGCTTTGTGCCGGGACCGTCATTTCTCCGAATACATGATCTACGGCACCTTCGTCGCCAACACGCCCTCGGCCATGGAGCGGCACGCGGTGACGGCGCAGAGCTTCTGCCGGACCCATTGGGACGACGATGCCCTGAGCGGGGCCGACATCCTCGCGATGCTGGACGCTGCCACCCCGACGGAGCGGGCCTTCTGCATCCAGTCCTTCGGATCGACGCCGCTCGCCACCATCCGTGCGAGTCTCGACGCGTTCCGTGCCGGGGATGGAGCGGAGCGCCCCGATCGGCGGACGGAAGCGGCATGAGGCGGCCCCCCCGCGCCTAGACTTGCCGAGGCCGGGCGCTCGCGGGGGAATTAAGGACGGAGACAATCGGCACGCGTGCGAATACGTTTCCGTGCGCCCGGTACGTGGAAAAGTAAGATTTGCCGTGTCATGTGCGAGAGCACGGTCGACGCACTTTACCGGAAGGCGGATACCCTCCCATGCTCCCGCAGAAGTCCTCGCTCCCGTCTCGCCCCATCAAGACGGAATAGAGACGGCGCATGCAGGCCATGGCACGGGACGACACAGCCACGATGGCGCGACAGGTCGCGTTGGGCGATCTCCACCACGATACGGAGATGCCGGCCGGCGAGGCCGGGTTCGGCGCGGAGACGCGGGTGCGCCGTCCTCGGCCGGCCAACCTCGCGGCGGGACGGCGCATCAACCCGAGGCGCGGAGACGATCATCTCGTGCTGCGAAAGCGGTCCGGGCATCCGACGCCGCAATGACCCCCGACGCCATCCTCGATCGCGACGCGACCGAACTCAAGGCCCGGCTCTCGCTGCGGGCGCGGCTCTCGCATCGTCTGTCGCGGCATGTCCCGACCGCGCCCGCGCTCCCCCGCCTGTCCGGCCCGATGGTGAGCATCACCTTCGACGACGTGCCGGACACGGCCTGCAGCACAGGGGCCGCCCTCCTCGACGCCCATGGCGCCAAGGGCACGTTCTACGTCTCCCGCACCCTCCTCGGCACCGCCACCGAGCATTGGCGGGTCGCCGGGGTCGAGGCCTTGGCGGAGATCCATCGCCGCGGGCACGAGATCGGCTGCCACACCCATGACCACAGCCTCGTTCCCACCCTCGACGCGCGGGACTTCGCCGCGGATATGGGGCGCAACCGGGACGCATTCGCCGCCCTCCTGCCCGGACTGACGCTGGAGAACTTCGCCTTTCCCTACGGGTATGCGTCACTGGCCGCAAAGCGCGTGCTGAGCCGGACCTACGGGTCGGGCCGCAGCATCATGCCGGGCGTGAATACCGGCCGCATCGACCGCTACTTCCTGCGCGCGAACCCGCTCTTCGACCGCTACCTCGACACGGGTCTCCTCGCCCACCTGATGGACGAGGCGGTGGCCCGCAACGGCTGGGTCATCTTCTTCGGTCACGACGTCGCCGAGGGAGCGAGCCCCTATGGCTGCTCCCCGGGCCTGCTGGAGGCCACCCTCGCGGCCGCCGGCCGGCGCGGCATTCCGGTGGTCTCGATCGCGCAAGGGATGGCGCGGGCGCGTGGTGTCGCCGCGGAGCTGTGCCCCACGGAGGAGGCATCCCGTTCGTCGAGCGAGGTCTCGGTGCGGCTCGCGGAGGGCGGCTCGCGCGACCCGTGATCCCGACCGCATCCGGGGGGCTTTCCGTCCCGTCCGGCGTGGTGACGACACCATGTCGTCAAGACGTCGCATCCGTTTCGGTCGGGCCGCGTAAAGACGTGATTCATCATCGTTTCGCGTCGTGACGCATTCATTGATGGTCGACTGAGAATTTAATCTAATCTGGACTCGCGGTTGCTATTCCCTCGTGCATTCCGCCGCGCACTCCGCGAAGTGTGCCGGCTCGGGACAGGAGCGGATGGAAACGGGATCGTCCAGTCGGCAATCCCGGTGCGCGCCGGGCCCCGTTTTCCGTCGAAATTCCGCGATGTTGGGAGGCGATTGATGTTGGTCTACGACGATCCCCCGGCATCCGGCAGGCCCGGTACGGCCGAGCCGGAGCGGAGCGCGTATCGCCTGTCCGTCGGAGGCGTGTTCTCGGCCCTGCGCCGTCGCATCGTCTGGATCCTCGCCTGCGCCCTCGTTCTGGCGGGTCTCGGCCTCGCCGTGGGAAAGATGCTGACCCCGCGCTACACCGCCGAGGCGCAGATCTACATCGACCCGCGCGACCTGAACCTGGTCTCCCGCGAGCTGACCACCGGCGGCCAGGATTCCAACGCCTATCAGAGCGTGGTGGAGAGCCAGACCCGCCTCATCACCTCCAGCAGCGTGTTGCGCCGGGCCGTCGATGCCACCGGCCTCACCACGGACGACGAGTTCGCGGGCGCGTCCGGCAGGATGGTGTCGAAGATCGCCGCCGCCCTGGGCCTCGGGAGCCCGGACGCGCCGCCGGATGCCGAGGGCGACGCGAATGCGGCGATCGCCCTGCTGCAGCAGCGCCTCTCCGTGCGACGGACGGGCCGGACCTACGTGATCGACGTCTCGGTCTGGTCTCGGGACGCGGCGAAGGCCGCCCGCCTCGCCAATGCCGTCGTGGCGGCCTACCTCGCCGAGGATGCCGCCAGCCGGACGGAGGCGGCCAACCGCGCCAATTCCGGCCTCACCGCGCGCCTCGGCGAGTTGCGCAACGCCCTCAACGCCGCCGAGAACCGGGTTCAGGCCTACCGGGCCGAGACCGGGCTCGTGGGCACCCGCGACGCCCTCGTCAGCGATCAGCAACTGACGCAGATCAACGCGCAGCTCGCCGCCGCCCGCGCGCGTGTCGTGGAGGCGCAGGCCCGCGTCGAGCAGAGCCAGCGCATCGCCCGCGCCGGCCTGGATGCCGGTGCGACGGACGATGTCCTCGCTTCGCAGACCGTGGCCGGCCTGCGCGGCCAATACGCGGAACTCACCCGTCGACAGGCCGAACTCACCAACGAACTCGGGCCACGCCATCCCGCCGTCACCTCCATGGTCAAGCAGGTCGCCCAGGCGCGGCGCTCCATCGACCAGGAGGTCGCCCGCTTCGCCCAGGCGGCCCAGACCGACCTCGCCAAGGCGCGGGCCACCGCATCGGCCCTGGAGAAGAACTTCGACCAGGCCAAGGGCCGCACGGTCGGTCTCGCCCAGGCCTCCATCCGCCTGCGCGAGCTCGAGCGGGAGGCCGAGGCCAGCCGCTCGGTCTACGAGGCTTTCCTCACCCGCTCGCGCGAGACCGGCCAGCAGGCCTATCTCGACATGGGCAATGCCCGTGTCGTCTCCGCGGCGACGAAGCCGATCATGCGCAGCTTCCCGCCGCCGGCGCGCACGCTGATGGTGATGGGCCTCCTGGCGGGCCTCGGCCTCGGCGCGTTCCTCGCCCTGCTCGACGACTGGGCGCGTTTCGGCCGGCCGGAGCGCGTGTCGAGGCCGGCCCGGGCCTTCGCGGCAGCGCGGGCTCCCGAGCAGACGCAAGCCAAGGAGGCCCCGCCGGCCAGGGAAGTGCCGCGGGCCAGGCACGCTCCCGAGCCGACCCGCATGCCCGAGCCGGCCCCGCGGACCCGTTCGGTCGAGGCGCCGGTCCCGCCGCGTGCCCCCAGGGACAGCCGAAACCCCGCGACCCCCCGCGCCTTCCGCGCGGCCGATCTCCCCACACCCCGGCGATCGCCCATGGCCTTCTTTCGCGGCGGAGCGAAGGAGGCGGATAGCAAGCCGGCCGTCGAACCCGTAGCGCGAGCGGAGCCGGCACGTCCGGTCAGATCCCATATCCGTCCCGAGCCCGAATCCCGCGCCGAACTCAAGCCGCCCCACGAACCGGAACAGGCCGTGACACCGTCGTTCGACAATCCCGCCTCGGCCAAGCGTCCCGCGGGGAAGCGCGCCTCGACCACATCGTTCAGCGTTTCGGGCGCCGCTGCGCTGGTGGGAGGGGGACGATGACGACGCCGTCCCGGGCGGTCCTCGGGCAGGTTCCCGTGACCTTTCTCGGCGGGATGTCGATCGCGGCTCTGGGAATGCAGGAGACCGTGGATAGGATGGCCGAGGCCGTGCGCCTCCATCCGAGACCCGGAACGCCCCTCTATTTCACCTCGGCCAACGGTGAGGTGATGTCGCGGCACGCACGGGATGCCGAGTTCGCGCGGCTGGTGGACATGGCCGATCTCATCAGTGCCGACGGACAGCCGATGGTGACGCTGTCACGCTTCGTCGGCGACCGGGCCCTGCCCGTGCGGGTCGCCACCACCGACCTCTATCACGAGGTCGCCCGCAAGGCCGCAGCGGAGGGCCTGACCTTCTATCTCTACGGCGCCACGGAGGACGAGAACCGCGCGGCGGTGGCGACGACGCAGCGCCTGTATCCGGCGCTGCGCATCGTCGGTCATCACCACGGCTACCTCGCGGGCGGCGCGCTGACGGACAAGATCGCGGAGATCGACGCCCTGGCGCCGGACATTCTCTGGATCGCCCTGGGGGTGCCGCGCGAGCAGGCCTTCGTGCGGGATCACGGTCCGCTCCTGCGCAACGTCGCCCTGATCAAGACCTCGGGCGGCCTGTTCAACTTCCTCTCCGGAAGCCGCAGCCGGGCACCGTCCTGGGTCCAGCGGGTCGGGTTCGAATGGCTCTGGCGGCTGGTGCAGGAACCCCGGCGCCTGTTCTGGCGATACTGTCTCACCAATCCCCACTCCCTCTATCTCATGCTCACGCGCAGCGGCGACCGTCGGCGCGCGCGGCAAGGCGAGGGCAAGACCGGCGAGGCGATGGTGCTGGCGGAGCCCGAGAAGGACGATCTCGTCGGGAGACGGGCGAAGGGAGCCTGACCCCTCCTCCGCGCTCAATGCTGCGCGAAGCCTGCGGCCATGTTCACCGCCAGGGCCAGGACGCTGGTGTTGAAGAGGTAGGCGTAGACGGTCTGTGCCGTCACGATCCGGCGGAAGGTCTTGCTGGTGATGTCGGTATCCGAGGTCTGTGACGTCGCCCCGATGGTGACGGAGAAGTAGAGGAAGTCCCAGAAATCCGGATCCTCGTTCCCCGGAAAATCCAAGCCGCCGCGGTGCCGGCCCGTCTCGACCTCGCCGTAGTAGAGGTGGGTATAATGCACGGTGAAGATCACCTGCACGAAGACCCAGGCGCAGAGCATCGTCATGACCGCCAGGGTGAAGTGGGCGAGGCGCGGTGCATCCGGCTCGCGACCTCCGATCACCAGCATCGCCACGGCGCCGCAACTCGCGAGCCCTGCCAGGATGGCGAAGAGCGAGATCACCGGAGCGCTGTCGTCGAGTCGCGAGGCCTCCCGGCGCAGGGCGTCCTGCGACAGGGACGAGGTCCGCCAGATCACCAGGGCGGTGTAGACGACGACGCCGACGCACCAGCCGACGAGGAGGCGCGTCCAGATCGAGGCGAAGGGCAGGGCCACCGACAGCACCACCGCGAACACGATCGCCCCGAGAAGCCGCGGGCGCAGCAGGAAGGCCTGGAAGGGGTTCTGCATCGATGGGCCTCGCGCTCCGGCCCCCGGCTATAACGCCGGATCGCGCCGAACGGTCATCGCATCCCCGTGAGGAGAGGTGCGCTCACTGGGACCCGGCGGACGGCCCGGTATCACGCCTTGGGTGGGCGGCAGGCGGTGTCGCAGGAGGTCCCCGAGAACCGGGAGAACAGCCTGGCGAGATGAGGGCGCAGGGGCAGGAACCCGCGATAGGCGGCCTCGGCCAGGATCGGCATGCCGGGCAGACTCGCGAGGGTTGCGAGCCAGCCCCAGCCGGGCAACTCGCGCCAGAGCCGGATGAAGCCCGACGCCCCGGAGGCGAGGCGGCCCTGATCGTCCCGGACGTGGAAACGCGCCCGCGCGGCTTCGCGGCTGAGATCGGGGCCGAGCCTGGCGGGGGCGTCGTCGCCGCTGACGTCGACGAAGGCGAGGCGTTCGGCCCCGCGGCTACGCCGGTAGGTCCGGATCTCGGCGGAACAGAGCGGACAGGCCCCGTCGTAATAGACGGTCAATGCGGCGGGTGGGGTCATGGTGGGCGGTACCGTCCCTCTTCATCGGCTCCAGAGAGGGAGACCGTGTCCGGGGACAACGCCGCTACACGCGAAACGGCCACAGCCTCGATGGAAGCGGAGGTGTGGCCGTCTTTCGATGTGATGACGGAGGGGCACCCGTGTTTCGGGATGCCCCCCGCGGGTCAGCGGGCGGCGAAAGCCTTGAGCGCGGCCTTGCCGGCGTAGCGACCCTGCGCGCCGAGGCCTTCCTCGATTCGGATGAGCTGGTTGTACTTGGCCAATCTGTCCGAGCGGGCGAGCGAGCCGGTCTTGATCTGTCCGCAATTGGTGGCGACGGCGAGATCCGCGATGGTGGAATCCTCGGTCTCGCCCGAACGATGCGACATCACGGCGGTGTAGCCGGCGCGCTGCGCCATATCGACGGCGGCCAGCGTCTCGGTGAGGGTGCCGATCTGGTTGACCTTCACCAGGATCGAGTTGGCGGTGTTCTCCGCGATGCCGCGCGACAGGCGGGTGACGTTGGTGACGAACAGGTCGTCGCCCACGAGCTGGCAGCGGTTGCCGACCTTCTCGGTCAGGAGCTTCCAGCCGGCCCAGTCGTCCTCGGACATGCCGTCCTCGATGGACAGGATCGGGTAGGAATCCACGAGCTTGGCGAGGTAATCGACCTGGGCCTCGATCGAGCGGGTCTGGCCCTCGCCCTCGTAATGGTAGGCGCCGTCCTTGAAGAACTCCGTGGCGGCGCAATCCAGCGCCAGAACGATGTCGGTGCCGGGCTTGAAGCCGGCCGCCTGGATCGATTCCATCACGAAGTCGAGCCCGGCCTCGGCCGAGGGGAGGTTGGGGGCGAAACCGCCCTCGTCGCCGACATTGGTGTTGTGGCCGGCCTTCTTGAGCGCGCCCTTGAGGGTGTGGAACACCTCGGCGCCCATGCGCACCGCCTCGGCGAGCGAGGAGGCGCCCACCGGCATGATCATGAATTCCTGGAAGTCGATCGGATTGTCGGCATGCGCGCCGCCGTTGATGATGTTCATCATCGGCACCGGCAGCACCCGCCCCTGGGTTCCGCCGACGTAGCGGTAGAGCGGCAGGCCGGCGGTCTCGGCGGCGGCCTTGGCCACGGCGAGCGAGACGCCCAGGATGGCGTTGGCGCCCAGCCGCGCCTTGTTGGGGGTGCCGTCGAGCTCGATCATCGCCTCGTCGACGGCGATCTGGTCCTCGGCATCCATGCCGCCGATGGCGTCGAGGATGTCGCCGCGGACCGCGGCCACCGCCTTGCGAACGCCCTTGCCGCCGTAGCGTCCCTTGTCGCCGTCGCGCAGCTCCATCGCCTCGTGAGCGCCGGTGGAGGCGCCGGACGGCACGGCGGCGCGGCCGAAGGAGCCGTCCTCCAGCAGGACGTCCACCTCGATGGTCGGGTTGCCCCGGCTGTCGAGGATCTCGCGGGCGGCGATGTTGGTGATCGCGGTCATGCGTGCCCCTAGCTCTCAAGATGTGGTGCGGCGGGCGCTCGCCCGAGCCGTCATGATCCCGCGGGAACCCCTCAACCGAGGGATGAGCCAGCGGAACCGGTCTGATCCAGGGCAGGCTTATCCGTCAACACGCCGCCTCCGGCAAGCGTCCCCCTGTGCGCGGAGGGCTTCGGACCGTGACAAATCTTTGCGGAGCGCGCGAGAATTTCTGAAGCGGTCCGTTCGGGCCATCCCGCGAGGCCATGCGGCGGGCGAAGGGCCGGACTTCGCCGGCCGCGTCTACGCCCTTGATTTCATACGGGGAATCGAGGCGACACGTTCCCTTGCCGCGACCGGTGCGCTATAGCGGCGGACATGACCAGCCCGCCCCCCTCCTCCGACGGCCTGCAACTCGGCCAAGCCACCCCCCTGCCCGCCTCTCCGGAGGCGGCGCGCCTGGACCGGGTGCCGAATCCGCATCCCAAGACCGATTACCTCGCGCGTTTCACCGCGCCGGAATTCACCTCGATCTGCCCGGTCACCGGCCAGCCCGATTTCGGCATCCTGATGATCGACTACGTGCCCGACCTCTGGCTCGTGGAATCGAAATCGCTGAAACTCTATCTCGGCGCGTTCCGCAATCACGGCGCCTTCCACGAGGATTGCACCGTGGGCATCGGCCTCACCCTCGTCGACCTGCTCAAGCCCCGGTACTTCCGCATCGGTGGCTACTGGAACGCGCGCGGCGGCATCCCCATCGACGTGTTCTGGCAGACCGGCGAGCCGCCGAAAGCCATCTGGCTGCCGGACCAGGGGATCGCGCCCTATCGCGGCCGCGGCTGAGCCTCGGCGAAGCCGCATCCTGCCTCACCGATCTTCGGCGACGGCGCGGACGATCTCGTCGATCAGGCGTTCCTGTGCCTCGATGGGACCTCGATGGACCTCCGCGACCGTCCGGAGCATGTCGGCGAAATGGTCTCGCTCCGCGAAACTCAGGGCATCGTGCAGGATTGGCGCCAGGACCTTGATGGCCAGCGTCGTATCGGGAGCCTGCGCGGCGGCGTGGCGGACGAACACCATCCGGGCATCGAGGTCGTCCCCGGCCTCCACGATGCCGCGCATCTGCGCCGTGATGACGGCCTCCTGCTCGGGCGTCGGTACGCCACGGAGACGGGCGACCATTTCCATCAGGACGCCGGCCGCATCGGCGGGATGGCGGAGGGAGCGCAGGGGTGCGGAGCGGATCTGCCGTTCGCTCGCCATCCGGCGGCGGGTGCCGCGCCAGTCTCGCACTGCGTTGTCGATATGCTCCATCCCGTTGCCGTACTTGATCCAATAGACCAGTCCGGCGACGAGGGCGCCGAAGACGGCTGCGATGATCGGCATTGCGCGGGTTCCCACCTGTTCGAAACGGGGCCTCCATGCAACCGTGCGGCCCATCCCGCAACCACCCGGCCATGCGGCCGGGATCGGAACACAAAAAAAGACGGCCGGTAAAAACCGGCCGCCCTTCTCACGCGAGGTTTCGGGTGTGTCGGCTCAGTAGCCGTAGCCGTAGGCGGGCCGACCATAGGCCGGGCGGCCATAACCGTTGTTGTAATAGGAATCCCGGGCGGCTCCGGCCGCGATGGCGCCGGCTGCCAGGCCCGCGATGCCCAGGCCGACTGCGGCACCGGTTCCGATGCCACGACGATGGCCACCACCGTAGGCGTAACCGCGGTTGCCATACCCACGATGTCCATAACCGCGATGGCCGTAGCCACCGTGGGCATAACCACCATGGCCGCCGCGACCATAGCCATGACCGTGTCCGGGGCGGGCTTCCGCCGCCGTTCCGGCAGCCATGGCGCCGAGGGAAAGGGTAACGGCCGTGATCAGTGCGAACTTGCGCATGGGTCTCCTCAAATCGTTGTCACACTCAAGTGATGACAACGGGACGAAGACGGGTTGGTTCCATTGTCATGGCCGTACGAACGAGTCCGGGTGACGAGTCTCCGTCAGCGGCTGGACTTCGCCAGGCGATCGAAAGCCTGCAAGGTCTCCAGTAACGCCGGCATCGCCCGGAGGGGAACCATGTTGGGGCCGTCCGACGGAGCATGATCCGGATCGGGATGGGTCTCGATGAACAGGCCGGCGACCCCCACCGCCACGGCGGCGCGGGCCAGCACCGCCACGAACTCGCGCTGCCCGCCGGAGGTGGCACCCTGCCCGCCCGGCTGCTGCACCGAATGGGTCGCGTCGAACACGACGGGGGCACCGTGCGTGACCTGTGCCATGATCGGCAGGCTGCGCATGTCGGAGACCAGCGTATTGTAGCCGAAGGAGGCGCCGCGCTCGGTGACGATGACGTTCGGGTTGCCGGCATTCGTCACCTTGGCGGCCACGTGGGCCATGTCCCAGGGGGCGAGGAACTGGCCCTTCTTCACGTTCACCACGCGGCCCGTGGCGGCGGCCGCCAGGAGCAGATCGGTCTGCCGGCACAGGAAGGCCGGGATCTGGAGGACGTCGATGACCTCCGCCGCCGCCGCGCACTGGGCCGCCTCATGGACGTCGGTGAGGACGGGAAGACCGAAGCGCTCCTTGATCTCGGCGAAGATCGGCAGCGCCCCGGCGAGGCCGAGACCGCGCGCGGTGGAGCCCGAGGTCCGGTTGGCCTTGTCGAACGAGCCCTTGAACACGAGGCCGATCCCGAGGCGGTCGGTCATGCCCTTGAGCGCGTCGGCGATCTCGATGGCGTGGTCGCGGCTCTCGAGCTGGCACGGGCCGGCGATGAGCGCGAAGGGCAGATGGTTGGCGAAGGCGGTGGACCCCGCCATCACGACGGGACCGGCGGGTGAGCGAGCGGGTTCGGACATGGCGCCCGGTCTAGCCCGCCTGAGCCCCGTCGAAAAGGCCGGCGCGACGGCGAAGGACCGCCCGACGATGCCGGGTGAGCATGCAGCGCGTGAGGTCCGGCGCCGGGCCGCCCAGGCCGAGCGCGTCGGCGAGCCCCTGCCCGCTCGTCTCGCATCGCAGGGCCGCATTCCCTGCCCGTCCCGCCTGCGGCATTCCCGTGAGGCGGGAATCCCGATGAAGCGTGCGGGCCAGGATCTCGACCATACCGGCCTTCGCGCCGGTCAGCCCTTCCGCCGCCAGCCCGATCAGGACGAAATAGGCGCCGGCCGGCTCATGGTCACGTGACCCGAACGCCATCCGCGCCGGCGCCCGGCAATCGAGGCTCATGCGATCGGCATCCTCGGCGCGGAACACGGCGAGAGACGCCTCGCGCCCGGCCAGCGACGCCCCGGTGGCCCGGATCATCCGCGCGGTGAGCTGGTCGCAGGATTCCGTCGCCCTCGCCGCATCCGGTGCCGAGGACAGGAGGATGGCAATCAGGAGGCAGGCGATGGATGGGAGGGATCGGGCTTTCATGGGCCCGATCCTAAAGCAGGCCACTGCCTGAGCCCAACGATCTCAGCGTCGCGTTCCGATCGATCCCGTCACATCCGGGGGACAGGCCTCGTGGGCGTGCGAGCGGAGGACCCGGCGCAGTCGTAACGGATAGGCGCCCGTCTCGTCTTCCACCGTGCCCACCAGCGCATCCGTCGCCAGGGTGCCACGGAAGGCGACGTTGCCCCGTTCGCCGCCGACCAGGAACGATAAGGCCTTGGTGTCGTCGTCGAGGGTGAGGCTCTCGGCCTGCGCCGACTGGGATGCGGTCTCGTAGACCAGGACGTCGCCGGTGGGAGAGCGCCTGAGCGTGATCCGCCGCCCTGCCCGCTCGCCGCTCTCGCTCGCCGTGCAGAGATCCGCGAAGACGAAGGTGCCCGTGGCCCAGACCGGTTTCGCCGCCACGGACTTGGCGCGGGCAGGCCCTGTCGCCGCCATCGTGGAGGCGAGGGCCGCAAGCGGCAGGCCGGCCATCAACACCCGCTTCAGAACCTGCATCGGATTCTCCCCCCTCCGTGCTCGCATCAGGAGACCCGCAGCCTCGCTCCGTCATGTCTCTGGATTGCGACAGGATCCGGCCTCGGCGTGCGCGAAGGCACCTCGGCGCTCGAAGCAAGATTCGGTCCCGTCGGCCTTGGACGCCACCACGCGAAGCGCCGGCCCGAACGAACGGGCCGGCGCTGACGGAGAGGTCGTCTGCGAGGCGGCCGGACGTGTCACCGTCGGGCCGCCGAGCGGGTGTTCAGCCGTCCTTGTTGAGGGCCACGGCGACGAAGCGGGTCACGCCCTTGGTGCTCTTGACCCGCATCAGCACCGCCTTGCGGCCGCTGGCCTCGGCCGCCTTGATGCGCTCGGCGATCTCCGAAGGCTTCGAGACGCTGGAGCCGGCCACATCGAGGATGATGTCGCCCTGCTCGATGCCCTTCGCCGCGGCGGGGCCGTCGGGGTCGACATCCATCACCGCGACGCCCTCGTCGCCGGCACCGACCTGCGCGGCCGGGGCGAGGCTGAGGCCCAGGCGCGGCTGGCCGTCGCTCGTCGAGCTGCTGCGGTTGTCGTTGCCCGCCTTCGGGTCGTTCGGCAGGGCGCCGAGCTCAACCGTGGCGGTGTCGGACTTGCCAGCCCGCAGATAGGCGAGCTCCACCTTGGCGCCGGGCTTCAGGCCGGCGATGCGGCGGGACAATTCGCGGGCATCGTTCACCGACGCGCCGTTGACCGATTCGATCACGTCGCCGGATTTGAGGCCGGCCTTGGCCGCCGGGGTGCCGGGTTCGGCGTGGTCGACGAGGGCGCCCTTGGCCTTGTCGAGGCCGAGGCCGTCGGCGATGTCCTTCGTCACCGGTTGGACCTGGACGCCGAGATAGCCGCGGGCCACCTTGCCGTCGGCCCGGAGCTGATCGACCACCGCCTGCACGGTCTCGGCGGGAATCGCGAAAGCGAGACCCACGCTGCCGCCCGAGGGGGAGGCGATGGCGGTGTTCACGCCCACCACTTCGCCGCCGACATTGAAGGTCGGGCCGCCGGAATTGCCCTTGTTGATGGGCGCGTCGATCTGGAGGAAGTCGTCATAGGGGCCGGCGCCGATGTCGCGGCCACGGGCCGAGACGATGCCGGCCGTCACCGTGCCGCCGAGGCCGAACGGGTTGCCGATCGCCACCACCCAATCGCCGACACGGGGCGCGGTCTTGCCCAGCGAGACGTAGGGGAAGGTGCCGCCTTCGGTGATCTTGAGCAGCGCGAGGTCGGTCTTCGGATCCTTGCCGATGACCTTGGCGTCGAGGGTGCGGTTGTCGTCGAGCGTGACCTGCACGGTCTTGGCCTTGTCGACCACATGGTTGTTGGTGACGACGTAGCCATCGGCCGAGATGATGAAGCCCGAGCCCATGGCGCCGCGCTGGCCCTGGCGCTTGGGCGAGGGACCGCCGAAGCCCTGGCCCTGGCCCTGCCCTGGGCCGCCCTGGCCGAAGCGCTTGAAGAACTCGCGCAGCTGCGGCGGAACCTGCTGGCCCTGGCCCTGCCCGGGGCCGTCATCGTCGTCCATGCCGGCGCTGTCGTCGAGCTTCACCTTCACGGCGACCACGCCGGGCTTCACCTTGTCGACCACGCTGGCGAAGGAGCCGGGCGGATGGTCCGGCACGTCGATGGGGTTCTTGGACAGGGCCTGGGCATAGGCCGGGGTGGAGGGCTGGGTCAGGCCGACGCCGGCCGCGCCGGTCGCCACCAGGGCGATGGCGGCGACGGAGGCGAGGGCGTTGCGGCGCAGGCGAGAGGTGGACGACGTCATGGACAGGTCTCTCCGGAAAGGTCGTGTCCCCGCTGAGCGGGGCCATGACCCTCCATGTAGAGACCCTAGCCTGACCCGCCCGTGTCGCCGAGATTACGGTTTGGACAGGTTGGGAGGAGGGAGCGCCCTCGCCCCCGCGCGCCATCTCAGATCCAGCAACAATCCCGCCGGGTGCGTGTCGAGGACCGGCGTGATCGGCAGGCCGGCGGCGTTGAGGAGGCGGGCGGCCCAGTGGTTGCAGACGTTGGCGGCGCTGAAGCGGCCCTGCCCTTCGTAGAACAGGCTCGGCCCGTAGAGGCCGGGGCCACCCTCGATGGGGAGGTCGTCGGCGAGGCGGAAGCTCGCGTCGAGGCGGGCGAGCAGACGGGCGAGGCCGGCCTTCGAGACCCGGATGGGGACGATGTCCGAATGCGGGAAGCTCGTGCGGGTATCGTCTTCGAGGCCCACCACCTGGACGACGCCCTCGCGGCCGCCGGGGGTGAGCAGGGCTTCGAGGGCGAGGCCCAGGTCGAACTGCGCCAGGGTCGGCGTCGCCCGGTAGAAGCGGGCCTCGCCCCAGCCGAACTCGATCCCCGGATAGGCCCGGAAGCGGGTGGCGATGCTTCGCAAAGCCATGCCGGCGCCCTCCCCGGTGAGGGCCTCGCGCGGGATCACGAGACCCGAATGCCAGCCGTGGCTGACGAGTTCGATTTTTTCTGAGTCGTCGTCGGGGGCGGGATAGAGAGCGGGGTCGCCGGGCCTCGCCGTAATGATCGCGGCGAGGACGAGGAGGGCCAACAGGCCGGCGAGGCCCTGACCCAGCCGGCGCAGGATCACGCGTCGGACAACCGCGCCAGGGCTTCCCGGATCTTCTCCAGACGTGCCGCTTCCGCGTCGCGGCGCTCGCGCTGCTCGTCCACCACCTCGTCGGGCGCGCGGGCGAGGAAATCGGCATTGCCGAGCTTGGCCTCGATCTTTCCGATCTCGGAGGCCGCCTTCACCGCCTCCTTGTTCAGGCGGGCGACCTCGGCCTTGAGGTCGACGATGCCCTCCAGGGGCAGCGCCGCTACCGAACCGCGCACCAGCAGCTGGACCGCGTTCTTCGGCGCGGTCTCGGCGAAGGAGATGTCCGACAGGCGGGCGAGGCGCAGGAGCGTGTCCTGCCACTGCGTTGCCCGCGCCCGCAGGGCTTCGTCGGCGCCGACGATGACCAGGGGAATCTGGGCGCCGGCCGGCACGTTGGTCTCCGAGCGGGCGGAGCGGATCTCGGAGACGAGGTCCACCACCCAGCCGATCTCGGCTTCGGCACTCGCATCCGCCAGCCCCGACAGGTCGGGCCACGGCGCCAGCGCCAGGAGTCCACGCTCGGCGATGCCCTCGCCCTTGATCGCCCAGAGCTCCTCGGTGAGGAACGGCATGAACGGGTGCAGCAGCTTGGCGATCTGGTCGATCAGGAACGCCACCGTGGCCTGCGTCTCGGCCTTGAGGCTGGCTTCCACGCTTTCGCCCTGAAGCACCGGCTTGGCCAGTTCGAGATACCAGTCACAAAAGATGTTCCAGACGAAGCGGTAGGCGGCCGCCGCCGCGTCGTTGAAGCGGTAGGCGTCGAGTGCCGCCGTCACCTCGGCCACGGCGCGCGCGGCCTCGCCCAGGGCCCAGCGGTTCAGGGTCTCGGTGGCGTCTTCCGGACGATAATCGGCGCGGAGCACGCAGCCGTTCATCTCGGCGAAGCGCGAGGCGTTCCAGAGCTTCGTCGCGAAGTTGCGGTAGCCCTCGACGCGGTTCACCGCGAGCTTGATGTCCCTGCCCTGCGCGGCCATGGCGGCCAGGGTGAAACGGAGGGCATCCGCCCCGTATTGGTCGATCAAACCGAGGGGATCGACGACATTGCCCTTCGACTTCGACATCTTGGCGCCCGACGCGTCGCGCACCAGGGTGTGGAGATAGACCGTGGCGAACGGCACCCGGTCGGTGACGTGGAGTCCGAGCATCATCATCCGGGCGACCCAGAAGAAGATGATGTCCTTGCCGGTGACCAGGGTGTCGGTCGGATAGTAGCGGTCGAGTTCCGGCGTCGCGTCGGGCCAGCCCAGCGTCGAGAACGGCCACAGGGCGGAGGAGAACCACGTGTCGAGGACGTCCTCGTCACGGCGCAGAGCAACGGCGCGTCCGTGCTTCGCATCGGCCTGCGCCTGCGCCTCGACCTCGCCGGAGGCCACGAAGATGCCGCCCTCGTCGTCGTACCAGACCGGGATCTGGTGGCCCCACCAGAGCTGGCGCGAGATGCACCAGGGCTCGATGTTCTCCAGCCACTGGAAGAAGGTCCGCTCGTAATTCTCCGGAACGAACCTGGTCTGCCCGTCGCGCACCGCCTGGAGGGCGCGCTCGGCCAGGGGCTTCACGTTCACGTACCATTGGTCGGTGAGGTAGGGCTCGATGACGACGTTCGAACGGTCGCCATGCGGCACCGCATGGGTGTTGGGCTCGGTGAGCCGCAGCCGCTCGCGCGCTTCCATCAGGGCGACGACGCGCTTCCTCGCCTCGAACCGGTCGAGGCCGTGCAGGGCCAGGGCCTCCGGTTCCGGGTTCGAGTTCTTCAGGAAAGCCGCATTCCCGTCAAGGGTTATGCGCGCTTCCGGATCCAGGATGTTAATCGGCGTGCAGCCGGCCCGCTTGCCCACCTCGAAATCGTTGAAGTCGTGCGCGGGCGTGATCTTGACGGCACCCGTGCCCTTCTCCGGGTCCGAATAGGTGTCGGCGACGATGGGGATGAGGCGGCCGACCAGCGGCAGGCGCACGTGCTTGCCCACGAGATGGGTGTAGCGCTCGTCGTCCGGATGGACCGCTACCGCCGTGTCGCCGAGCATGGTCTCGGGGCGGGTGGTGGCCACCGTGATGACCGCGCCGGTCTCGGCGCCCGCCTCGTCGACGATCGGATAATCGAAGTGCCAGAGATGGCCCTTCACCTCGACCTGCAGCACTTCGAGATCCGAGATCGCGGTCTGGAACTTCGGATCCCAGTTCACGAGCCGCTTGTCGCGGTAGATCAGCCCCTGCGCGTGGAGATCGACGAACGTTTTCGTCACGGCCCGGACCATCTGGTCGTCGGGCTGGCCGGACAGGCCCATGGTGAAGCGCTCGCGCGTCCAGTCGCAGGAGGCGCCCAGGCGCTTCAACTGGTTGACGATGGCCCCGCCGGATTCGGCCTTCCAGGCCCAGACCTTCTCGACGAAGGCCTCGCGGCCGAGCTCGCGCCGGCCCGGCTCCTTCGCCTCGGCGAGGCGGCGCTCCACCACCATCTGAGTGGCGATGCCCGCATGGTCCGTGCCCGGCTGCCACAGCACATCGCGCCCGCGCATGCGCTCGAACCGGCAGAGGATGTCCTGCAGGGTGTTGTTGAGGGCGTGGCCCATATGCAGGCTGCCGGTGACGTTCGGCGGCGGGATCACCATGGTGAAGGGCCGGGCGTCCGCGCGCTCGGGCCGGCCGGCCTTGAAAGCGTCACCCGCCTCCCAGGCGGACGCGATGCGCGCCTCGACGGCGGCGGGATCGAAGGTCTTGTCCATCATGGGCTTGCGTCGGGCCAGTTCGTGCGGGGCGGGTGTCAGCCCGCGTGTTGGCCCGCTTTCACCCCGTCACGCCGCCCGCGTCAACATCGCAGGGCGGTCAGCGGCCCCGCGCCACGCGCTCGATCTCGGCGCGGACGAGGCGTTCGACCATGCCCGGCAGGTTGTCGTCGAGCCAGGATTGCAGCATCGGCCGGAGCATGTCCTGCACCATGTCCTCGATGGTCCGGGCATTCTGGCTCACTCTCGTACCGGCGAGAAGCTGGAACGCATGGCCGACGCTGGCATCGGTGATGTCGGACACGAGGCGCTGCTTCAGGCTCTCGCGCGGAGCCTCCACCGGCTCGGGGCGGGGGGCGGCGCGGGGCGGCTCGGGCTGACGCACCACCGGTGGCGGCGGCAGGGGCTCCGGTTCGGGCTCGTCGTCGTCGAAGGAGATCGAATCGAAATCGATCTGGCCGCTCTCGGCGAAGTCGATCTCCGGTTCCTCGATGGGAGCGGGCTGGGGCTTGCGCGGCTGTGCGACCTCGGCGAGGTCGAGGACGTCGTCGTTCTCCGGGAGCGGCGGGGGAGAGCGTACCGGCGCGACCACCTCCCCCTTGGCGTTCTGGTCGTCGGCGATGATCCGGCGGATGGACGCCAGGATCTCCTCCATGGAGGGTTCCGGGGCCTTGTCCGGCGCCTTGGGGCTCGCTGCACTCATCCGGACGACGCTCGGTCACATGGTTAAAGAAGTATTTCGGTCACTCTGAGTATTTCACCACGGGTGCCGGAAACAAGCACCGGCCGGGCGCAAGGCACAGGATAACACCGGTGCCTCGCGGGTTCCTCGCGACCGTCAGCGCCCGTCGGGCGTGCGCAAGCCGTACCAGAGGTCCTTGACCTGGTCGAAATGCTCCTTTGGGCTGTAGGCCACGACCGGGATCGCGGTGAAGCGCACGGTGAGGCGGCCCACGGTCTGGACCACTCCATAGGAGTTCACCACACGGTCGCGCTGGGCGAGAATGAGGTTCACGCGCGAGTTCAGGAGTTCCTGCTGGGCGTTCAGGACGTCGAGGGTGGTACGCTGGCCGACGCGGGCTTCCTCGCGCACGCCGTTGAGCGCCACTTCGTTGGCCTGAACCTGGGCCTGCGATGCGATGACCTGCGCCTTGGCCGCTTCAAGCCGGCCCCAGGCGGTGACAATGGCCGAACGAACCTGGTCGCGGATGTCCTCGACGTTGATGCGGGCCTGGCCGACCAACTCCTTGGCCTGGCGGATCTGCGAATAGGTCTGGCCGCCCTCGTAGAGCGGAACCGAGATGCGGCCGACGATGGAGGCGGTCACGCCGTTATCGCCCGGGAACTGCGTGTCGTAGCGCTGCTGGACGCTCCCCTGCAGGGCGGCGCTCGGAGCGAGCTGGCCCTCGAAGATCTTCACCTGCGCCTCGGCCACGTCCACCGCGTGCATGGAGGACAAGATCTGCGGGTGTTCCTTCAGGCCGATGGAGATGGCGCTGTCGAGGTTCGGCGGCACGAACCGGTCGAGGGGCCGTCCCGGCGCGAGCTGGCGCGGCTCGACGCCGATGATGCGCCGATAGGTGCCGATGCTGGCGCGCAGATTGGCCTCCGCGCCGCTGACGTCGGAGCGCGCGCCGGCGAGGCGGGCCTCGGCCTGGGCCACGTCGGTCCGGGTGACCTCGCCGACATTGAAGCGGTCGCGGGTCTGGCGCAGCTGCTCTTCGAGCACCTCGACGTTGTTGCGGCGAAGCTCCAGGGTCGCCGTGTCGCTCAGGACCGACATGTAGATCTGGGCGGCGTTGAACAGGGTCGTCATCTCGGTGGAGCGCAGCGATTCGCGCGTTCCGAGCACGTCCGATTCGGCGCGGCGGGTCTGGTTGTCGGTCTGAAAGCCGTTGAACAGGGTCTGGTTGATCGTCAGCCCGGCGCCGCCGGGCTTCGTCACCTGGTTGAGGGAGATGCCGCTCACGCGGCCCTGGCTCTGGGTCAGGCCGATGTCGGCGTCGATGCTCACGGTGGGACGGTAGCCGGACTTGGCCTGTGCGACGTTCTCGTCGGTGGCGCGCAGTCCCGCCCGCGACGCGTTCAGCGCCGGGTTGGCGCCATAGGCACGGGCCAGCGCGCTATCCAGCGTCTCGGCCACGGCCGGAGAGGCGGCGGCGAGCGTCAGCGCGGCGAAGCCACCCAGCCGTAGCCGGAAGCTTTTCGCAAGTTTGCGTTGTCTCACGTCCATCTGCCCTTGCGGTTTCTCGATGAACCGGTCGGCTGTTCATCACAGCCATAGCGCCTAGGGTGCCATCCGGATTGCCCGCCTCACAGGTCAGCTTAGCGGAGGTTGTGCTTCAGGGCATCGGCGGAGAGGGATTAGGCACGAGATTGATGGCGCAGTGCCGCATAAAAGCGACACCTGCCCTCCCCGCCACGCTGGTTCGCATGGGCAGGCCGACGCTTCCCCGCGCTCGGGCCTTTGAACAGTCGCGGGTTTCGGGACGCGAAACCGGCGACCGCTTTTGCCGAACCCGCTCAGAAGGAAAAGCTGGATTCCGGACTGAAGGCCGACAGGGCGGGCAGCGACGCATCGAAGAGCGGACGCGCCCCGAACGCGTCCCCGGTCCGGATGAACAGGGTGGCCTTCGCGGCCTTGTCGCGGCCCAGCACGCAGGCGAGGCGTCCGCCATCCTTCAGCTGGTCGAGGAGGGATTGGGGCCGCGTCTCGACGCGGCCATTGACGAGGATGGCGTCGAACGGTCCCGCCTTCGCCGCGCCCGCCGGCAGGGGGCCGCGAACGATCTCGATTCCGTCCGTTGCCGACAGGCGGCTCTCCGCCTCGGCGGCGAGGGCGTCGTCGGATTCGAGGGCGACCACCCGCACCCCGAGCTGCCGCATGATGGCGGCGGCGTAGCCGTAGCCGGTGGCGACGTCGAGGGCGACCTTCCCCGGCGCGAGCTGCAGCGCCTGAATCATGCGGGCGAGAAGCATCGGCGCCGGAATGACGCGATCCGTCGCCGGGTCCTGCCCGGTGATGCGCAGGGATTGGTCGATATAGGCGAAGTCCTCGCGGCCCTGCGGGACGAAGCGCTCGCGCGGCACGGCTTCGAAAGCGTCGAGGACCGGGATGTCGTTGACGTCGAAGGTCCGCAACTGACAATCCACCATGAGGCGTCGCGCCTGCGCGTAATCGAGCATGGGTCTCGTCTTCCCTCGCCGCATCGACCGTAGGCGCCCCTCCGCCTCATCCGGACATTCGGAAAGGGCCGGACACCAGCGCCGAAGCTTGCCGGGTTGTCGGGGATCGGCCCTGAAAACGCAAGGTTCGAGGCGCGGTTCGTGTCGCGCGACATGCGCCGCGCTTCCGGTCCGATGGGACGCACTGAGGTTTCAGCAGCCGGTGGCGTCGAGCAGCGCCTCGACCATGGAGCGGTAGCCCGATCCGAACAGGCGCAGATGCACCAGCGCCGGCCACAGCCGGTAGATCGCCCTACGCTCCGCCATGCCCGGTTCGGCCTCGCCATACGCCTCGCGGAAGGCGGGGCCGGGCGCGCCGAACAGGGACAGCATCGCGAGGTCCACCTCGGCATGGCCGTGGTAGCAGGCGGGGTCGATGAGCCCGGAAACGCGGCCGCCATCGGTGAGGATGTTGCCGCTCCACAGGTCGCCATGCAGCAGCGCCGGGCGGGGACGGGCCGGAAGACGCTCGGGGAGTGTGGCCGCCAGGGCCTCGATCCTCCGCCGGAGTGCGGTGTCGAGATACGGAGCGTGGCAGAGGAGGCGCCGCTCGGCCCAGAAGCCGGGCCAATCCTCGCTTGCGTGATTGTCGATTCGCACCGTCGCGAAAGCGTAGTCACGGTTCCAGCCGTAATCATCGCCGGTCACGGCATGGAGGCGCGCCAACACGTGGCCGAGATCCGCATCCGCATTGCCGCCGCCGGCCGGCAGGGGCTCGATCACGAGAGTGCGCAGATCGGCCGCGAACACCTCCGGCGCGGGGATTCCGGCGGCGCGGATCGCGCGGAGCATCCCGGCTTCCGCCGGCGGATCGGGTCCGTCCTTGACGATCGCCGCGCTGCCGTCGTCGAGCACGATCCGCACGAGGCTGGAGAGATCGCTGCCGCTCATGGGCTCGGCCCGCACGAGCCGGCGCCCGAGCAGCGCCGCTCCACGCGCTGCCAATGGCATCATGCCGTGAGCGCGCGCACGAGGTGGCGGGCGCCTAGGGTCACGTCGGCCCAGGTGGTCTCGAAGCCCGCATCCACGCCGTAATAGGGGTCGGCGACCGCCCCGCCCCTGCGCCCCGGCACATGGTCGAGGAGAAGCGACAACGCGGCGCCCTCTTTCGGACGAAGCCGACGCAGCACGGCGAGATTGTCGCCATCGAGGGCGACGATGTGGCTGAAACGGGCAAAATCCGCCGGCTCGACCTGACGCGCACGGTAGCCGGAGATGTCGACGCCGTTGCGCCGGGCGATGGCCTGGGCGCGCCGGTCGGGCGGTTCGCCCGCATGCCAGGCACCGGTTCCGGCCGAATCGACCTCGGCGTCGAGGCCCGCCCGCGCGGCCTCCAGGCGGAACGCGGCCTCCGCCAGGGGCGAACGGCAGATGTTGCCCAGGCACACGAACAGGATGGCTGGCTTGCCTGCGGACATAACGGCTCCTCGAATGTCGATGTCAGCTGCCGCCCGACGGCCCGGTTGCCCGATCCTTGCCGGAGCCTTCCGCTTCTTCCATCGCGACCCGCCTCGTCTCCTGCCGACGGCCGAGCCAGAGGCTGTTCAGGAGCCAGGCGACCGAGAGCGGAACCGCTGCGATGGCCACGGCCGTCGAACCGAGGCCCAGCGCTCCAATTCCCTGGAAGGACCACGCGCCGATCTGGTCGCCGGTCCGGTAGACCACGGTGTCGAGGAAGCTCTTCGCCTTGTAGCGGTCCTCACGCGGCACGACCGTGAACAGCACCTCGCGGATCGGCCGGGCGATGGCGAAGTTGCCGGCTCGCCGGAAGACCTGGAACGCCACGATGGCCGTGATCGTGGGTGAGACGGCGAGCGCCGCGAATCCGAGGATGCTGGCCGCCGGCAGGAGCGCGAGGGCGGGGCCGACCCCGATGCGCCGCACGATCCGGCCGGTGAGGAAGAACTGCACGCCGAGGGTGAGCAGATTCACCAGCAGATCGACGCTGGCGAAGAAGGCCGTCTGCGAGCCGCGATCGGGGAAGCTGCGCTTGGCGATGCCCGCCTGCTCGAAATACAGGAAGGTCGAGGTCACCGAGAACAGCAGTAGGAACAGCCCGATATTGAGCAGGTAGGGCGATTGGAACGTGCGGGTGATGCCCGCGAAGGCGCTGCCGCCGATGGCCTCCGACGGGGCGGCGTCGCCCGTGACGGGAGCTCGGTTCAGGCGGTCGGACAGGCGCGCGAGACCGCGCATGCTGAACACCGCCACCTCCAGGAGCAGGGCCGCGCCGATGAGGAGCGCCCAGGTCGGCACGTCTCGGGCGAGGATCGCCGTCGTTGCCGATCCGGCGATCGCCCCGAGAGTCGCGCCAGCGGCGATGAAGCCGAACAGGCGCTTGCCCTGCTCGGTGGAGAAGACATCCACGATGGTGGCCCAGAACACCGAGACCACGAACAGGTTGAAGATCGAGAGCCAGATGAAGAAGGCCCGGCCGATCCAGACGTCGCCCTCCGGCCCGGCGAGGTAGAGCGCCCCGGCGAACAGCACGATGTTGGCGGCGAAGAACCGATAGGTCAGCGGCACGAACCGGGCGCGCGGCAAGGTCTTCACGAGCCAAGCGAAGGGGACGTTCAGGGCCAGCATGCCCACGAGTGTGCCGGTGAACAGCCAGGGCAGGTTCTCGATCCCGCCGGCGACACCCATCTGGTCGCGGATCGGCCGGAGGACGTAGTAGGCCGCCAGGATTGAGAAGATGTAGGCCCAGGACCAAGCAAGGGCCGGAGCCTCCTCCGCCCGTACGTCGATGAGCCGCCGCAGCCAGGGCGGGACGTAGCCGCCGCGTCCGGCGGTCAGCGGCTTCGCCGGCCCTGGCCCGTCGCTCAACGGGTGACCCCGAGTCGTACCCGCGATTCCTCCGCATTCAGGTCGAGGCCGAAGCCGGGGGAACCCATGGCGAAGCTGTCCGCCTTGGCGAGCTGCCCGACCTCCACCGGATCGAAGCCCGCATCCTTGACGAGTTGGGCAACGATCGCGAGCGCCGCGGGATCGTCGCCGGCGATGGGGATCGCCATGCGTCCGCCTTGGCGATGGGCGTTCTTGGCGAAGACCTTGTAATTGGCCGCGTTGAAGGCCCGGACGAGCTTCGCCCCGTTCAGATATTTGGCCGAAACCGCCGCGATGCCGTTGGCCTGGACCTCACCATAGACCTCTCCGTCACGGGCCTGGGTCGCGTTGCCGGCATCGATCACCACCTTGCCCTTGAGCGAGGCTCCATGGTCCTGCGCCAGCTGCGGATAAGCCTTGTAGGGCACCGCGATGAGCACGACGTCGCCGAAGGCGATGGCCTCGGCCGGGCTGCCCGCCCTCGCCTTCGGCCCGAGCGCCTCGACGAGGTCCTTCAGTTCCTCGGGGTGACGGGACGACAGCATCACCTCGTGCCCGGCCTTCGCCCAGAGGCCGCCGATGGTGCCGCCGATATTGCCCGCCCCGACGATGCCGATGCGGACCGGCTGCGGTGCGGCCTGGGCCGAGGCGGGACAGGGTGATGCCAGCAGGCCCGAAGCGGCGATGAGCCCACCGGCCAGCATGATGACGGCACGGCGGTTGAAGAAATCAGAGCGCGTCGACATAGGCCTCCATTCGGGTTCGCTGGGCGGCATCGGGCAAACGGCCGCGTGCCGCGCCGAGATTGTCCTCGACATAGGCCGCCTTGGCCATGCCGGGGATCGGGCAGGTGACGGCCTCGTGGGAGAGGACGTATTTCAGGAAGAATTGCGGCCAGCTCGCGCAGTCGAACTCGGCCGTCCAGGGCGGCAGGTCGCGTCCCTGAACGGCCTTGAACAGGCGGTCGCGCCCGAAGGGCACGTTCACCATCACGGCCATGCCGCGCTCTTTCGCGAGCGGCAGGATGCGCTCGGCGGCGCGGCGGTCGTCGAGGGCGTAATTGACCTGGATGAAATCCATCGTCTCGCGCCGCATCACCGCCTCGAGATCGGCGAACTGGCTGTCGCGCCAGACCGTGACACCGGTGTAGCGGATCTTCTTTTCGGCCTTCAGATCCCGCAACGTGGCGAGGTTCGTTGCCGTGTCGCTGAGGTTGTGGACCGCGACGAGATCGATCCTGTCGGTGGCCATGCGGCGGAAGGAGCGCGCGATCTCGGCCGCACCGGCCTCGCGGCCCGGTGTTCCGACCTTGCTGCAGAGGAACACCTTCTCGCGCAGACCGTCCTGGGACAGGATCTGGCCGAGGACGTCCTCGGCCGTGCCGTAGCTCGGCGCCGTGTCGATGACCGACCCGCCGAGCGCCACGAACCGCTGCACCGCCTCGCGCAAGGGTGCGATTTTTTCGGGGACCGGCTCGACCTCGTAGCGGCGCGAGGTGCCGATCCCCATGGCGGGGAGCATCTCGCCGGAGGACGGGATGGCCCGGCGGATCAGACCGCCCTCCTCCGCATGGGCCGGTGACGCGGCGCGCTGCAGCAGCGGCACCATCAGGGGAGCGAGGCCGGCGCCGGCCAGGAACGCACGTCGGGACGGATGCATGCGGGCTCGGTCCTCATCGGGGATCGGGCAGGATCAACGCCGCTGCGCCGCCGAGGTGCCAACGGATCAGGAAACGGCCGTCAGCTTGTCGGCCATGGACTGCTCCTTGTCCCGCCGTGACGAGAAGGCCATGGTGAAGAAGACCCGCTGAACGCCGAGCTGGCTCAGCTTCTCCTCGCAGAGTTCGATGAGCCGGCAGATGTCGGCGAGCTCGCCCTCGATGTTCGTGCCGTTGGCATGCATCTCGGCGTTGAGGTGGCTGGCCTCGAGGATGGTCTTGATCTCCTTCACGTAGGAGGAGACCGAGGGGCCGACGCCCATGGGCACGATGCACAGATCCGCGACGACTTTCATGGACGTTCTCCTCGGGAATGCATGTGGAACGGAACGGCCGATCCCCGTGATCTCGTAGGCCGCTCATAGGCCTGCGTCGCCAGCACCCAGGGGACGATGGGAACGGCCCGACGCCCGGTCCGTTGATGAACATATCTCACAACAGGACATTTCGAATGCGCAAGCTCGCACTTCTATCGGCCGCGGCCGTCAGCCTCGGTGCCCTCCTGGCGGCAGCCCCTGCGGAAGCCCGAGGCTGGGGTCATGGCGGCGGATACGGTCATGGTGGCTTCGGCGGCCACGGTGGCTACGGTCATCGCGGCGGTTACGGTCGTTACAGCGGTGGTTACGGTCGCTATGGCGGCGGCTACGGCCGGGGTTACGGATATGGCCGTCGCGGCATCGGTCCGGGCGCCGTCATCGGTCTCGGCGTCGCCGGTCTGGCTGCCGGAGCCATCGCGGCCGGCGCCTACAATGGTGGCTATGACGGTTACGGTTATGGCCGCCCCGTCGGCTATTACGGCGGTTACGCCCCCGCGCCGGCCTATGGTTACGGCTACGGTGGTTATTACGGCTACTGAGCCGGGACTGGATTTGGCCGAGACTGGATCCGGCAAGGAAGGGGTCGCCGCGAGGCGGCCCTTTTTTGCGTCGACTCGGCGCTGACGCCCCTACCCGATCATCCAGGCCGGACGGAACGGCGCCAAGTCGGCAGCCCCGGACGTCCCATGCGATCACGGCCGATCAGGGCGGCGCGAAGATCGTGATGTTGCCGTTGATCTGATAGGCGGCCGTCGGCGGCGTATTGACGAAGCGCAGGCGGATGGGGCTCTCGCCCAGGATGGCGCCGAAGGACGGGGTCACCGGGATGGGAAAGCATCGGGACACGGCGTCCCTTGCGGACTCCTCATAGTGTTTCCGGGCTTCCTGATCGCCTTCGAGGCGGCGTGCCGTGACGAAAGGCGCACCGCGCAACTCACCGTTCTTGCTGATGCCGAACAGAAACGCGATCTGTGATCCACTGGTATTCGGAGGGACAGACCAGCAGGAGGCGAGCGTCGCGCGAAGGTCTGCCCAGTTGTTCACGGCGGCTGGCGACGACGGGGATTGAGCGAAAACAGGAGCCGTCATCGGAGACAATCCGCCGAGCATCGCCACGCCGAAGCGGCACGCGATGACAAACCGGCGGATCGGTTCATGGCTCATGGATGGCAGTCTAAGAGCGCCTAACAGAACGGCACCGAGTCGGATGTCGAGCGTTGGTTTTGCATGGCCAGACCGCTTCTCCCCGATGATCTCTGGGATGAGATCGCTCCGCNAGAGCGCCTAACAGAACGGCACCGAGTCGGATGTCGAGCGTTGGTTTTGCATGGCCAGACCGCTTCTCCCCGATGATCTCTGGGATGAGATCGCTCCGCTCCTCCCGCCGCCTCGGTCCCGTCCCAAGGGCGGGCGTCGTCCGATCGAGAATCGGGCCGCACTGACGGGCATCCTGTTCGTGCTGCGCTCGGGTCTGCCATGGGAGATGCTGCCGGCCGAGATGGGCTGCGGC
>NZ_LMNB01000006.1:0-54370 GCF_001422895.1 Methylobacterium sp. Leaf106
CCGTTAAACACACCAGCGCCCATGGTACTGTGTCTCAAGACACGGGAGAGTCGGTCGCCGCCAGACCTGCACAGTACAGACAACATCCCCCTCAACGATCCATACCTTGCCGGCACATTCTCGCCGGCAGAACACCCTGGCGCGGGGTGGAGCAGCCCGGTAGCTCGTCAGGCTCATAACCTGAAGGTCACAGGTTCAAATCCTGTCCCCGCAACCAAACACACCAGAACACCAAACGCAAAAGCCCGCAGCGTCAAACNTAGCTCGTCAGGCTCATAACCTGAAGGTCACAGGTTCAAATCCTGTCCCCGCAACCAAACACACCAGAACACCAAACGCAAAAGCCCGCAGCGTCAAACGCCGCGGGCTTTGTCGTGTCAAATGACATATCCAAACTCAGCGGGAACGCATCACGATCCAAAGTGCGTGGATCGAACCCGGTAGATAGAATAAAATGCACAGCAGGATGTTCAAAAAGAACTGAACCCCGATCCCGACGGTCAGAAGCACCGCGATCGGCGGCAGGAAAATCGCGATGAGAATGCGAATGAGGCTGGACACAGTGTTCCCCTGATCGATCATGTGATTGGTCGCTCCGGTGAACCAAAACGGCCGCGCTTAAGTTCCCTCGGCCTCGCTGTTCCCGCAGCGCGACTGGTCGTCATCTCATGCTGATCGAAGGCCTTCACTACCTGACGACGCCGGTCCCGCGGGCGCAGCGGAAGTTGGGGTATCTGCGCGAGAGCGTCCTGTTGATGTCGCGGTCGCGGCGCTGCCGCGCGGCATGGGCGGACCATCTCGATGCGGCCCAGTCCGCCATACGGCAATCCTGCGCAGATCTGGACCGTCGTCGCACCGCCGTGGTTCTCGGGTCGGGCCTCCTGGACGACGTACCCTTGGCTCATCTGGCCCAATGTTTCGAGCGCGTGATCCTCGTGGACATGGTCCATCTCTGGCCGGCGCGCTGGGCGGCGCATCGCTATGCGAATGTCGCTCTGCAGGTCTCGGATCTGAGTGGATGCGTGAAATGGCTGAGAGGGGAGGGGGAGCGGTGTGCCGATCCTCTCTCGGTGTTCGATCGGGGTGACATCGACTTCGTCGTCTCAGCTAATTGTCTTTCGCAATTGCCGATCCTGCCACTGGATTGGTTCGAGTCGCGCAACAGGGCTCCTCCCGACGAACTCGGCCGCAGTATCGTGGCGGGTCACCTCGAAGGATTGTCACGTCTGCAGACGCGTGTCTGTCTCATCGCCGATACCGAGCAGGTGACGGACAATCGCGAAGGCCAGCTCGTCGAACGCTTCGATCTTCTGCATGGTGTCGTCTTGCCTACACCCGATCGATCCTGGATCTGGGAGATCGCACCGTTCGGTGAAGTCGAACGACACAGAAGGGAGCGCCATCGCGTCCAGGCTCATCTCGATTGGCGACCATGCGAGATTGGCAGGACGTCGTAGCGCCCGAACGAAAAAAGCCGCCCGGTCAGGGGCGGCTTCCGAATTGGTCGGGTAGCGGGTCCGATACCCTATTCCACGGTGGAGGGCGTATCGTCGGTGCTGTTGCTGCCGCCCTCGGAACTCTCCGATCCCTCGAAACGCGGACGACGCCGACGACGGGGCTTGGGGGCGGTGGGAGAGGTATCGTCCTTCGACACGTCGCCGGCGAGATCCCGCGTCGGTTCCGGCGCGACGGTCGGTTCCACGAAACGCTCAGTCACCGGCGGCGGGGCCACTGGGCGAGGAACGGCGGTCAGGAAGGCCGGAAGGGCAGCCACATCCTCGGAAGACCGCAGATCGGGCTCTTCCCGGCGACGGGAACGCCGCGGGGCCGTCTCCGAAGAACGACGGGCGTCGTTGCGGGCGGTGTCCTGACGGGGGGTATCCTGGCGAGCGGTTTCGAAGCGAACCGGTTCCTGGCGCGGACTCTCCTGACGATGAGTATCCTGCCGGGGCGCTTCCTGACGCGAGCTGTCCTGGGACGTCACATCCTGCTTCGGCTGAGCATCGCCGCCCTGAAATTCGCTGCGAGGGTTCTCGTAGCGGGAGCCGTCGTTGCGGCCTTCGTTACGGCCCTGGGCACGATTGAAATCGGCACGGGGCTGGTCCTGCCGAGCATAATCCTGGCGCGCCTGGTCAGGCCTCGCCTGCTCGTTCCGCGGCTGCTCGTACCTCGGGCTTTCTTGTCTCGTGTTTTCTTGCCTCGTATTTTCCTGCCTGTTGCCCTCGCCCCGGAAGGAATCCGGCCGGTTGTAATCCTGCCGACCACTGTCGTTGCGGTTTCCGTCGTAGCGAGAGCCCTCCTGGCGGCCGCCATCTTGCCGGTTGCCGTCTCGATTGCCCTCGAAACGCTGCGGGCGATCGTTGCGGTTCTGGAAGCGCTCCCGGCGTGGATGACGCTGATCCGACGGCGAGTCTTGCCGTGTATCTTGCCGGGGCTCGTAGGATTGCGGCTGAGGCTGTGGCTGAGGCTGTTGGGCCGGATCGCCGTATTCCTCGTTATAGCCGTTGCCGTAGCCGTTGGCGGCATAGCCCAGGCTCGCGCCCTGACCCTCATCGTCGCCGTCGTCGTCATCGTCGTAGCCGTTACGGGCATACCCACCGTTCTGCTGGCGGTTCTGCTCCTGGGCACCCGAGATGATGCGGAAATAATGCTCGCCGTGCTGGAAGTAATTCTCGGCGGCCACCGGGTCACCACTGGCTTGCGCATCGCGCGCGAGCTGGGCGTATTTGTCGGCGATGTGCTGCGCCGTCCCGCGGATTTTTACATCCGGCCCGTTGGACTCGTAGGAACGCGTCAGCGGATTGGGACCTTTGGGGCGGTTGCGACCGCGCATCCGTCTATTCTGGTTTGGTCTCATCGGTCTCGATTGACCCTCGTTCAAATCGGAGCGTCTGATGATGCGGCGGGGCTACGGGCGAAGAAGGAGAACCCGTTTCGGGCACTTCCTAGTCCTCGTAGGATCCGGTCAGTGGTTCCGCGATCGATTTTGCCGTGCTCGCCGTATGTCCGGTCAACCGATTCCTGCGCTCACAGTGCGGCGCTCATCGGTCGTCTGGCACTCAATTCATCAAGCTTCCACACGGCGTCTCGTGCGTATCAGCTTGATGGTGGGGAGATCGTCTAAAAGTATCGCGTGCTAGACGCCGCCGACACTTCTACCTCGATCCGCCTTGACGGATCGTTCGCGACCTGACTGTGACACTAGCGACTCCCCAAGCCCACAACAAGCTCTTTTTCATCTCCTGTCGTCGTTGGCTGTTGGCGGACGTCCGGCCAGCGTGACGACACGGGCGTGGCCGGCCAGATCTTGCCTCACGGACCCCCGTGCGAACCCCGCCTCGCGGCCGATCCTCAATACGTCCTCGGCCTGATCATGGCCGACCTCGAAGACGAGGGCTCCGTCCGGGGTGAGCAGGGGACGACCGTCCGTCGCCCCGCTCACTTCCCTCACGATCCGTCTGTACGCCTCGAGTCCATCCTCGCCACCGTCGAGGGCGCCGAGCGGATCGTGGCAGCGGACTTCCCTGGACAAGGTCGAGATGATCGCGCTCGCGATGTAGGGCGGGTTCGAGAGGACGACGTCGAACGGCTTGCCGAGGGCGGAGCACCAATCCCCCGCGACGAAGGCGGCCCGCCTCCCGACACCGTTGATCCGGGCATTGGTCCGGGCGCAGGCGAGCGCTTCGTGCGAGCGGTCGAGACCCACTCCGAAGGCCTGTTTCCATTCGCTCAGGAGCGAGACGAGAATGCAGCCGGACCCGGTTCCGAGATCGAGAAGGCGGAGGGGGCGGTCGCGGGCGGGGTGGAACGCCAAAGCGGCATCGACGACGGTCTCGGTATCGGGCCGTGGCACCAGGGTCGCCGCGTTGAGGATGAACGGGAGGCCCCAGAACTCCCACTCGCCGAGGATGCGCGCCACGGGCTCGCCCGCGAGCCGTCGCCGCATCGCTTCCCCAAGCCGCAGGGCACCCTGCTCACCGATGGGCTCCGCACCGGAAAGGGCGAGTTCTGTCGGCGTGATGCCGAGGACGTGGAGGAGGAGGAACTGGGCATCGCTTGCCCCACCGTCGATCCCGGCTTGGGAAAAAGCCGCAACGGCGTGGCGCAAGGCCTGCGAGCGGGACTGCCGAGGATCGATGCCGCCACTCACCGCGCCGTCTTCCGTCACGCCACGTCGCGTGCCGCCAGGCTCGTTCACGCCAGGCTCGTTCACGCCAGGTTCGTTCACGCCATGCCTTCGGCGGCCATGAGTTCCGCCTGGTGCTCGGTGATGAGGGCATCCACGAGCTCGTCGAGGGCCTCTCCCGCGAGCACCTCTTCCAGCTTGTAGAGGGTGAGATTGATGCGATGGTCGGTGACCCGCGCCTGCGGGAAATTGTACGTGCGAATGCGCTCCGAACGATCGCCGGAACCGACCTGCGACTTGCGGTCCGCGGCCCGGACGGCGTCCTTTGCCGTGCGTTCGGCATCGTAGAGCTTGGCCCGCAGGAGCGACATGGCGCGCGCCCGGTTCTTGTGCTGCGAGCGCTCTTCCTGGACGAAGATGACGATCCCGCTCGGCATGTGGGTGATGCGGATCGCCGATTCCGTCTTGTTGACGTGCTGGCCGCCGGCGCCCTGTGACCGCATCGTGTCGATCTTCAGATCGGCATCGTTGACGACGATATCCACCTCCTCGGCTTCCGGCAGCACCGCCACCGTGGCGGCGGAGGTGTGAATGCGCCCTTGAGCTTCGGTGTCGGGCACGCGCTGGACGCGGTGCGCTCCGCTTTCGAATTTCAGCTTGGCGAAGACGCCTTTGCCCTTCACCTCGGCGATGACTTCGCGATAGCCGCCGACGGTGCCCTCGCTCTCGGAAATGACGTCGACCTTCCAGCCCTTCAGGTCGGCGTATTTCGCGTACATGCGGAACAGGTCGCCGGCGAAGAGCGCGGCCTCGTCGCCGCCGGTGCCGGCGCGGATTTCGAGGATCGCGCTCTTCTCGTCGGCGGCGTCCTTGGGCAGCAGGATGACCTGGAGCGCCTTGTGGGCGGCCTCAAGTCCCGCTTCCGCATCGGGCTTCTCGGCGGCGGCGAGAGCGCGCATCTCGGCATCCCCTCCCGGCTCGTCGATGAGGGCCTCGATCTCGGCGAGGTTCGTCGCCGCGGCGCGGTAGGCGTGGATCGCCGCCACCACGCCGTCGAGTTCGGCCAGCTCCCTGGACAGCTGGACGAAGCTGTCGGAATCGGCCGAGCCTGCACTGAGCGTGGCGGTGACGATGTCGTGCCGCGTCAGGATGGCGTCGAGACGGTCTGAAGGAATAGGGGTCATCGCCCGGAGGATACTCTCAACTGTGGAAGACGCATGTCCGACGGACGTGCCGGGTCCGCGGGGGTGGTCGTGGCTCTCGGCAAGACGCCGTCACGCTCGCTAGATAGGCACGCCCTGCGCCTTGGCGAAGGCCGTGAGGACCGGCCTCAGGGAGGCGCTGTCGCCCGCCCGCTCGATCTCCGCATCGATGAGGGCGGTGACGGCGGCCGCATCGAGGGCGAGCACCATCGCCTTCACCGGGCCGATGGAGGCCGGCGACATCGACAGGTTGCGGAAGCCGAGGCCGATCAGGGCCATCGCCTCCAGGGGCTTGCCGCCGATCTCGCCGCAGATGGTGACGGGGCAGCCGGCCGCGGTCGCCCGCTCCGCGATGAGGCGGAAGGCGCGCAGGGCCGGGATGCTCAGCGTGTCGAACCGGTCGGCGACGCGGCGGTTCTCGCGGTCCACCGCGAAGAGGAACTGCATCAGGTCGTTGGAGCCCACCGACAGAAAGTCGGCGACCTTGGCGATCTCGTCGATCTGGAACAGGAGCGAGGGTACCTCGACCATCACCCCGAGCCGGCAATCGCTCGGCAGGACGTGGCCGTGGCGACGCAGATGCGCCTTCTCGCGGTCGACGATGGCCTTGGCGCGGACGAACTCGTCCACCGTGGCCACCATCGGGAACATGATCTTGAGGGGCCGGCCCGACGCGGCCCTGAGAAGCGCGCGCAGCTGCACCCGCAACAGGGCGGGGCGGTCGAGGCCGATGCGGATGGCGCGCCAGCCGAGGGCCGGGTTCTCCTCCTCGAGGGCCGGCATGTAGGGCAGGATCTTGTCGCCGCCGATATCGAGGGTGCGGATCGTCACCGGCAGGTCGCCGGTGGCCGAGAACACCGCCTCGTAGAGCGATTGCTGCTCGGCGGCGGACGGCATCCGCTGCGCCACCATGAACTGCAGCTCGGTGCGGAACAGGCCGATGCCCTCCGCCCCGGTCTCGTGGAGATGGGTCAGGTCCACCAGCAGCCCGGCATTGAGCTGCAGGCCGATGGCGACCCCGTCCGTGGTGACGGCCGGCAGGTCGCGAAGCGCCCGGTACTGTTCCTGGCGGCGCGCGCGCAGGCGGACCTGCTCGGCATAGGCCGCCTCGATCTCAGGGCCGGGCCGGACCTGGATCTCGCCGGTCACCCCGTCGACGATGATCGCATCGCCCGCGTCGCAGAGCGCCGTGGCATTGGCGATCTCGCCCACCGCCGGGATCCCGAGGGCGCGGGCGACGATGGCGATGTGGCTCGTCGGGCCGCCTTCCTCCAGCACCACGCCGCGCAGGGAGGCGCGGTCGTAGTCGAGGAGGGCCGCCGGCCCCATGGAGCGGGCGACGAGGATCGCGTTCTCGGGGAGCTCACGATGCGTGCCGTTGCCCTCCGTGCCGATCAGCGTGCGCAGGAGGCGATTGGCGAGGTCGTCGAGGTCGTGCAGCCGGTCGCGCAGATACGGATCGCTCTGTCGCATCATCCGGGCGCGGTTGTCCGATTGGACACGCTCCACGGCGGCCTCCGCCGTGAGGCCGGAATGGACCGCCTCGCGCATCCGGCGCAGCCAGCCCTTGTCGTGGGCGAACATCCGCACGGTCTCCAGCACCTCGCGGGATTCGCCGGTGCCGATGATGTCGCCGCGCTCCACGAGTTCGTCGATGGCCGAGCGGACCTCGCCGATGGCCTCCTCCAGGCGCTCGACCTCACGCTCCAGGTTCTCGGCGATGAGCTGCTTCACGATGATGCGCGGCTCGTGCAGCACCACGTGACCGAGGCCGATGCCGTCGGCGAGGGCCACGCCGCGCTGGCTCACGGCGCGGCGCGCGGCCGAGCCCGCGCCCGGTGCCAGGGATTGCAGTTCACCCGAAGCGATCATCTCGGACAGCACCATCGCCGTCGTCTGGAGCGCCTCGATCTCTTCCTCCGAATAGACCCGGTAAGTGAGGTTCTGCACCACGAGGACGCCGAGGGTGTTCCCCGCGCGCAGAAGCGGCACGCCGAGGAAGGCGTGGTAGGCCTCTTCCCCGGTCTCGGGCCGGTACGAGAAGGACGGATGCGACTGGGCGTCCGAGAGCGAGAGCGGTTCGGCGGTCTTGGCGATGAGGCCGACGAGGCCCTCGTCCGCCCGCATCCGGGTCAGGTGGACGGCCGAACGGTTCAGGCCCTCGGTGGCAAACAATTCGAGCGTGTTGTCATCGCTCAGCACATAGACCGAGCAGACCTCGGCGATGACGTTCGCCGCGATGAGGGTGACGATACGATCGAGACGTGCCTGTGGACTGACCGGCTCCGCCATCGCTTCGCGGAGGCGGCGCAGCAGCAGGCGCGGGCCTCCGGGCGCAGCAGGCATGGTCTCCTCGATCCGAATTCAGTCCCCCGAGGCCCGCCTGCGCAAGTTTCGTGCGCGGCGACGGGGGCGGCGCTCAAGCCTGATCGAGGCCGTATAGCGAGTGGAGCGTGCGCACGGCAAGCTCCGTGTAAGCCGCATCGATCAATACGGAAAACTTGATTTCCGACGTGGTGATCGCGCGGATGTTGATTCCCTTCTGCGCGAGCGCCCTGAATGCCTTGGCGGCGACGCCCGCATGGCTGCGCATGCCGACGCCGATGGCCGAAACCTTCACGACATCGGTGGCGCCCTCGATCTGGGCGAATTCGATGATGCCGCTCTGGGCGTCGAGAATCGTGCGGGCGCGGTCGTAATCGGCGGACGGGACCGTGAAGGTCATGTCCGTGGTCGACTGGTCGCCCGACACGGTTTGGATGATCATGTCGACGTTGATGTTGGCGTCCGCCAGCGGCCCGAAGATCGCCGCGGCGACGCCGGGGCTGTCCTTGACGCGCCGGAGGGTGATCTGCGCCTCGTCCTTCGAGAAGGCGATCCCGGTGATGATCTGCTGTTCCACGATGTCGTCCTCGTCGCAGATGAGGGTGCCTGTGCGGGCGTTGTCGGGCGGGTCGAAGCTGGAGCGCACCGTGGTCGGTACGCGATGGACCATGGCGAGTTCGACGGAGCGGACCTGGAGCACCTTGGCGCCGAGGGAGGCCATCTCCAGCATCTCCTCGAAGGTCACGCGCTCCATGCGCCGGGCCTTCTGCACCACGCGCGGGTCGGTGGTGTAGACGCCGTCGACGTCGGTGTAGATGTCGCAGCGCTCGGCACCGATGGCGGCGGCGATGGCCACCGCGCTGGTATCCGAGCCGCCCCGGCCGAGCGTGGTGACGCGGCCGGTCTCGGCGTGAATGCCTTGGAAGCCTGCGATCACGGCGACTTCACCGCGGGCGAAGCCGGCATCGAGATTCTTGGGGTCGATCGCCTCGATCCGTGCCGAGCCATGGGCATCGGAGGTCTCGATGGGGATCTGCCAGCCCTGCCAGGAGCGGGCCTTGATGCCGTTCTTCCGGAGCGCCGTGGCGAGGAGGCCCGCGGTGACGAGTTCGCCCGAGGCGACGACGGCGTCGTACTCGGCCTCGTCGTAGAGCGGGTTGGCGTCCTTGACCCAGGCCACGAGTTCGTTGGTCTTGCCGGACATGGCCGAGACCACGACGGCGACGTCGTAGCCGGCCTCGATCTCGCGCGCCACGTGGAGGGCCACGTTGCGGATACGGTCCACGGTCGCCACCGATGTGCCGCCGAACTTCATCACCAAACGGGGCATGTCGGGTCCGCGTCGATCCATTCCAGAGCCGGCTGTCCGCCGGGAGCACGGCGCTTTATCGGCTTCGAGCCGGAGCGGCGTCCCGCCGCTGTACCGGCCGGTGCTTCGGCGGGTACAAGGGCACTTCGGACGTGTCAACAATCGGGCATGCGGGCGGGATGACCCGCATCCGGGTCGGAAGGTCAGGCGAATGAACCCAGCGGCATCTTCTTCCATCGACGCCGAGGAAGTCGCGCGCTTCGAGGGCATCGCCGCGACGTGGTGGGCCGAGGACGGGCCGATGAAGGTGCTGCACCGGTTCAACCCGGTGCGCCTCGCCTATATCCGCGACGCGATCTGCCGGAAATTCGGCCGCGACCCGCGCATGCCCCACCCGCTGAAGGGGCTGACCATCGTCGATGTCGGATGCGGCGGCGGCGTCCTGTCCGAGCCCCTGGCGCGGCTGGGCGCCACCGTCACGGGGCTGGATCCGGCACCCACCAACATCGCCGTGGCGCGTTCCCATGCGCAGGCCGGGGGCGTGGCGGTGGATTACCGCTCTCAAACCATCGAGGAGGTGGTGGCGGCGGGCGAGCGGTTCGACGTCGTCCTGATCATGGAGGTGGTGGAGCATGTGGTCGACATGCCGGCCTTCGTCGCCAGCGCCTGCCAGGCGGTGAAGCCGGGCGGTCTCCTGTTCGCCGCCACCCTGAACCGCACGATGCGCTCCTTCGCGCTGGCCATCGTCGGAGCGGAATACGTCCTCGGCTGGCTGCCGCGCGGAACCCACGACTGGAACAAGTTCGTGAAGCCGGACGAACTGTCCCGCGCCATCGCGCGCGGCGGCCTCTCCGTCACCGATACCACCGGCGTCGTGTTCAATCCCTTCGACGGGAGCTGGCGGCCCGCCCGCGACACGGCGGTGAACTACATGGTCGCTGCCGCCCGTCCGGCCTGAACCGGGTGCGCCCCTCCTCGTTGACCACGCGAATCGACGAGGAGACATCATGCTGGAAAAGCTTCCGCACGCGGTCGGCGCGGCCCTGTCGGGCCTGAAGGCCGGGCTCGACACAACCGCCTACCACCAGGATTTCGGGAGCGTGCCCGAGACGATCTCGCTGACGAGTCCGGCCTTCGCCGACGGGGCGAGCCTTCCTGCGCGCTTCACCGCCGATGGGCCGGGCGTCTCGCCGCCGCTGTCATGGAGCGGCCTGCCGGCCGGTACGAGCCGCGTGGTGCTTCTGGTGGAGGATGCCGGCAGCCCGACTCCGAAACCCCTCGTCCATCTCATCGCCTGGAATCTCGCCGCGAGCGAAAGCCTTCCCGAAGGCGCTCTCGCCAGTGCCGCCGGTGAGGGATCGCAGCATGACCTCGGGCAGAACAGCTTTCTCAAGGACCAATGGCTGCCGCCGGACCCGCCCACCGGACATGGCCCCCACGCCTACCTGTTCCAGATCTACGCCCTGGATGCTCCGCTCGATCTGCCGGCGAGTCCGGGACGTGCCGCGCTCATCGAGGCTATGACGGGTCGAGTCCTCGCCAAAGGTTGCCTGACCGGACTCTACGAGCGCCGCTGACGCCGCCGCTTGCGCCGATGCCGCCAATCGGTGCAAGCGCGCTCAAGCAAAAGGCGCTGCGGCTCAAGGGAGGATCGGCATGAAGGCTTTGCTCTGCACCAGACTCGGCGGCCCCGAGGATCTCGCGATCGCCGAGGTGGCCGATCCGGTCGCCGGTCCGGGCGAGGCCGTGGTGCGGGTGACGCTGGCGGCGCTGAACTTCTTCGATACGCTCATCATCGCAGGGCGCTATCAGGTGAAGCCCGATCTGCCGTTCTCGCCCGGCGGCGAAGCGGTCGGAATCATCGAGGCCATCGGAGATGGCGTCGAGGGTTTCGGGATCGGCGACCGCGTCATCGTCCACCGCACCTACGGCACCTGCGCCGAGCGCATCGCGGTGGGCACCCGGCATCTCACCGCCGTCCCCGATGCGGTGAGCGACGAGCAGGCGGCCGGCCTCACCATCACCTACGGCACCTCGCTCCACGCCCTGCGGGATCGCGCGAAGCTTCAGCCCGGCGAGACGTTGGCGGTTCTCGGCGCCTCGGGCGGCGTCGGTCTCGCCGCGGTGGAGCTCGGCGTGATCATGGGCGCGAAGGTGATCGCCTGCGCCTCCTCGCCAGAGAAACTCGCGGTGGCGCAGGCGCACGGCGCCGAGTTGGGGCTCGATTACGGCGCGGACAATCTGCGCGAGGGTTTGAAGAAGCTCACCGAGGGACGGGGCGTCGACGTGATCTACGATCCCATCGGCGGCGACTACGCCGAACCTGCGCTCCGTTCGCTCGGCTGGAAGGGGCGCTACCTCGTCATCGGCTTCGCGGCCGGCGACATCCCGCGCATTCCCCTCAACCTCGCTCTCCTGAAGGGCATCGACATCCAGGGCGTGCATTGGGGGGTGTTCGTGGAGCGCGAGCCCGAGGCCCACCGGGCGAACCAGGAACAATTGTTGGCCTGGGTGGCGGAGGGGCGCCTCAAGGCCAAGATCCACGGCACCTATCCGATGAGCGACTACGAGAACGCGCTCGGCATCCTCAAGCGCCGCGAGGCCGTGGGCAAGGTGCTGCTGCGGCCGTGAGTCGGGCAAGCCCTCCTCCCCCTTGTGGGGAGGAGTTGGAGGTGGGTGTGGTGGGGTGACCCTCAGAGTGTGGAGGCTGGCGGAGCCACCCCCACTCCTGACCTCTCCCCACAAGGGGGAGAGGGACGCGCTCTGCCTGCAAAAGCAGATGTGTGAATCCGGTAGCCGCCTGCGGGGAGAGGGGATGCGCACTGCCCCTCAATGGAAGTCCCGGCTGCGGTAGACGCGCCGGTCCGGCGGCGCCCCGAAATCCGTGGTCTCCGGTGGGAGGGGGAGACCGCCCTCGCGCAGGGTCCGCAATTCCTCCGTCAGGTCGCGGAACTGCTCGGCCAGGAGATGGACCACCAGCCCCGAGCGCTGGATGCGCCCGCGCACGGCGATGAAGCGGGCGCTCATGGCGATGCGCCGGTTGGCGTCGAACACCTTCTTCCAGACGATGACGTTGCAGATGCCGGTCTCGTCCTCCAGCGTCAGGAACACCACGCCCTTGGCGGTGCCGGGGCGCTGCCGGGTGAGGACGAGGCCCGCCACCGTGACGCGGGCATTCTGGGCCCATGAAGGGTCGTGATGCGCCGCCGCCGGGATCGCGCCGATGCGGGCGAGGCGCGCCCGAAAGAACGCCACCGGATGGCCTTTGAGCGAGAGGCCGGTGGAGACGTAATCTTCCGCCACATGCTCGGAGAGCGCCATGGCGGGCAGCTCCACCGCGGGCTCTGCCCGGAACAGGCCGTCATCGGCATGGAAGGCGAAGAGCGGCATCGGCGCATCGAGGAGATGCGTGCGCCGGTCGGTGGGGACGCCCCGCGCGGCGCTGGCGTGCGTCGAGGTGCCTTCCAGTGCCCTCACCGCCCAGAGGGCGGCGCGGCGGTCGAGGTCGAGGGAGCGGAAGGCGTCGGCCTCGGCCAGGCGCTCGAGGGCGTTGCGGGGCAGTGTCAGGGCGGCCTGCAGGCCCTCGACGCTGGCATAGCCGTTCCCGCGCAGGGCCACGAGCCGGGCCATGCCGGCTTTCGGCAGGCCGCTCACCTGCCGCAGGCCGATGCGGACGGCGAAGCGGCGCTCCGGCCCACGCTGCTCCGAGGCCGGTTCCAGGGTGCAGTCCCATTCGCTGGCATTCACGTCGGGGCCACGCACCTCGACCCCATGGGCGCGGGCATCCCGCACCAGCTGGGCCGGCTGGTAGAAGCCCATGGGTTGCGAGTTCAGGATCGCGGCCAGGAAAACGTCCGGGTGCCGGCATTTCATCCAGGCCGAGGCGTAGACCAGCAGGGCGAAGCTCGCCGCGTGGCTCTCGGGAAAGCCGTAGGTGGAGAATCCCTCGATCTGCTTGAAGCAGCGCTCGGCAAAGTCGCGTGGATAGCCGCGCCCCACCATGCCCTCGATGAACTTGGTCCTGAAATTCACGATCAGCCCGTTGTGCCGGAAGGTCGCCATGGCCCGGCGCAAGCCGTCGGCTTCAGACGGGGTGAATCCGGCCGCCGTGATCGCGATCTGCATGGCGTGCTCCTGGAACAGGGGCACGCCGAAGGTCCGCTTCAACACCTCCTCGAGTTCGTCCTTCGGCCCGTGCTCGGGGGAGGGGGACGGGAAGACGACGGGCTCCTCGCCCGAGCGCCGGCGCAGGTAGGGATGGACCATGTCGCCCTGGATCGGACCGGGGCGCACGATGGCGACCTGAACCACGAGATCGTAGAATTCCTTCGGCTTCAGGCGCGGCAGCATCGACATCTGCGCCCGGCTCTCGACCTGGAACACGCCGACGGAATCGGCCTTCGACAGCATCGCGTAGACCTCCGGTTCCTCGCGCGGGAGGTCGGCCAAGGTCTCGTAGGCGATGCCGTGATCCTCGCGCAGGAAGTCGAGGCCGCGCCGGAGGCAGGTGAGCATGCCGAGCGCCAGCACGTCGACCTTGAGGAGGCCGATCGTGTCGATGTCGTCCTTGTCCCATTCGATGAAGGTACGGTCGGCCATCGCCGCGTTGCCCACCGGCACGGTCTCGTCGAGACGCCCTTTCGTCAGCACGAAGCCGCCCACATGCTGGGACAGGTGGCGTGGGAAGCCGATGAGCTGGATCGCGAGGTCCACCGCCTGCCGGATCGCCGGGTTGGCGGGGTCGAGCCCGGCCTGCGCGATATGCTGGTCCGGCAGGCCGTCGCCCCATGAGCCCCACACCGTGTCGGCCATCATGCCGGTGATGTCGGGGGTGAGGCCCAGCACCTTGCCGACCTCGCGGATCGCGCTGCGGGGCCGGTAGTGGATCACCGTGGCGCAGATCGCCGCGCGGTCCCGCCCGTAGCGGTCGTAGAGATACTGGATCACCTCCTCGCGACGCTCGTGCTCGAAATCGACGTCGATGTCGGGCGGCTCGTCCCGGCTCTCGGAGATGAAGCGGGCGAACAGGAGCCGGATCTTGGTCGGGTCCACCGCCGTGATGCCGAGGCAGTAGCAGACAACCGAATTGGCCGCCGAGCCGCGGCCCTGGCACAGGATTCCCCGGTTCCGGGCGAATTCGACGATGTCGTGGATGGTGAGGAAGTAGCGGGCGTAGTCGAGGCGGCGGATCAGGTCGAACTCGGTGCGCAGGGAGGTTTCGACCGTCTCCGGGATACCGTCCGGGTAGCGCAGTTCGGCCCTTTGCCGGGTCATGTATTCGAGATGCCCCTGGGCCGTCCGGCCAGGGGGAACGGGCTCGTCGGGATACTCGTATTTCAGCTCCTCCAGGGAGAACCCGCAGGTCTCGGCGATCTCGATTGTGCGCGCGATCGCTTCCGGGTGGTCGGCGAAGAGCCGGGCCATCTCGGCGGGCGGCTTCAGGTGACGCTCCGCATTGGCTTCCAGGCGATAGCCGGCCTCGACCAGGGTGCAGCCCTCGCGGATGCAGGCGAGCACGTCCTGCAGGGGGCGCCGGTCGGGATGGTGGTAGAGCGCGTCCGACACCGCCACCATCGGCGCGCCGAGGCGCTCCCCGAACCCGGCGAGGCGGCCGAGTCGACGCCGCTCGTCGCCGCGATAACGATGGCTCGCGCCGAGAAAAACGCGGCCGGGGGCCGTCTCCGCCAGGGCGGCGAGATGGCGGGCGAAGACGGGATCGTCCTCCTCCGGCGGGAGCGCGATGAAGACCTGCCCCCTTGCCGCCGCGAGCATGTCCGGGACACCGAACCGGCACGCGCCCTTCGCCGAGCGGCGGTTGCCGTCCGTGAGCAGCCGGCAGAGCCGTCCGTAGCCGTCTCGGTCCATCGGATAGGCGACGGCCTCGAACCCCTCCTCGGTGACGAGGCGGACCCCCGGCAGGTAACGGATCGTCGGTTCGCCCGCCTTCTCCCGGCGCTTTGCCTCGGCATGGCCGCGCACCACGCCCGACAGCGTGTTGCGATCGGCGATGCCGATGGCGTGGAGCCCGAACTCGGCGCCCTGCGCCACCATCTCCTGCGGATGCGAGGCCCCGCGCAGGAACGAGAAGTTCGTGGTGACCGCGAGTTCGGCATAGGGCGGGGTCATGCGCAGAATGATGGGCCGTTCGCGTGATCCCCTCTCCCCGCGAGCGGGGAGAGGGCCGCGACGACCCCGTCGTCGGCGCGGCGAGGCGGCAGCCGAGGGTGAGGGGGGGCGTCCGAAGGAGACTCGTCCGGAATCTCCCCCTCACCCTCGCTCCGGCTTCGCCTCCGCTCATCGCAGGCACGGCAAGGTGCCCGCGATCCTCTCCCCGCCCGGCGGGGAGAGGGGAGGGCGCTCATCTCGGCCCTCACGCGAACAATCCCTGCACGAACCAGCGCGCCGCCGTTTCAGCCGTGTGGAAGCCTTCCCGGTAGAGCCAGAGGCGCCGGCCGGATTCGTCCTCGACCACGTAGTAATCCCGGGCGGGGGCAGGGGCGTGCCACCAAGCGTCGGCGATGCGCTCGGGACCCTCGGCATGGGCGATCCGGTGCAGGCGCCGCCGCCAGCGGAAGCGCTGGGGTGGTCCGTCGGGGGCGAGCGAAAACACCTCGTCGGCCGCCTCGCTGCGAGACAGGAGGACGAGGGGACGGGGCGGCATCCCGCCCTGTGGCCGGGTGCCGACCCGCTCGGGCCACCGCATCTCGATACTCCTCACCCGCCACGGCTCCAGGGCATCGGCGCGTTCGGGGATGTGGCTCGCCCGTGGACTCACGCGGATGACCCTGGCTCCGATGCGCTGGCGCAGGGCGTCGGCGAGGCGGGCGGTCCCGCCGGTCTCGGCCTCCCGGTCGAGGCCCGTCTCGGCCAGGGCGCCCTGGCGTGCCTCCAACCGGCCGATGCCGGTCACGTCGAGCCGCACGGTCTCGAAGCCGAAGCCGGCATCGAGGGACGGCCCGAGCCGGTCGAGGCGCAGATCGAGCAACCGCCCGACCTGGGTCGGGCAGAGAGTCGGTTCCGACAGGCCGAGATCGAGGCTGCGCTCGATGCCGTCGACCCGGTAGAGGCTCAGCCGCAGGGATCGCGCGCCCAGGCCCGAGGCGGCGAGGCGGGGGGCGATCTCCTGCATCAGCCGTATGGCGGTGGCGACGATGATCGCCTGATGTCCGATCGGATCGAGAAAACCCCGACTCGCGCCGAAGGCGGCCGGCTCCCCCAGGGAGACCAGCGGCTCGGGCCTTCTCCCCAGCGCCTGGTCGAGGCGCAGGAGCAGGGTCTCGCCGAAGCGTCGGGCCAGGGGAGGGCGGGCCGCCTCGGCCAGCGCCCCAATCCGGCGCAGGCCGAGGCGGCGGAGGGATTCGGCGATGGCCGGCTCGATCCGCAGGGCACTCACGCAGAGGTCGCGCAGGGCCGGTGCATTGCCCCCCCGGGGCACGACGACGGGACGCGTCGAAGCACCGTGGCGGGCGAGCGCGAAGGCGCAGGCCGGCGTGTCGGCCAGGGCCAGCCGGGCGGGGATCGCATTGGCCGACAGGCGGGCGGCGAGGTCGCCCATCAGGGCGTCTTCCCCGCCGAACAAGTGGCTCGCCCCCTCCACGTCGAGAAAGAAGCCGTCTCCGCCTTCCCCCGGCCCGAACGGCGCCACCATGGGTGTATACCGCTTGGCCCAGAGGCAGAGACGCGCGAGGGCGGCGGCATCGGCCTCCGGGTTTGCGGGATGGACGGCGATGCCCGGCCCGATCCGGGCGCGAGCCCGTGCGAGGGGCTCGCCCGGACGCAGGCCGAGAGCCCGGGCGGCGGCGTCGACGGCCGTGATGCGCAGGCCTCCCGGCCCGATGGCGGCCACGACGGCGGGGGAGACCGCGTCATCCTGCGCGGCCCGAGCGCGCCTGAGGCGCGTCAGCGGCCACTGCTCCAGCCAGACCGAAACGATGCGCGGCATGATCCCACTCCAGAAGCCAATTCCCCGTCCGTCCGTTGCGGCAGCGGTCGAGCCGCGCCCGCCAGCATGGCCGCTCGATGCAGCCGAACCGGTCCCGCAGGGCCGCCCCCGAGCCGATCCGCCAGCGGGTCGCGGCCATGTTCGGGTTCTCCGCCTGCGGTGGCCGCAGGACGAGGAGGAGGCGGGAGGCCGCCTCGCCCGCCAGATGCAGCCGCCGGCTCTGCTTCAGCGGAAGGCCGGCATCCACCAGCCCCGCCACCGCCCTCAGCCCCTGCGAGCGCAGGGCCTCCTCCACGGCGCGGTAGGCATCCGCGTCGCTCTCGACCTCCAGGATCAGCAGGCGGCACGGATCGAGGCCGAGCCCGGCGAGCCCATGGCCGTAGGGTGTCGGGTGCCCCTTGCCGATGACGAGGAGAGCCTCCCCCTCCACCCGCGCGAGGTGTCGGGCCATGAGGGCGAGGGTGAAGCCCAACGCCGCCGCCTCGTCGCCCTCGGATTCCGGGGCGATCTCGTGCGGTCGGCCAAGGGAGAGCCCTCCGCCGGGAAGGCCGGAATCGATATGGGCGATTCCCAGAGGCAGGGCCTCGACGGACAGGACGTCGGCCTGTCCTGCCCCGTGGCCGCGCAGGGCGTCCAGAGCGATCCGCCGGCGCCGTTGAAGCCCGTTCGTCTCCGTTTCGCCGTCATCGCGCATCTTCGTCGAGCCAAATCCATCCTGTCCGTCCCATCGGCGGACAATAAGAACAAAACAAGAACAATCTCAACCGGTTTCGGGGGGATGCAAAATTCCTGAGCGGCTACAGCCGCTTCCCCTGTGGACGGCTGTGGATGAGTGTGGATGGAGGAACGGCCGCGAGACGGCGGGACGATCCGGGCCGGGCTTGACCGCATGACCGGACCCGGCATTGTCCCTCCGCCGTGCCGGACCCCCGGCGCATCAGCCTGGAAAGAACCCATGCGCCTCGACCATGCCGCCAAGTGCCCGGCCCCGACGGGCTTCATGGCCAAATCATTGATGGGATTGATGATCCTCGCCGGGCTCGCGGCCGGTCCGGCAGCGGCTCAGGCGCCCGGCCAGGGCAGTCCCGGCCAGCCCGGCGGTGGGATGAGCGCCGCCCCTGCGACGGATGCCGCCGCGGCCCCAAGGCCCAGGGCGGCCAGGCCCAAGCGGGTCGTGGCGCCGTCGCAGCCGATCCAAGTCTACGATGCGCGGATCGAGGCGGGGGATCTGCGGATCTCCGGCAGCGTGCGCAAGGCCGGCACCGTCGTGATCCTCGACGAGGACATCTCGGTGATGGCCGATTCGCGCGGCCGATTCCTGTTCCGTCTGCCCTATCGGCCCGCCACCTGCGTCGCGGCGCTGAAGGCCGGCGAGGACGAGAGGGAGGCCGTGGTGGCCAATTGCGCGCCGGCCGGTGAACCCGGCCCCAAGGGCGATGCCGGCCCTCAGGGAGAGTCCGGTCCCCAGGGCATGGCAGGGCTTGCCGGTGCGCCGGGTGTGGCGGGGCTCGCAGGCGAGGCCGGGCCGAAAGGGGAGGCGGGACCGAAGGGCGACGTGGGACTCAAGGGGGAGACAGGCCCGCAGGGGCCGGTCGGCCCCAAAGGCGACGTTGGTCCCAAGGGTGATACGGGTCCCAGGGGGCCTGCCGGTCCTCAGGGCGAACCGGGAGCGGCGGGCCTCACCGCCAGCGCCGCCAACTCCACCCTGCGTCCCGTCCGCAACGAGAATTGCTCGTCCGGTGGCTGCGAGTTGAGCTGTGACAGCGGCGAGGCCTTCGTCTCGGCCTATTGCCTGTCTTCAGGCAGTCCGTCCTTCGCCAATGGCGGCGCCAGCGCGTCCTGTCCGTCCGACGCCAAGGGCATGGTCGGCTTCTGCGCGCGTCTATAGGTCCGGGCCGGCCTCATCGAGCCAGTCCATCATCCCGGCGGCCGCCGCGCGACCGCTGGAAAAGGCACCCTGCAACAGGTAGCCGCCGGTGGGGGCTTCCCAATCCAGCATCTCGCCGGCGACGAAGACCCCCGGCCGCGCTTTCAGCATGAAACGGGTGTCGACGGCCTCGAAGGCGACGCCCCCCGCCGTGGAGATCGCCCGCTCGATCGGACGGGGAGCGAGCAGGCGCAAGGGAGCCGCCTTGATCAGGGCAGCGAGTTCGCCCGCCGAGGGTGGAAGGGCGCGGCCGGCTGCCTCGCGCAGCATTCCCGCCGCGACAGGGTCGAGCCCCGCATCCTTGCGCAGACGCGTGGCGAGGGACGCCCCCGGCTTGTACGTCGCGAGGCGTCGCATCAGCGCATCCTCGGTGAGGTCCGGCCGTAGATCGAGGACGAGACGGGCCTCACCCTTGACCTCGATCTCCTCGCGGATGAGGCGCGACAGGGCATAGACCGCCCCGCCCTCGATCCCGTCTGCGGTGACCATGGCTTCGCCGCGCACGGTCTCGTCGCCGAGCCTGAGCACGACGCGCTTCAGGGGGGTCCCGGCGAAGCGTTCGCGGAACACGTCCGACCACGGCACGCTGAAGCCGACATTGGCGGGTTTGAGGGGCGAAACCTTTATCCCGGCCCCGGTGAGAAGCGGGACCCATGCCCCGTCCGAGCCGAGCCGTGGCCAACTCGCGCCGCCAAGGGCCATCAGGGTCGCCTGGGGGGCCACCGTGACGCCCCCGTCCTGGGTCTCGAAAGCCAGGCTTCCATCCGCGTCCCAACCGAGGAAGCGATGACGGGTGAGGATGCGGACGCCGATAGTGTCGAGCCGCCCCAGCCAGGCCCGCAGGAGCGGGGAGGCCTTGAAGCTCTTCGGAAAGACCCGCCCGCTGGACCCGATGAAGGTCGGCTGGCCGAGCCCCTCGCACCAGTCCCGCAAGGCTTGCGGAGGAAACGCGTCGACCGCCTTTGCGAAGGACGGATGCACCGGGTGGTAGCGGCGGTGGAACGCCTCCAGCGGCTCGCTATGCGTGAGGTTGAGGCCGCCGCGCCCGGCGATGAGGAACTTGCGCCCCACCGAGGGCATCCGCTCGTAGAGCGTGACGCGATGACCGGCTGCCGCCAGCATTTCGGCGGCAGCGAGCCCCGCCGGGCCGCCGCCGATCACCGCGATGTCTCGTGACGTCGATCCTGTCATGGACGTTGGGAGGCCGTGACGGAGCCCGGCTGTCAAGGGCGGAGGTCGGTTTGTTGGCTCAGCCTGCCTCGGCGGCGACCAGGGCGAAGGTGAGGACGTCCACCGAAGCCGCTCCTCCCCGTAAGAGCACCCGCGAGGCGGCATTGGCGGTGGAGCCGGTGGTCGTGACATCGTCGATGAGCAGGATTCTTCGTCCCTGGAGCCTGGGCTTCGCCGAGGCGGGGACCCGGAACGCGCCCTGGAGATTCGTCGCCCGCGCCGCGCGGCTGAGCCCGACCTGCGAGCGCGTCGCCTTCACCCGTGTGAGCAGCGAGGTCTCGCAGGGCAGGGAAGCGATGCGGCCGATGCCACGGCCGAGGAGGGCGGCTTGGTTGAAACGACGGCGCCACAGGCGTGTCCAGTGCAACGGCACGGGAATGAGGCAATCGGCCTCCCGCAGCAGTTCGGCACCTGCCGATGCCATCATCCGCGCCATGGGGGCGGCGAGGTCGAGCCGGTCCTCGTATTTCAGGCGGTGGACGAGATCACGCGCCACATCGTCGTAGAGCGCGACGGCTCTCGCCCGTCCGAAGACGGGAGGATCGGCGATGGCGCGCGGGGACAACAGGGGGCCGATCCCCAGATCGACGGGAAACGGCGTGCCGAGGCGCTGGCAATAGGGCTGCTCGATGAGGCGCAGGCTCGACCAGCAACGGGGGCACAAAGCATGCGGATCCGCGGTGGCGCCGCCGCAGCCGGCGCAGGTCGGCGGATAGATCAGGCCGAGGGCGCCCGCCGAGATCGAACGGACACCCCGCCGGAGAAATTGGGCGGTGGACACCATGCCCCTTGCTTAGGCCCGGTTCGCCGCTTCGCGAAGAGCTTGCAGAGGGAAGACCTTGCGCAGGCAAAACCTTGCGCAGGATTGTCCTGGCGAAACGACGTCCGGAAAGCGGCGCCTTACTGCGCGGCGGGCTGCTGGCCCTGGTTCTGCTGCTTGTCCTTCTTGTTGGCCCTGTGGTGACCGATGGCGCATCCGGCCGCCGCTCCCATCTTGCCGTGTCCGGCCATATGGCCGGCGATGCCGCCCACGAGGGCGCCCTTGATGCAGCCCTTGGCCTCGGCGGCCCCACTCAGCGAGAAGGCAGCGAGGGTGGACAAGGCGATCGCCGCAACGAGTCGAATCATGGGTCCGGTCTCCGGTTTCCGTTATGATGCTCCAACATTCCGCCGTTCACGCCCGTTCCCCGCTGGCAAGATCACGTTTCCGCGCCAGCTATCAGGTCGAGATGACGATTCCACCGCCCCTCTTCGACACGGGTCTCGCTCGCCGGCGGCTCGCCCGCGCCATACAGGCGGGCTATGCGGATTTCCTGCTTTCACGCCTCGCCGACGATCTCGACGACAGACTCTCCGCGGTCCTGCGGGCGTTTCCGGAGGCCCTGGACCTCGGGACACCGAGTTCCGCTCCCGCCCGCCATCTTCTGCGCTCCGGCCGTGTCGGCGCCATCACCCGCGTGGCCCCTCTGGCCGAGACCGGCGATGGTCTCGCCCTCATGGTCGGCGATCCGGAGGTGCTGCCGCTGGCGGCTTCCCGTTTCGATCTCGCCCTGTCGCTGCTGGCCCTGCAGCACGTCAACGACCTGCCGGGTGCGCTGGCCCAGCTGCGGCGGGTGTTGAAGCCCGACGGGCTGTTCGTCGGCTGTCTCCTGGGTGGCCGCACCCTCACCGAACTGCGCCAGGCCTTCGGCCAAGCCGAGGTCGAGATCGAAGGCGGAATCAGTCCGCGCGTGGCGCCCTTCGCCGAGGTGCGCGAGATGGGCAGTCTGCTTCAGCGCGCCGGCTTCGCCCTGCCGGTGACGGATGTCGACACGATCACCGTGCGCTATGCCGATCCCTTCGCCCTAATGCGCGACCTGCGCGCCATGGGCCTCACCAACGTGCTGACCGAGCGCCGCCGCACGCCCCTGCGCCGCGATACCCTCATGCGGATGGCCGCGATCTATGCCGAGCGGTTCGCCGATCCCGACGGGCGTCTGAGGGCGACGTTCGAGATCCTGTGGCTCTCCGGCTGGGCGCCGCACGAGAGCCAGCAGAAGCCGCTCAAGCCCGGCAGCGCCAAGTCCCGTCTCGCCGACGCCCTCGGCGTTCCCGAGATCATACCCCGCACGATCACGCCCGGTACGACGGACGATCCTTGAGGAGACGACCATGAGAGAACCCGGCCCGGATCATCCGATCACCATCGAGACGAGCCCTCGGCGCGTCCGCGTCATCCTCGCCGGCACCGTGATCGCGGAATCCGGTGCCGCCCTCGTCCTTCGCGAGGCGAGCTACGGGCCGGTCTATTACCTGCCCCGCGCCGATGTGCGCTGGGAGCATTTCACCCCCTCGGCGCGCAGGAGCCACTGCCCCTACAAGGGCGAGGCCAGCTATTACACGCTGACGGTCGGCGATACGGTTCGGGCCGACGCGGTCTGGAGCTACGAAACACCGTATCCCGCCGTCGCCGAGATCCGGGATCATCTCGCCTTCTATCCGGACAGGGTGGACGCCATAGAGGTAAGCTGAGCTCCGTCACACGCAAAATCAGTCCTTCACCTTCTCCCAGAAGGCCGATTTCCGTCCGTGCACCTTGCGCAGGGCGTCCCGATAGGCGGCGTGGTCAGGCGTGAGGTCGCCCGGTTCGAGCCGCTGCGCCAGGGCGTCGAGGGTCAGGAGGTGGCGGGCGCCGTAACCGTAGGCGCTGGAGCGGCCCTTGCTCAGCATGTCGTCGATCATGCAGCGGTAGAGCAGGCTCGCCGCCTTCGGGCTCGCCTCTTCCAGAGCCTCCGCCGCGGGAGCGAGGATCTCATAGCGGTTGCCGTCCCATGTCGCGGCCTTGTCGATGACGAGGCGCGCAGCACGGTCGAGCTTGGGCCAGTGCACGAGGAAATGCAGGGCGCGGTAGGGGTCGGCGTGAGAGGCCGCATGGTCGAAAGCGCGCTCCAGCGCCTCTTCGTCCTCGAAGTCGGGAAGCTTGGCGACGTAGTCGCGCAGCATCTCGCGGTCGAGACGGGCTTCGAAACACGCCCAGCGCTTTGCCTGGGCGTCGTCCTTGCGGCCGAGAGCGTCGAGGATGCGGATTTCGATGGAGGCCCGCTCACGCTGAGGCGCATCCGGGTCGAAGCTTCCGGTGAGCATCTGCTCGCGGGTGACGACGACGATTCCGCGCTTCTGTGGGCGTCCGATCCAGTCGAGCGCCTCGGCAGCGCGGTTTGCCGACAGCAGACGCTCGGCCACGGCCACGATGTCCGGATGGTCGGGGGAGATCGCCTGTTCCAGGGCGATGAAAGCCTCGACGTCGCCGCGCCGGTCGGCCAGGGCCTGGCGCATCCGCAGAAGACGCATGCGCTGCATCTTCCGGTCCCAGCCCTGCGTGCTGAAGGCGGCCGATCGGGCCGCCGGTTTGCCCGATGCCTTCGGTTCCGGCGGCGTCGCCGCGGCGAGGGCCGCATCGACCGGTTCCAGTGCGGTTTCGGGCAGACCATCCACCACCGTGAGCAGCAGGGCATCGAGGATGCCGAACCCGTCCGTCTCGAGGAGCGGCACCAGTTTCACCGCCAGTTGGGCGGCGTCCGCCGAGGGGAGCTGAAGCGCCAGATCGGCGGCGGCATGCGTCGCCCGTTCGTAGACGCCCACCACCTGACCGCTCGAATCATCGACGCGCTCGAGCACGCCCTGTGCCCCGCCGATGAAACGGACCAACCGATTGAGGGCGGCGTCCACGTCGAGGGGTGCCAGTTCCGAGACGATAGTGGAGACCGTGGCGTCGAGATCCGCCGCGAAGCTGCGCCGCTTCTGCCAGTCGATAAACCCATGGGCCCGCTCCAGGGCGGTGAGCCGCCGGTCGACGAGGGCGGCGACGGCATCGGGCCCCTGCAATCCGGCGATCGCGGCGGTGACGAGCTTCTTGAAGGCGGGGTTACGCGCGGTCTCGTCGAGGACGAGGCCGATCAATCGGTCGAGCCCCAGCGGCGCCAGGGTCTCGGGCGACGGCGTGGTCTTGCGCGAGACGCGTTTCGGCTTCTCCGCCGCCACCGCGCTCGGCTTGGGGGACGTCTTTACCGCTGCCTTGCGCGCCATGCTTCCCATCTCCCGCCTGCGAGGGACAACCTGTGGCGGCGGGGGGCAACCATCAAGGTCCGAGGAGATCCACCAGGAACGGGATCAGCGGTGCATCGGCGGGCGGCATCGGCTGGTCCTTGAGGTCGCGAGGGCGCACCCATTTCAGCGCCTGCCCCTCCATGGAACGGGCCATGCCCTCCCAGCGTCGGCAGACATAGAGCGGCATCAGCAGGTGGAAATCAGGATAGGCGTGGCTCGCGAAGGTGAGGGGAGCGAGGCAGTCCTCCTTCACCTCGATCCCGATCTCCTCGCGCAATTCGCGGATCAGGGTTTCCTCCGGCCGCTCGCCCGGTTCGACCTTGCCGCCGGGGAACTCCCAGAGACCGGCGAGCTGCTTGCCCTCCGGGCGCTGGGCCAGGAGAACGCGGCCATCCGCATCCACCAGGGCGACCGCCACCACGAGGAGGATGCGGAACGGAGGCGGCGTCACGGCGGAGTCTTGTGTCACGGTAGGATCGCGAAGCTGGCCGAGACCTCGGCGCTCGTCTCGATCGTGCCTGCCGCGAGCGGAACCGGCACGCCGGAGCGCTTGGACCGCATCGGAGCCGCCGCCATCGCCATCGGCATCCCGCCGCCCTGGGGCGTCGTCTGGATCGACAGGGGCGGTCCGAGCTTCACTCCGGCGGCCTCGGCGAGGCGTCCGGCCTGCGCCATCGCATCCTTCATGGCCGCCACCTGCACGGTCGCCTCCGCCGCATTGGGATCCTTCAGGCCGAACGCCACGCCCTCGATCCGGTTGGCGCCGGCATCGAGGGCCTTGCGCATCAGTTCGCCGAGCTTGCCCATGTCGGCGAGGCGGACCCGCAGGCTGTTGGCGGCGCGGTAGCCGTCCGGCTTCTCGGTAATGCTGCCGTCGGGCTGACGCACCTCCCGCGTTCCCTGGGTGAGGGTGACCGCCGTCGTGCCGATATCGCTCTCGCCGACGCCGAACCCGGCCGACAGCGCGATGAGTGCGCGGGCGACACTGCTCGCTCCGTCGAGGGCGGCGGCGGGCGTCGCGCCCTTGGCTTCGATCCCGATCTCCACCGAGGCGAAGTCCGGCGGCGTCTCGGCGCGGGCGCGGCCCGTCACCAAGATGCGGCTCTCGTGCTTGGCCTTATCGTCGTCCGCCAAGGCGGGGATCGCGAGGGCGAGGGCGAGGCTCGCCGCCGCCGCCCGGTGGAGGAGGCGCCTCACGAGCGGTAATCCCCGTTGATCTCGATGTAGCCCTTGGTCAGGTCGCAGGTCCAAACCCGAGCCGTGCCGTCGCCGAGACCGAGGTCCACCGTCACCGAGACGTCCGATTCGCGCATGACGGCGCTCGCCGCCGCCTCGCTGTAATCCGGGTCGCGGGCGCCCTCGCGGGCGACGCGGACGTCGCCGAACCAGATCGCGAGACGATCGCGGTCGGCGGGCTCTCCGGCCTTGCCCACCGCCATCACGACGCGTCCCCAATTGGCGTCCTCGCCGGCGATGGCCGTCTTCACCAGGGGCGAATTGGCGATGGACATGGCGATACGATGCGCCGAGGCGTTGCTCGTCGCGCCCTTCACGTTGACGGTGACGAACTTGCGCGCGCCCTCGCCATCCTTGGCCACGAGCTGCGCCAGCTCGATGAGCAGATCGTCCAGCGCCGCGCGGAAGCCGGCCAGGCGTGCGTCGCCCGGATCGGTCACGGGCGCATTGCCGGCCGCTCCCGTGGCGAACAGCATCAGCGTGTCGGAGGTGGAGGTGTCGCCATCCACCGTCACGCAGTTGAAACTCGTCTGCGTGCCGGCGCTCAGAAGGGTCTGGAGCACCACCTGCGGCAGGGCCGCGTCGGTGAAGACGAAGCTCAGCATCGTCGCCATGTCGGGGGCGATCATGCCCGCGCCCTTGGCGATGCCGTTGATCGTCACCGTCGTCCCGTCGATCGTCGCCGTGCGCGTGCCGAGCTTGGGGAAGGTGTCGGTGGTCATGATCGCCTGCGCCGCCGCCGCCCAGGCTTCGGGGCCGGTCTCGGTCCGCGAGGCGCAATCCGCCAGCACGCCCTCGAATTTCGTCGCGTCGAGGGGCTCGCCGATGACGCCGGTGGAGGCGATGAAGATCTCGTCGGGCCGGCATCCCGCCGCCTCGGCGCCGATCTTTGCGGTCAGCGTCACGGCGTCCCGGCCGCGAGAGCCGGTGAAGGCGTTGGCGTTGCCGGAATTGACGATCAGCGCGCGGGCGCCTTCGCGCGCCAGCGCCTCGCGACACCAATCCACGGGGGCCGAGGGGCATTTGGAGCGGGTGAACACTCCCGCCGCCTGCGTTCCCGGCTGCATCGCGAGGTAGAGCACGTCGGTGCGCCCGGAATAGCGAATGCCGGCCTGCGCGGTGGCGATGCCGACACCGCCGATGGGGGGAAGCTCGGGCACGCTCGTCGGGGCGAGGGGCGAGACGGGGGTGGCTTTGGCTGATGACATCGGTCGGTCGGGCTCCGGCTGTCCGCCGCGAACGGTGGCGTCCCACGGCGGCGCCGTGTTGCCCCGTGCGCTGCCGCCCCGTCAACCGCCGGAGCGGAGGACACGCCGCCGATCCAGGGAACAGTCGAGCCTGAGAGGAATTCCCTTGATACAGGTCGCCTACTGGCACAGGCTCCTTGTCTTGCGAGGCCATCGCATCCTACGATGCTGCGTCGCACAGTGATCGCAGTGCCGGTGGCGGCTCGTGCCGATCCAGGCATGTCCCGACAGGAACAGGAGTTTCGATCATGGAATCGACGGCTTCCACCGGAGGAGCCTATGGCGTTCAGGTTCTGATCGCCGGACGACAGAAGCATTGGCGCGACGAGGTCGCCTCGCAGATCCGGCGCGCCGGTTACTCGGCGACGACCGTCGATTCGGGTGTCGATGCGATGACTGTCCTGGCGCTCGGCCTGCCGGTCGACGTGCTGGTGACCGATATCAGCCTCAAAGGCGAGTTGTGTTCCACCAAGCTGGTCCTGGAGGCACGCGCATTGCGGCCCGACCTGCGGATCGTCTTCGCCAACGAGCCGTCATGCGATCCTCTGCCCGACGTGATCGACGAGGGGGCCGACGATGTGTTCGTCACGAACGAAGTGAGAAACGATGCTGTCGCCAGCACCGTGCGCGAGGCTCTCTGCACGCGCAACTGAGGCGGGCTGGCCGAACCTGGGATTTGAACGAGAGAGGCGGCCGAGGCAACGATGTCTCGGCCGCCTCTCTCGTTTGATGACCGCAACCGGGATGCGCGGCGAAATCGATCTCAGGGAGACGTCTTGCTCTCCGCCGGCTTGGTCTCGGACGCCTTCGTGTCCGCCGGCTTCGTGTCGCCGGAATTGGGCTTGGCCTGGCCGAGATAGACATATTCCGGTGCGGCGCGGAGCTGGTCCTTGTTGGTGTCGATCGTCGCCTTCAGCGTCTTGTCGTCGACGCGGGTGAGCTTCAGGGCGCTGGGGTCGACGGCCACGTATTTCGTGCCGATGCCGAGGAAGCCGCCGACGCCGACCACCCAGGCCTTGATGGTGCTGCCCTCGTCGAGAACGATGTCGGCGATCTCGCCGATCGTCTCGTTGGCGCCGTTCTGGATCGTCAGGCCGATGAGCTTGGACGTGACCCGGTCCGTCGGCGTCTGGGCGACGAAGGTCGGACGCAGATCGTTGCTGAGGGTCGCGGGGGCCGCCGGCACCGGTGCCGTGCCCGCATTCTGCGGTTCCGTCGTCTGAGCAGCGGCGATCGTCGCTCCCGCGAAGACGAGGGGCGTTGCGAGGGTCGCTGCAAGCAACAGGATGCGCATAGGGCGTGTCTTTCCGCTCTGGGTTCGGGGGTCGAACTCGGTCCTCGCTCAAGCTGAGCCCTTGCGAAAGGTTCCACCGACGCCGCGCCCGATGGTGGACAGGCCGGAAGAGCGGACTAGTTTCAGCTGAGCCAGGGATGAGCCGATTCCCATCCTCGGCTCTGCAAGGGAGCGACCCTCGATGACCCTACTTCGCCGACAGGCCCTGTTTCTTCTCGGCACCGTCATCGCCACCGGCGCGCGCGCCGCGACCAGCGACGGCAATGCGGGTGCCTTCACCTTCGAGAAACCGGAGGGCGGGCTGATCGCCCTCAAGGATTTCGCCGATAAGCCGATCCTTATCGTCAACACCGCCACCGCCTGCGGCTTTGCCGGGCAGTTCTCCGGGCTTCAGGCTCTGTGGACGCGCTTCGGCGGGCGCGGCCTGACGGTGATCGCCGTGCCGTCGCCGGATTTCGGCAATCAGGAGCCCCTCGACGGCGTCGCCATCGCCGAGGCGGCCCGCAAGAATCACGGCGTCACCTTCCCGGTCGCTGCCAAGACCCATGTGCGCGGGCCGCAGGCCCATCCGTTCTATCGCTGGGCCGCCGCCGAGAAGCCCGGCTCCACGCCGAATTGGAACTTCCACAAATACCTCGTCGGCAGAAACGGAAGCCTGGTCGGCGCCTATCCCTCGTCGGTCGAACCCAACGATCCCCGTATCGTCACCGCCATCGCAGGTGAGCTGAGCCAGAGCTGACGCCCCATGGGCGCGTCATCGAGGGATGTCGCGGGGTGGGAGAAACGAATCGGCCCGCTCAGGTCTCACGGCGCGCCGCCGGACCTCCCCGCTTGGTGAGCGTTCGTAGGCGGGTTGGGCGCGCGGTGGGGCAGCCGAGGGGTAGTTCGACGCGAACGGATTGGCCGGCACGCGCTCGGGGCTGCCGAACAGGCTTCCGCCCGATTGGGCAAAGGCCGCCGGACAGGCGAGAACCGCGCAGAGGGACGCAGCAGGCAGGAGAAGGCGCATCGCCGGATCTTTCGCATTCCATTCGGTCGTTGACGCCATAGCCCGGCTTCCCACATCCGGCGAGGCCCACCGGACGGGCCGTGATCCGCCGGCCCGGAAGGAAGGCAGAGATGGACCCTCACGAATTCGAGCATGACGGCACACGTTACGAGGTGCACTTCGAGCGGGTGGCCGAGGGCTGGATCTGTAGGATTCTCCGGGAAGGCGGAGATGCCGCCCATATCATGGCGTTCCCTGACGGAATCGGCTTCGACCAGAGAGAGGTCCGAGAATCTCTGATCGCCGGTTGTGAGGCCGCCGTGGCCGTCCTGGACCCCATTCCGCCCACCCGGCACTGAGCCTGCGACGGAACCTCGGACAGGCCCGCTCCGTTCGCCATGCCGAGCACGTGGCGCAAGAACGCAGGCGCCGTGAGGAGGAACCCGCATGTCCGAGATCACCTATCGCATCGTCGAACACGATGGCGGCTTCGCCTACAAGGTGGGCGACGTCTTCTCCGAGACCTTCCCCAGCCACGACGAGGCCCTGCAGGCTGCCCAGGCCGCGGCCGCCGAGCAACAGGTGCCGGGCTCCACGGAAGGCATCCGCTACCAGGACGGCAAGGGCGACTGGCACGACGAGACCGCCCAGGGCAACGACCGTCCCACGGCGAAGGTCGTCGATTAGTCCACCCCCAGCCCGCGCCGGCCTCGTCCTTCCATCGGGAGAGTCCGGCGCGGGCTAAGGTCCGGACCGGACGAGTGGATCAGACACCGGGTACAGGGACGGTCGCGTCCGGTGTTCCAAGCACCATCCGAACCGAGATTTCCGTCTTGCGCGGGCCGGGTTCGTTGCGGATCGCGAAGAGCGGCGCCGATACTGCCTTCATCGCGTGACCTCCATGGTCGAGACCATGACGCGGGGCGTGGGGTTCATCCCGCCTTGGCGATGGGTGGTTTCTGGTTGACGCTCCAATGGGCGGCGCCCACGCGTCGTATGGGGCTTCCATCACCGTTGCCGGCCTTGCCGTTGCGACAGGTCCGGTTCCGGCCCGTGCCCTTCGCCTCGTAGAGAGCCATGTCGGCCGCCTCGACCAGTCCCCCGGCCGTGACCGCGACGCCGCAGCTCGTCGCCACCCCGATACTGACGCTGACGAAGCCGAGATCGTCGCTCCTGTTTCCGTGCAGGAGGCCCTTCTCGGCGACGCTGCGTCGGAACCGTTCCGCGAATCCAAAGGCTTCGTCGGGGTCTCTGGTGTGCATGAGGACGGCGAATTCCTCTCCGCCATAACGGCACACGAACGCCCCCGAGCCCGCGGCCGTCTTCGCCAGGAGTGTGGCGACCTCACGCAGGCAGGTGTCGCCGGCGCCGTGGCCGTAATGATCGTTGAAGAGCTTGAAGTGGTCGACGTCGATCAACATCACGGCGAAATGCCGGCCGGCCAGGCTGGCCTCCCAGAACTCCGAGAGCTCGCGGGCGAAAGCCCGGCGATTGGCGATGCCGGTGAGGGAATCGGTGGTGGAGAGGTGGGCGAGGGTGGTGTTGTCCTCGGCCAGCCGCTTGGCGCGCAGGGTCTCGCGCAGGTTGACGAGATAGTCCCGGCGGTTCGCGGCTTCGATCCTGTAGGTGGCGACGAGGCTGAAGAGGATGCCGGTCATCATGTCGAGACCGAGGACGCCCCCCACGGACGGAACGATTTCCGGCTTGAGGCACAGCCCCGCCACCACGGCCACGGCCGTGATGCCCGACAGGAAGCAGGCCCAGAAGAACCGCAGGGGCAGGGTGATGTTGGCGAAGAGGACGCTGAGCCAGATCGTTGCCGTGGTCAACGAGACCAGGGGACCCGTTCCCATCCAGAAGATCAGGATGGGGATGCCGCTGGCGGCGAGCATGCCGATTCCGCCGATGGCCTCCCGAACCGGCCCGCTGACCCGCCCCACCGCCCAGATGATGAGCAGAGCGAGCGGAGTCATCGCAAAGACGCGCAACCCGACATTGAGGAGGGCCAGGTCCGGCGTCGTCACGAAACCGGCGATGTTGTAGATGTGGAAGACCACCATGCCGAGGATGATCGTACGACGAATGTCGCGGATGCGCTTTGCGCGCGTGTCATCCTCGAAACGCGCTTCGAGATCGGAGTCGAAGGCGAGCTTCAAGCTCTGCGTGTGCAACTGCCGGTCGATGGCGTCGAGCATGCGCACGTCTTCGCAGACGCTCGAGGCATCAAGCGCTGGTTTCACGTCAATATTCAATCGGCAAATCGATTGTTCAGTCACGCGATGCGTCCACGGCTCACCGCCATTCGCCCCGAAATCACCCTGGCCCAAGCCTTGGACCGCACGATCCTAAACAGCGAAATCGCTGTTTCGTCCCATCGCCGGGTCAAGCATGACCCCAGCGTGGACGAATATACATAATGACGCTGAATTTTTCTGAAAACGATCGATCAAAATGAACCGATTTCCTACAACCGTAAATAGAATTCAGTCCGCCTTCGGGTCGGTTGCGCCGGGAAGATTTGCGCTTTGCACCCAACCTCGTGCATCTCCCGTTGAACGCTTCGCCGGCCCGAATGTGCCATGCGGATTCGTCACCCCTGGAGATTGCCTTGCCGCCTCGTCAGCCCGACCACGAGATCGATCCGCTCTTCATCGAACGCCGCTCGCCGCGCGCCTTTACAGGCGAGGCCGTGCCGGAAGCCGAGTTGCTGCGCATGTTCGAGGCGGCGCGATGGGCGCCGTCGGCGTATAATTCGCAGCCCTGGCGCTTCCTCTACGCCCTGCGCGACACGCCCGACTGGCAGGTGTTCTTCGACCTGATCGTGCCCGGCAACCAGAAATGGGTGAAGGACACCGGCGCCATCGTCATCCTGGTCTCGAACACGCAGATGAAGGTCGGCGACGAGCTGAAGCCGTCCTGGAGCCATTCCCTCGATGCCGGCGCGGCCTCGGCGAATTTCCAGCTCCAGGCCATTCGCCAGGGCTGGCACGCGCACGGGATGACCGGCTTCGACCGGGAGCGCACGATCACGGCCCTCAACGTACCGGAGACCTACCGGGTCGAGGCCGCCTATGGCGTCGGCCGCATGACCAAGGCCGCCGATCTCACGGAGGAGCAGACCGCGAAGGAGAGTCCGACCGGACGTCGTCCGATCACGGATTTCGTCTTCGCCGGCGGCTTCCGAACCGCCGGGGAGTGAGGTCTCCGTCGTGCTGAAACCGGCCTCCGATTACGATGCCCTGGTGTCGGGCTTCGCCTGGGACATCCCCGAGCGGTTCAACATCGGCGTCGATGTCTGCGACCGCTGGGCCGGGATCGAGCCGGATCGCGCCGCGATCCACGACGTCTCGTCCTCGGGGGCGGTGACGACGACGTCCTTCGGAGACCTGAGCGAGGCGTCGAACCGCCTCGCTCACGCCCTCGTCGGGCTCGGCCTGCGCCCGGGCGACCGCGTCGGGGTGCTTCTGCCCCAATCGGCCGCCGTCGTGGTTGCCCATGCCGCCGCCTACAAGCTCGGCGCCATCGCCCTGCCGCTGGCGGGCCTGTTCGGCCCGGAGGCGCTGGAATACCGCCTGTCGGATTCCGGCGCCGTCGCGCTCATCACCGATGCGGCGGGACTGGCGAAGATCGAGGGCATTCGCCACGCCCTGCCGGCCCTCGCCCATCTCGTCTGCCTCGACGGTGCCGCCGAGGGCGTGCACGCCTATGCCGACCTGATCGGCTCGGCCCAGGCCGGCTTCACGGCCATCGACAGCCGGGCGGACGATCCGGCCCTGATGATCTACACGTCAGGCACCACCGGCCTCGCCAAGGGGGCGCTCCACGCCCATCGCGTGCTCCTCGGCCATCTGCCGGGCTTTGCCATGATGCACGACTTCCCCCCCAAATCCGGCGACCTGATGTGGACGCCGTCCGACTGGGCCTGGGCGGGCGGGCTCCTCAACGCGGTCTTGCCGAGCCTGCATCACGGCGTGCCGGTGGTGGCGCGGGCCACCGCGCGGTTCGCGCCGGAGACGGCCCTGGCGCTCATCGCCGAACTCGGCATCACCACGACCTTCCTGCCACCCACCGCCCTCCGGATGCTGCGCGGCGTGCCCGACCCGCGCGGGCGGTTCGACCTCTCACGCCTGCGCAACATCGCCTCGGCCGGCGAGGCCCTGGGGCCCGAAACCTTCGAATGGGTCCGCGGCGAACTCGGCCTCACCATCGGGGAGGCCTACGGCCAGACCGAGTGCAACCTCGTCCTCGCCTCCTGCAAGGCGGCGGGGATCGCGCGCGCCGGCTCCACCGGCCGGCCGGTGCCCGGCCACCGGGTGATGATCCAGCGCGTCGACGGCAGCGAGACGGCCATCGACGAACCTGGTGAGATCTGCGTGTCCCGGCCCGACCCGGTGATGTTCCTCGGCTATTGGAACCAGCCGGAGGCGACCGCCGCGAAGTTTCGCGGGGAGTGGATGCTCACCGGGGACACCGCCCGGCGGGATGCCGACGGCTACGTTCATTTCATAGGCCGCGAGGACGACCTCATCACCTCGGCCGCCTACCGTATCGGGCCGGTGGAGATCGAGGATTGCCTCCTGCGCCATCCGGCGGTCGCCTCCGCGGCGGCGGTGGGCAAGCCGGACCCGCTCCGCACCGAGATCGTCAAGGCCTTCGTGGTCCTGCGGGAAGGGGTCGCCGCGTGCGACGCCCTGGCCGACGAGATCAAGGCCTTCGTCCGTTCGCGCCTCTCCGCGCACGAATATCCGCGCGAGATCGCGTTTCGCGAGTCCCTGCCGATGACGACCTCGGGCAAGATCATCCGGCGGCAGTTGCGGGACGAGGGCTGAGGCTCATCGACCGCTTGAGCGCACCGAGGACGGTCTCGCCGGGCGGCCGGATGCCGGGCAGGTCATCGGAAATGACTTTGGGGGCGGGTCAGGGACCGGGTGGAACGGCCCCGTCCCTGATGTCCTGCAGCCGGCGAACCCATTGCCAGAACGGGTCGTCGCTCGCCTTGGCGAAACTGTCCGGCGGCGCCGGTACGATCTCCGAGACCGTTCTGGGGATCGTCACGCCGTAGGTCGTCGTCAGCCAATCCCGGAAGGGCGGGTTGTCCACCTCCATCTCGTAATCCGGTTCGTCCTCCGGTTCCGCGTCGGGATGCGCGAGCCCGATCCCCAACTCGTTGTGCCCAATGGCCAGAAGCCGGAGGAAATCGAGGGGCGTCTGCCCGAGCACGCATAGGCCGTCGCCTTCGGATCCGAGATGGACGATGCGCTGACATCCTTCGTCATCGAGCCAGAAGGCCGCGTAGGAGCCGTCCGCACCCGTCCGGGCGAAGGGGATCAGGCGCGCGGCAGTGTCCGGGTTTCCGAACCAGCCCTCGGCGTAGGAGCGGGCCTCGTCCTCCCGCTCGACCCGGAACAGAACGACCGCGCCCCGGTAGGGCGGTTCCAGCGGCTGAAGCGTCCCGAACCTGTCGCCGGGCACGCGTTGGCTTTCGTGCAGAAGGCCCCGCTCCTCGATCCAGTCGAACAGGGAGGCGATCTCCGGCGGCAGCGTGAAGCCGGCCGGCAGGCGTGCGCGCATCTCGTCGGTGAAGTGTCCCATCCGCTCTTTCCTTCCTGTCCCGCGAACCCAATCCCAAACCGGTGCAGCCTGGAACACGTATAAAGACATCTTTATGTCTTGATTGCTTCGCGCCGGTTCGCCTGCTATAGGCCTCGCCACAACCAAGCGAGAGACGGAGAAGCGACCCCATGGCCCAGGATTACATCGTCAAGGACATCGGTCTGGCCGATTACGGCCGCAAGGAAATTTCGATCGCCGAGACCGAGATGCCGGGCCTGATGGCCACCCGCGAGGAATTTGGTCCGTCGCAGCCCCTGAAGGGCGCGAAGATCGCCGGCTCGCTGCACATGACGATCCAGACGGCCGTGCTGATCGAGACCCTGAAGGCGCTGGGCGCCGACATCCGCTGGGTCTCGTGCAACATCTACTCGACGCAGGACCACGCCGCCGCCGCCATCGCGGCCGCCGGCATCCCGGTCTTCGCCATCAAGGGCGAGACGCTCACCGAGTACTGGGACTACACCTCCAAGCTGTTCGACTGGCATGACGGCTCGATGCCGAACATGATCCTCGACGATGGCGGCGACGCCACGATGTTCGTCCATCTGGGTCTCCGCGCCGAGAACGGCGACACCGCCTTCCTCGACAAGCCCGAGTCGGAAGAGGAGGAGATCTTCTTTGCCCTCCTGAAGAAGAAGCTCGCCGAGAAGCCGAAGGGCTGGTTCGCCGGCCTCGCGGATTCGATCAAGGGCGTCTCGGAAGAGACCACCACGGGCGTGCACCGCCTCTACAATCTCGCCAAGGAGGGCAAGCTGCTCTTCCCGGCGATCAACGTGAACGACGCCGTCACCAAGTCGAAGTTCGACAACCTCTACGGCTGCCGCGAGTCCCTGGTGGACGGCATCCGCCGCGGCACCGACGTGATGATGGCCGGGAAGGTCGCCATGGTCGCCGGCTTCGGCGATGTCGGCAAGGGCTCGGCCTCGTCGCTGCGCCACGCCGGCTGCCGCGTGCTGGTCTCCGAGGTCGATCCGATCTGCGCCCTCCAGGCCGCCATGGAAGGCTACGAGGTCGTGACGATGGAAGATGCAGCGCCCCGCGCCGACATCTTCGTCACCGCCACGGGCAACAAGGACATCATCACCCTCGACCACATGCGGGCGATGAAGGACCGGGCGATCGTCTGCAACATCGGCCATTTCGACAACGAGATTCAGGTCGCCGGCCTGAAGAACATGCAGTGGTCGAACATCAAGCCGCAGGTGGACGAGATCACCTTCCCCGACGGCCACCGCATCATCCTCCTCTCGGAGGGACGCCTGGTGAACCTCGGCAACGCCACGGGCCATCCGTCCTTCGTGATGTCGGCCTCGTTCACCAACCAGACGCTCGCCCAGATCGAGCTCTGGACCAACCCGGGCAAGTACGAGCGTCAGGTCTACACCCTGCCCAAGGCCCTCGACGAGAAGGTGGCGATGCTCCATCTCGAGAAGATCGGCGTGAAGCTCTCGAAGCTCCGTCCCGATCAGGCCGCCTATATCGGCGTCTCCGAGAACGGCCCCTTCAAGCCGGACCATTACCGCTACTGATCGGACGGGCGGGAGGCGACTTTCGCCGGCCCGCGAAGACGGAATGAGAAAGGCCCGGCGTCTCGCCGGGCCTTTTTCGTCACACTCGCCGCGCCGCGGCGGTGCCGCGAGTGTGTCCTTTCTGCGCCGATGTCCGGGCAACCGGTCGGCAACATGGTGAACTTAAGCTTAACCCTCTTCCGGCAGGATTCCGGCTCGCGCTAGTGTGGGGTGATTCCTCATGTGGAGGTAACCTCGCAGCCGCCTTTCGAGGCGTGTCGCGGGTAGGGCGCAGTTGCGCCTCAGCGACGATTCGTAGGGGCGGTACGTGTCATGAGGGTCGATGAAACGGCACGCCTGTACGGGCGTGTCGCCGCTGCCGTCGTCTCTGTCGCGGTCGGTTTCGCGACGGGCATCGCGATGATGAGACAGGCCGCGGCGGCCTCCGCCGATGGAGCGACTGCGCCCGTGCCGAGTGCGTCGACGCTCGGCTCCGGCTATGCCGGCGAGCAATCATCGTGGGGCTTCGGGCTGCCGCTGCACATGCACAACGCCACCGGCCTCGCGATCCTCATCGGTCTCACGGTTTTCGCGACGATCCTGTCCCTGCTGCATTTGCGCGAGCGCGGGCGGTGGACGCGTCGCGAGCGCGCCCTCATCGCCGACCTGGATACCCTGCGCGGCTCCGAGGACCGGGCCGAGATGCTGCTCAGCTCCGAACGGCAGGTCATCGTCACGTGGTCGGGGCGCGGCGAAGCCATCATCGAAGGCGACCTCACCCTCGCCTTCGACGGCAACCGCGTGAAACCCGGCCCGGCCGGGCTCATCCTCGCTTTCGGAACCTGGCTTGTGCCGGCGGATGCGGGCGCGATCGAAGCCTCCCTCGATGCGCTGCGCGAACGCGGCGCCGGGTTCCGGATGACGGTGCGGGCGCAATCGGGGCGGATCATCGACGCGCACGGGCAGCCCCTGGCCGGCCGGGCGCTGCTGCGCCTGCGCGAGACCACCGAGGAACATCGCGAACTCGCCGAATTGCGCGAGACCCTCGACGAGACCAAGCGCGGCTTGTCCGCCCTCGCGAGCCTCCTCGACGCGATTCCCCAGCCGGTCTGGCGCCGGAACCGCGATGGCAGCCTGGCCTGGGTCAATACGGCCTATGTCGCCGCCGTCGAAGCCGGAAGCCGCGAGACGGCCATCGCCGGCGGGATCGAACTCCTGGACCGTCAGGCGCGGGACCTCATCGCCCGCAGCGATGGCGACCGGACGGCATCCGGGGGCAGGGCGGCAAAGCGCCTGTCGGCGGTGGTGGCCGGCGGCCGGCGCATCCTCGACGTCACCGAGGCCGTCATCGATTCGGGCCGCGTGGGCATCGCCGTGGACGTCTCGGAACTCGAGAGCGTCCGCGCCGACCTGCAGCGCCAGATGGACGCCAACGTCCGCACCCTCGACCAGCTTCCCACCGCCGTGGCGATGTTCGACGCGCGCCAGCGGCTGATCTTCCACAATGCCGCCTATCGCCAGCTCTGGAGCCTCGATCAGGCCTTCCTCGATTCCGGCCCCCTGGACGGCGAGATCCTCGATCATCTGCGCGCCGCCCGGAAGCTTCCCGAACAGGCCGATTTCAAGGCGTGGAAATCCGACGTGCTCGCCGCCTACCGCGCCGTGGAGGCCAGCGAGACCTGGTGGCATCCGCCCGATGGGCGCTCGCTGCGTGTGGTCGCCGATCCCAATCCCCAGGGCGGCCTGACCTACCTGTTCGACGACGTCTCCGAGAACGTGAAGCTCGAATCCCGCTACAATGCCCTGATGCGGGTGCAGGCCGAGACCCTGGACACGCTCAAGGAACCGGTGGCGGTGTTCGGCGCCGATGGCCGCCTGACTTTCGCCAATCGCGCCTTCTCGACTTTGTGGCGCCTGGAGCAGGAGACCCTCGGCGAGCGTCCGCGCGTCGATGCGGTGATCGATGTCTGCCGCAAGTTGTCGCCGGACGAGGAGCCCTGGCTCGATATCCGTGGTGCCATCACCGGCCTCGAGAGCCGGGCGGGACTCACCTGTCGTCTGGAGATCATGGACGGCACGGTGCTCGATTGCGCCGCACAGCCCCTGCCGGAGGGGGCGACGCTGCTCACCCTCATCGACGTCACCGCCAGCGTGAACGTGGAGCGGGCGCTGACCGACAAGAACGACGCCCTGGAACGGGCTTCGCAGCTGCGCGACACCTTCGTCCACCACGTCTCCTACGAACTGCGCTCGCCGCTGACCAACATCATCGGCTTCACCCAGCTTCTCGGCGACGAGACCGTGGGCGCGCTCAACGAGCGCCAGCGCGAATATTCCGATCACATCATGCGCTCCTCGGGGGCGCTCCTCGTGATGATCAACGACATTCTCGATCTCGCATCGATCGATGCCGGTTCCCTCGAACTCGCGCGCGAGGTCATCGACGTCCGGGCGACGGTGGAGGCGGCCGCCCGCGGCCTGGAGGACCGTCTGGCCGAATCCGCCATCGGCCTCGATCTCGACATGCCCGCCGACATCGGCAGTTTCGTCGCCGACGGAAAGCGCGTGCGGCAGATCCTGTTCAACCTCCTCTCCAACGCCGTGGGCTTCTCGTCACCCGGTCAGGTGGTTCGCGTCACGGCCCACCGGACGGAGACGGAGCTCACTCTGACCGTGCGCGACGAGGGCCGCGGCATGCCGGAGGACGTCGCCGCGCGGGTGTTCGACCGTTTCGAGAGCCGTACCCTCGGAACCCGCCATCGCGGCGTCGGCCTCGGCCTCTCCATCGTGCGCTCGTTCGTGGAGCTCCATGGCGGCCGGGTGGAACTCGCATCGAAGCCGGGGAGCGGCACCCGCGTGACCTGCACGTTTCCCGTGAACGTCGCGGAGCCGAAACGCGCGGCGGCGGAATGACGCCTTCGACCGACGGGCATCGAGGCCACGGCGACGAAATGTCCGCCGCGGAGCTTTCCCCGGACGTCAGACCCATTCCACCGTTGGCATCACTCCGACTTCGCCCCGCGACCTCATCGCCCCCGATCCATCCCCGGTGAAAACGATGTCGGCCCGGTTGCGCCGCTGGCCCGCACATGCGGCACCCCTTAGAGTGGTTGGCGATTTTGATTAAGGGTGCTTGCGTTAGATCGGCGGCGCGCCTCACGTCTCGGCCATTCCGTGGCCGGGCTTCGAGGTCGCAGTGCAAATGGCGCGGACGGAGGATGAGGCGGTGAGTGAGGACGGTTCGGGCGAGCCCCGGCGCGAGACCAAAGCCGCCTGGGCCTTCGTCCTTCCCGACGAGGGCGCCACGGAGGATCTCGGCCGCTTTCTCGCGGAGTTCCTGCTGCCGGGCGACATCGTCGCCCTGTCCGGCGGACTCGGCGGCGGTAAGACCACCCTTGCGCGGGCGCTGATCCGCGAACTCACGGGCGAACCTGAGCTCGAAGTCCCGAGCCCGACCTTCACCCTGATCCAGCCCTATGAGGGCAAGAACGGCCGGCAGATCGTCCATGCCGACCTGTACCGTTTGCGCGGGCCAGACGAATTGGTGGAACTCGGCTTCGACGAGATGACCGAGACCGCGATCACCCTGGTGGAATGGCCCGAGCGCCTCGGCTCGCGCGACGGGCCGATCCTGTCCGTGGACCTGTCGCTGCGGCCGGAATTCGGTGAGGGCTCGCGCTTTGCCCGCATCGACGGCCAGGGCGGCATGCGCGCCCGCATGCAGCGCGCCCGCGCCCTGCGGGCCCTGCTCGACCGCAGCGGTTGGGACGAGGCGGAGCGCATCCTCATGCAGGGCGATGCGTCCTCGCGCGCCTACGAGCGTCTGGTGAAACCCGATGGGACCAGGGCCGTGCTGATGATCTCCCCGGCGCGGCCGGACGGGCCGCCGGTGCGCAACGGCAAGCCCTACAGCGCCATCGTCAAGCTGGCCGAGAGCGTTCATGCCTTCGTCGGCGTCGACCGTGGCCTTCGCGCCCTCGGCTTCTCGGCACCCCGCATCTACGGCGAGGATCTCGACGAGGGCCTGCTCATCATCGAGGATCTCGGCTCGGAACCGGTGGTGGATGCCAATGGCCCGCGCCCCGAGCGCTATGCCGAGGCGGTGCGCCTCCTGGCCAAGCTCCATGCCACCGAACTCCCCGGGGTTCTCCCCGTCGCCGATGGGGTCGACCACGTCCTGCCGCCCTACGATCTCGAAGCGCTGCTGTTCGAGACCGAGCTCCTGCCGGACTGGTACTGCCCGTCGGTGCTCGGGACCTCCCTGCCCGCACCCGCCCGCTCCGAATTCGTGGCGCTCTGGGCCGAGGTGCTGCGCGGCGTCGAGCCGGAACGTCCGACCTGGACCCTGCGCGACTATCATTCGCCGAACCTGATCTGGATGCCCGACCGCGAAGGGCTGGAGCGCATCGGCGTCATCGACTTCCAGGACGCGGTGCTCGGCCACCCCGCCTACGATCTCGCCTCCCTGCTGCAGGATGCCCGGGTCGACGCCACGGCCGAATTCGAACTGCGCCTGCTCGGCCTCTACGTGCGTGAACGCCGCAGTCGCGAGCCGGATTTCGACATGCAGGGCTTCGCGCGGGCCTATGCGGTGATGGCCGCGCAGCGCGCCACCAAGATCCTCGGCATCTTCGCCCGGCTCGACAAGCGGGACGGCAAGCCGGCCTATCTCGCGCATCTGCCCCGGATCGAGGGCTATCTCGCCCGCAACCTCGCCCATCCGGCGCTCACCCGCATTCGCCTGTGGCACGAAGAGCATCTGCCCCATCTCGTGGCCAAGGAGGCGGCGGAGGAGGGCGAGGCCTGAGCCCGCGGAGGCGGGCGCCGGCGACCGAGGCCAGCGAGAAAGCCAGGGCAAGCGCGTCGAGCGATTGCCCTGCGGGGCCGCGCTTTCGGGCTTGACCCGAGGAGCGAGTTCCCCACGATGCCGCCGCACCCGATGCCATAGCCCTCGCCCCCGAGACGCCGACGGAATGTCCGACAGCCCCGTATCCGCCATCCAACGCGCCTTCGTCCTCGCGGCGGGCCTCGGCAAACGCATGCGGCCGATCACGGCGACCGTGCCCAAACCCCTTGTGGAAGTGGCCGGCCGCGCCCTGCTCGACCATGCCCTCGACAGGGCGGCGGAAGCCGGGATCGGGGAGGCGGTGGTCAACGTCCATTACCTCGCCGACCTGCTCGAAGGTCATCTGGCCCGTCGCAGGACGGCGCCGGCGATCCGGATCTCCGACGAGCGCGACGCCCTCCTCGAGACCGGAGGCGGCGTGAAGAAGGCCCTGCCGCTTCTGGGCACGGACCCCTTCGTCGTCCTCAACTCGGATTCGTTCTGGCTCGAAGGGCCTCAGCCCAATCTCGGCCGGCTCATCGAGACCTGGGAGCCGGAGCGGATGGACATTCTGCTCCTCGTCGCGCCCACGGCGACGAGTCTCGGCTACGAGGGCAAGGGGGATTTCGTCATGAATGCCGGTGGCGCGCTCCAGCGTCGCGGCGAGCGCGAGGTGGCGCCCTTCATCTATGCCGGTGTCGCCATCCTCAAGCCCGAACTCTTCGCCGGCACGCCGGAGGGGGCGTTCTCGCTCAACCTGCTGTTCGACCGCGCCATCGAGCGGGAACGCCTGTTCGGCCTGCGCCTCGACGGCCAATGGCTTCATGTCGGCACCCCGGAGGCGATCGAGGCCGCCGAGGCGCGTGTGAAGGCGAGCGCGCAGGTGCAGTGAACGTCAGGATCGGAACGACGACATGACGGAGTCCCGCGTCTTCACGATCCCCCCCGGCGCCTCGTTCCTGCCGACCCTCGCCGACGCGCTGATCACCGGCCGCCTCGTCGGGGACGTCGCCGGTGATCCCTTCGCCCTGGCCAGCGTCACCCTCTATCTCCCGACGCGGCGCGCGACGCGGGCCCTGTCCGCGATCCTGGCCGAGCGGCTCGGCAGCGCGCTCCTGCCGCGCCTGATCCCGCTGGGCGAGGCGGACGAGGCCGAGCTCGACGTCGCCGCCAATCCGCTCATCGAGAACGGCTCCGACCAGCTCGCCCCGGCGATGCCGCCCCTGGAGCGCCGGCTGATCCTCGCCCGCCTCGTCCAGGCCTGGGCCGAGACCGTCGACCGCAAGCTCCTCCCCATGGGCGACGACGTGCCCTTCCTCGTTCCCTCCTCGCCGGCGGACGCCGTCTATCTCGCCTCCGATCTCGAGAAGCTGATGGACGCCCTCACCGTGGAGGGCGTGGCCTGGACCGAGATCGCCAGCGCGGTGGAGGCCGAGTACTCGCATTATTTCGGCCTCACCCTCGATTTCGTGCGCATCGCCGCCGAGAACTGGCCCAAGATCCTCCACGACCGCGCCTTGAGCGATCCGGTGGCGCGCTCGCGCACGCTCATCCTCGCGGAGGCGACGCGGCTGATGCGTGACAAGCCCGGCGACCCGGTCATCATCGCCGGTTCCACCGGGTCGGTGCCCGCGACCGCAAAGCTGATCGCGGCCGTCGCCACCCTGCCGAGGGGGGCGGTGGTGCTGCCGGGCCTCGATACCGATCTCGACGAGGCCGGTTGGGACGCCATCGAGACGGGGGAGGGGGCGGATCGCGAGATCGCCCACGGCCATCCCCAGGCCATCCTGCATCGCCTTCTCGGCCCCGGCTGCCTCGCCCTCGGTCGCGAAGCGATCACGGCCCTGGGGGAGCCGACGCCTCGGGACCGGGCACGGTCGGCGCTGCTGTCGCAGGCTCTGCGCCCGGCCGAGACCACCGATGCCTGGTCGGAGCTGTCGCCCGAGGCGCGCCGCGACACTGCCGATACCGGAATGGCGGGCATCGCGGTGATCGAAGCCGCCGACGAGCGGGAGGAGGCCCTGGCCGCCGCCATCGCCCTGCGCGAGACCCTCGAGACGCCCGGCGCCACCGCCGCCCTCGTCACCCCCGACCGGAGCCTCGCCAGACGGGTGGCGGCCGAACTCGCGCGCTGGGGGATCGTCGCCGAGGATTCCGCCGGGGAGGCGCTCTCCGTCAGTCCGGCCGGGCGTCTGGCGCGCATGGCGGCCGAGATGGCGGCGGACCTGCAGCCGCATCGGGTGATCGCCCTCCTCGCCCATCCGCTGGTTCGCCTCGGCATGACGCGCGACGAGGTCCGGCGCGGTGCGGCGGCCCTCGAGATCGGGGCCTTGCGCGGGCCGGCGCCGGCTCCCGGATTCGACGGATTGCGCCGGGTGCTCGCCGACCGGCGGACGGCGAAGGGACGCATCCCCCGCGCCCAGCGCCGCCTCGCCGACATCGACTGGGATCTGGCGGCCCGGATCGTCGACCGCCTGGAACAGGCTTTCGACGGGTTCCTCCGGTCGGAGGAGGGCGGCAGGGTCGATCTCGTCGCCCTGGGGCGCAGCCACGCCGCGGTCTTCGACCGGCTGATCGCGCCCGCCGAGGGGGACGAGCCGCCGGAGGACAACGCGATCTGTGTCCTCGACACCCTGTTCGACGACCTGTCCACGTCGGAACCGGGCCTGTTGCCGGGAATGCCCCTCGATTACCCGGCCTTCTTCACGGCGCTCGCCCGCGAGCGGGTGGTGACCTGCGGCGGGATACGCCCCCATCCCCGCCTGCGGATCCTCGGCCTCCTCGAAGCCCGGTTGCTCGATGCCGACCGCATCGTGCTCGGCGGCCTCGACGAGGGCGTGTGGCCGATGAAGACGGTGACCGACGCCTTCCTCAACCGCCCCATGCGCGAACGCATCGGCCTCAATCCCCCCGAGCGGCGGATCGGGCAGACCGCCCATGATTTCGTCCAGGCGCTCGGCTGCCACGATGCCGTCATCACCCGCTCCGCCAAGCGCGAAGGCGCACCGACGGTGCCCTCGCGCTTTCTCCAGCGGCTCCAGGCCTTTGCCGGCGAGGCCTGCTGGGAGCGCGCCCGCGAGAGGGGGCGGCGCTTCCTCGGCTACGTCGCCGCCCTCGACCGAGGCGCCGGCCCGGTGCCGGCGCGCCTGACCCAGCCGAAGCCGAAGCCCGACCCGGCCCTTTTTCCCCGGACCTTGAGCGTCACCGAGGTCGAGACCCTGGTGCGCGATCCCTACGTCATCTTCGCCCGCCACGTGCTCGGGCTCGATCCGCTGGAGCCCGTCGCCGGGCGGCCCGGTGCCAGCGAGCGGGGGACGCTGATCCACGCGATCCTCGGCGACTTCGCCGAGGCCCATCCCGAGATATTGCCCGAGGACGCCGCCGAACGCCTGAACGCCCTGGCGCAGGCGGAATTCGCCGATATCGCCGACACCTTTCCCGAACTCTATGCCGAGTGGTGGCCGCGCTACGGCCGGATCGCCGCCGAATACCTGGACTGGGAGGCCGAGCGTCGTCCCGCCCTCACGCGGGTGCGGCCGGAGATGTCGGGAAGGTGGGCCCTGCCCATGGGCAAGGAGGTCTTCACCCTGCGCGGGCGGGCCGACCGGATCGAGCAGCGCCGCGACGGGACCGCCTGCATCGTCGATTTCAAGACCGGCCAGCCGCCCAGCAACAAGGAGGTCTTCGCCGGCTTCTCGCCCCAGCTCACCCTGGAGGCGGCGATGCTGAAGGCGGGCGCCTTCGAGGGCGTTCCGCGCAGCGAGGAAACGCCGGACCTGCTCTATGTCCACGCCACCGGCGGGCGGAACCCGTTCACCCCCCTCCCGGTCAAGCCGCCGCGCGGCGACCCGCGGACCCTGGACGCCATCGTCGAGGAGCACGAGCGACGCTTCCGCGGCCTCGTCGCCCGCTTCATGGCCGGCGACGCGGCCTACGTCTCCCGTCCGTACCCGAAATTCGCCAAGTCCTACGGCGACTACGACCACCTCGCCCGCGTGCTGGAATGGTCGCTGGCGGGGGAGGGCGAGGGGTGAAGGTTGTTTGGAACGGGCGGGCGCCCGTTCCGCGAGCCGTCTCACGACAAAGCCCATGAACCGGTCCGGCTGCGCGATCCGGTTCGGTCCATGGGCCGGCAATTGCCTGATGTCCTGCTCGATGCAGGCGCCGTTTCTAGAACAGGAAGTTGCCCTCGGTCAGTGATTGGTACGCGACGTCGAGCAGGATGATCTTGTCCGAAGGGGCGGAGTCACCCTCGAACGTGATCACGATGCCGGTTCCGCCCCGGTATGACCTGAAGGTCATGTCATCCATGCTGGCGGCGAGGCTGCTGACGTCCAGCTTGTCCATGGTCCGGTCGAACGTGCGGATGACGTCGCGACCGTCGCCGTCGGTGAACACGAACGTGTCCGCGCCCGCGCCGGCGAAGAGGGAGTCCCCGCCCTTCCCGCCCATCATAACGTCGTTGCCCTTCCCGCCCTGGATGCGGTCAGCGCCCGATGTGCCGACGATCAAGACACCGATGACCGACGTGTCACTCTCGGCAACGCTCTGCGAAAAAATCTTCGTGCCCGCCTCGACGCTCGACATGTCGAGCACCGCGCCGTCGCGCACATAGACCTTTTCGATGTTCTGGAACGTGGTGGTGCTCAGTTCGACGGGGCTGCCGGCATTGACGAACAGAAGGTCCGTGTCCGCCCCTCCATCCACCTTCGATGGCGAGGCGCTGATGACGAGCCGGTCGTCGCCACGCCGACCGAACAATTCGTCAGGACCGCCATTGCCGTTCAGCGTGTTAGCGTCGTCGGTTCCACTGAGGACATCTTCGGACGTACTGCCGATCAGATTCTCGAACGAACTATAAGTATCGCCCTCCGCATCGCCGCCGAAGCCGACGTCAAACAGGAGATCGACCGTTACACCCGCGCTGGATTGCTGATAGCTCAACGTGTCGTTGCCGGCGCCTCCGAACATGGAGTCGCTGCTGGCGCCCCCTTCGATGACATTGTCCCCGGTATCTCCGACGAGAATGTCGCTCCAGGCGCTGCCGAGCAAATTTTCGAACAACTGAATGTTATCTCCCGAGGCATCGCCATTGGAAGCGGTGTTCGTCGAGAGATCGATCGTTACGGCGTCGAAGGAATGTTGATAGCTCAGCGTGTCGCGGCCATCCCCCCCAGACAGGACGTCGCCAAAGCCGCCGCCTTCGATGACGTTGTTCTTGGTGTCTCCAATTATAGTATCGGTGTAATCGCTACCACGGATATTCGAGATATTGGAAAAAGTTTCAGAAAGGATTCTATTTGAGTGATCCGTGCCGATGTTGCTGGCCATGTTTACGATGACACCGTAAAAATTACCCTCGCTGTCGGCTTCGTACTCCTGGAAATGCTCATAACTCAGGGTATTCTTCCCGGTGCCTCCATCGATGTTGTTCGAGCCGAGGCCCCCCTCCAGCGTATCGTTGCCGCCACCACCGTTCAGGACGTCATTGCCCGCCCCCGTGAGAATCACATCCCCATAATCGCCCCCGGTGATCCTCGCCGTATAGGCGAAGTCGCTGGTGTCGCCGAAAATGCCGATTCGGGGCGTGGTATATCCAACTTCACCAAAGACGGTGTCCAATCCCGGCCCAGAGAAGGCATAGACTAGAGAATTACCGAAGCCTTCATATCCGGCGATGGCCGTGCCGGGGCCGAAATCGATTGCACGGACGCCGGCGGCCATCTGGGAGCTGAATATGAAGTCCGAGTTGTCCGATTTATAATCACCCTCATAGGTAAATCTAAAAAACGCCACGTCCAGCCCCTCTGCAACGAATCATATTGCGATTAAACAAGCCTAGACTGGCAGCAATAGTTTAAAAAATATTTAAAATACTCGTCTATACGACTACATCGTAAGTTAAACATCCTTTTTATAAATATATATATTAAAAAACTTGATTTACTAAGAAAAATATCAGAATAGATAGTTTTTGTCGAGTAAAATTATATAGATGACAGTCAAGTCCATGAAACCGTGATCCGCTTAATTGGACATGACACGTCTCTTGCGATTCGGCGGCGGGGGGAAGGCAAGCCTTCGACATCGCCGCACCAATCCACTGCCTGATCGAGGCCATGGCAAATGGCGCGCTACAACGGACGCCCAGCGCCGAGCGGATGCCGCCGGTACTCTCAACGCCCTTCCGTTTACTGCCGGATGCCGGGCATGTTGCCCGACGAACCCGATGAACTCCGTGGATCGCGGAGAGTGCGCCTCACCCGGGCATCCGTTCCGTCCCATGGTTCGGGCAGAGATTCGCCTCCACGGTGATGTGCGAGAGCCCGTCCAGATCGGCCAGCTTCGCCTTGTACGTCGCCGGTTCCTGCGGGTGGTCGGAGACGAGGGAGACGATCAGGCCGGTATGGCCGGGGCCGAGGCGCCAGAGGTGGAGATCGGTGATCGTGTCGCCGTTCGTTTCCAGCCGCGTCCGCACGGAGTGAGCGAGCCCCCGATCCGGCACCGCATCGAGCAGCGTCGCGCCGGCGGAGCGGATCAGGGACCAGGACCAGGCGACGATGACCGCCGCGCCCACCAGTCCCATGGCCGGATCGAGCCAGGAGATGCCGAGATAGCGACCCGCCAGCAGGGCCGCGATGGCCAGCACCGATGTCAGCGCATCGGCCAGGACGTGGACATAGGCCGCCCGCAAGTTGGTGTCCCCATGGTCGCCATGGCCGTGCCCCTCCTGATGGCCGTGCCCCTCGTGATGGGCGTGGTCGTGCCCGTCGCCGTGGAGCAGCCAGGCGCTGGCGAGGTTCACGAGGAGGCCGAGGATCGCGATCGGCAGGGCTTCGCCGAAGGCGATGGCCTGGGGGCTGTTGAGGCGCAGCACGCTTTCATAGCCGATGGCGAGCGCGATCATGGCGAGGATGATGGCGCTGGCGAAGGCCGCGAGATCGCCGAGCTTGGCGGTGCCGAAGGCGAAGCGCGGGTCGTCGGCATGCAGGCGGGCGAAGCGATAGGCCAGGGCCGCGATGCCGAGGGCGGCCGCATGGGTGGACATGTGCCATCCGTCGGCGGTGAGGGCCATCGACCCGAAGACCGTCCCGCCGACGATCTCGGCGACCATCATCGCCAGGGTCAGCCCGACGACGAGGACGGTCCGGCGCTCGTTGCGCTCATGCGCGTGTCCGAGGAAATCGTGGCGGTGCTGCCAGGTCTCGCTGCTGTGGCTGTGCATGAAGGGGGTGTCCTGAAAGAATCGTCCAGCCGAACATAGGGTGCTTTGGCGGGGCGATCATCCTTCTCTATGGAGAGAGGGAGCCAAGCCCGGAGCAGACAGGTTGCCCTTCGTCGTCGACGATCTCACCAAGGCGAGCCAGCGCCGCGCCGCCGATCCCCTGGCCTCGGCCTGGGTCTCCGCCAATGCGGGGGCGGGAAAGACGAAGGTCCTCACCGACCGGGTGGTGCGCCTGCTGCTGAACGGGGCGCCGCCCGCCCGCATCCTCTGCCTTACCTTCACCAAGGCGGCCGCCGCCAACATGTCGATCCGGGTGTTCCGGACCCTGGGTCGCTGGGTCACCCTGGACGATGCCGCGCTCACCGCCGAACTCACCGAACTGACCGGCGAGGCTCCGGCACGCCGGACCCTGAAGGCGGCACGGCGCCTGTTCGCCCGTGCCGTGGAGACACCGGGCGGCCTCAAGATCGAGACCCTGCACGCCCTCTGCGAGCGGCTCCTTCACATGTTCCCGTTCGAGGCCAACGTGCCCGCCCGCTTCCAGGTGCTCGACGAGAACCAGGCCGCCGACCTGTTCGCGGCCGAGACCGACCGGGTTCTCGCCCTGGCGATGACCGGCCGGAACCCCGATCTGCGCTCCGCCTGGGACCGGGTCGGCCCGGAGGCCACGGGCGATACGCTCCGCGCGATCCTGCGCGCGGCCATGCGGGCGCAGGCGACGTTCGACGGGACGGACGGTCTCTCCGGTCCCATCGCCGCCCTGTCTCGCTCCCTCGGCCTCTCGGCCGGCGAGACGGCCGATACGGTCCTCGACCGCATCCTCACCGGGGGGCTCGACGATTGGAGCGGCCTCGCCCAGCGCCTGCGCACGGGAAAATCCACAGACGAGGGGCTCGCCGATAGGCTGGTCGCGGCGGAGGCGACCCGTGAGGCTGCCGCCCGGCTCGACCTCTACCGGTCGGTGTTCTTCACCGAGAAGGGCACCCCGAAGGCGGACAGGAGTCTCGGCACGAAAGACGTCCCGGCGGAGGTGAAGGAGGCGCTCCTCGCCGAACGCGACCGGCTCGATCCCCTGTTCGATACCTTGCGCGCGGCCAAGGCCCTGGAGCGGACGCAGGCCCTGTTCGTCCTCGTCGCCGAGATCCACCGGCGGGTCGAGCGTCAGAAGGCGCGCCTCGGCGCCCTCGATTTCGACGACCTGATCCACAAGGCCCTCGATCTGCTCTCGCGGGTGGACGCCGCCTGGGTCCTGTACAAGCTCGACCGCGGCATCGATCACGTCCTCGTGGACGAGGCGCAGGACACCAACCCGCGCCAATGGGACATCCTGCGCCGCATCACGGCCGATTTCGCCAGCGGCGAGGGCGCTCGCGAGGGGCTGCGCACGCGCTTCGCCGTGGGTGACCCGAAGCAGTCGATCTACAGTTTCCAGGGGGCCGAGCCGCGCGAGTTCGCGACCGTGCATCGCGAATGGCGCGCGGCCTCGAAGCAGGCGGGCCTCGCCTTCGAGGACGTGACGCTGAACGTGTCGTTCCGCTCGACGAAGGGCATCCTGCGCGCGGTGGACGCCACCTTCGCCGTCCCCGAGCATTACCAGGGCCTGTCCTTCGACGACGCGGCCGTCGGCACGACGCACGAGACGGCCCGGCGGGACGCGCCGGGCGTGGTCGAGATCTGGCCCATCGAGGTTCCGGCGCAGGAGGAGGAGCCCGACGCCTGGGCGGCCCCGGTGGACGCACCGGAGGCCAACGCGCCCTCCATCGTCACGGCGCGGCGCGTGGCGCGGGCGGTGAAAACCTGGACCACCACCGGTGACGAAGGCGGGCGCGTGTGGCGTCCCGGCGACGTGCTCATCCTGGTGCGCAAGCGCTCCGCCGCCTTCGAGGAGGTGATCCGTGCCCTGAAGGTCTGCGGCGTCCCCGTGGCGGGCCAGGACCGCCTGGACATCACCGCCCATATCGCGGTGAACGACCTCGTCTCCATCGGCCGCGCCGGCCTGCTGCCCGCCGACGATCTCACCCTGGCCGGCGCCCTGAAGACGCCTCTCGTCGGGCTCGACGACGACGACCTCGTCCGCATCGCCGCCCGGCGCGAGGAGAGCGAGACCCTGGAGGACGCCCTGGCCCGCCATGCCGCGACCGGCGACCCGGCGGCGATACGCGGGCATGAGGCCCTTACCCTGTGGTCCGACCTGGCGGCCCGGCACGGGCCTTTCGGGTTCTATGCGAGCCTGCTCGGGCCGCATGAGGGGCGGATGCGGCTGGTCTCCCGCCTCGGTGGCGAGGCGGGGGATGCCATCGACGTGTTCCTGATGAAGGCCGCCGAGGCCGAGCAGGCCTCCGAGGCTCCCTCGCTGGACGGCTTCCTCACCCGCTACGACATCGCTCCGGGACGGGGCGCCAATGGTCTGACCGTCAAGCGCGATCTCGAATCCGGCCGCGACGAGGTCCGGGTGATGACGATTCACGGCGCCAAGGGGCTGGAAGCCCCCGTCGTCGTCATGATCGACGGCTGCGAACCCCTCGGGCGCAACGATCCGCATCTGCTCGCCATGCCGGGGGGGCGTGACGAGGCGATGCCGCCGGTCTGGGCCGGATCGAAGTCCCAGGATACGCAGGCCGTCGCCGCCGCCCGCGAGGCGCATCAGGCCCGCGCCCGCGAGGAACACAACCGTCTCCTCTATGTGGCGCTCACCCGTGCCGCCGATCGCCTCACCGTGGCGCCGTATCGCGGTCACGAGGAGCAGGGCGAGACCGCCTGGTGCGAGATGGTCCGGAAGGGACTGGAACAGGCGTTCGGGCCCGGCGAATCCCTCGAGGCCGCCTACGGTCCCGTGCTGCTATGGCGGGACGGGCCTGTACGACCCGCCGCCGCCGCGTCTTTCCCCGCTGCCGACGCCGTATCGTCGATCCCCGGATGGTTGAGGACATCGGCGGGGTCGGAGGTCGAGGCGGCGCCGCCGGTCAGCCCCTCCGGAGCGCTCGGCGCCGCGGATGGTCAGCGCACGGTGCCGAGGCGGCAGGCCAACCCGCAGGCCCGCCGTCGCGGCATCCTGATCCACTCACTCATCGAACATCTTCCGCGTCTCGATCCCCATCAGCGAGCGAGCGCGGCCTCCGCCTTCGTAAAGGCGCGGGCGCCGTCGCTTTCGGCGGCGGACCAGGACCGGCTGGTTTCGGATGTTCTGAACCTCGTGAACGATCCCGCCCTCGCCGTGCTCTTCGACGGCGACGCGAGGGCCGAGGTCACGATCTCGGGGCATGTCGGCGTCGGGGGCGTGTCGCGACCGGTCTTCGGACGGGTCGATCGCCTGAGTATCCGCCCCGAACGGATCGTCGTGGCGGATTTCAAGACGAGCCGGCCGCCATCCGACCGTGCTCCCATTCCCGAAGACGAGGCGGCGCAGATCGCCCTCTACGTGGCGCTCCTGCGGGACATCTATCCGGGGCGCCCTGTCGAAGCGATGCTGGTCTGGACGTCCGGTCCGGTCATCCGCCATCTTGGCGAGGCCGACATCGCGTCGGCGCTCGCCTCACTCTCCTCCCGCCCGGCTCACACCGCGATTACGGCGTGAGCTTGAGGATCTGTCCGTCCGGGCCGTCCGTCACGGCATAGACCGCGCCATCGCCGGCGACCCTCACGTCGCGGATACGGTGATCGAGGGGGATGCGCTCCTCGGTGACCACCTTGTCGCCGTCGAGCTTCAACGCGACGATGCCGCCGCTCACGAGTCCACCGACGAGGAAGGCGTCCTTCCAGGCGGGGAACAGGGTGCCGGTGTAGAGCGCCATGCCGGACGGGCCGATCACCGGATCCCAGTAATAGACCGGCTGGACCGTGCCGCCCGCCTGGGTCTTTCCCTCACCGATCTTCTCGCCGCTATATTCGATGCCGTAGGTCACTTCCGGCCAGCCGTAATTCAATCCGGGCCGGGGGCGATTGAGCTCGTCGCCGCCGCGCGGGCCGTGCTCGACGGTCCAGAGGCGCCCCTGGCCATCGAGGGCGGCGGACTGGATGTTGCGGTGCCCGTAGGACCAGATTTCGGGTTTGGCCTTCTCGCCGCCCGTGAACGGGTTGTCCTTCGGCGCATTGCCGTCGGTGTCGATGCGGAAGACCTTGCCGAGGCCGCTGGTGAGGTCCTGGGCCTGGACGCGCGGTCCCTTGTCCGAGCGCTCGCCGACGGTGACGAACAGCTTGCCGTCCGGCGCGAAGACGAGGCGTGAGCCGAAATGCTTGTCGCCCTCATAGGACGGCGTCTGGCGGAAGATGACCTTCACCTCGTCGAGACGACCGCCGTCCTTCTCCTCAATGAGCTTGGCGCGGGCGACCGTCGTGCCGTTCCCCTTGTCGCGCGGCTCGGAGTAGCTGACATAAATCAGACGGTCGGAGACGAAGCTCGGGCTCAGGGCCACGTCGAGGAGACCGCCCTGGCCCCGCGCATCCACTTTCGGCACGCCGGCGATGGGCTGGCCGACCGTGCCGTCCTTTGCGACGATGCGCAGCTTCCCGGCCTTCTCCGTGACCAGCATGCGGCCATCCGGCAGGAACTCCATGGCCCAGGGACTGTCGAGGCCCTTGGCGACCACGGTGCTCTGGACCTTGGTGGCCTCGAGGGGCTTCGGTGCACGGGTCTGGTTAGGCAGCAGGGGTTTGTAGCCCGTATTCGCGGGCGCCGTTTCGGCGGGCTCCCCGCCCGTGGCCTCGTTCTGGGGCGCCGCGAAGGACTCGCCCCCGATCCGCGGTTGAGGCGTTCCGGATTTGCCATCCTGGGCGAACGCACCGGTGCCGAGGCTCAGGGCGGCGAAGGAGGCAAGCAAGGTCGGAGAGATGCGCGTCACGTGGTGATGTCCTCCATGGCCGGCGTTGAGGGCACCGGCTCTCGGCCTGTTTCGGGGCTCGATCGCCGGATGGCGGCCGAGCCCGTTTGGCACCGGCTCGTCATGGGCATGCGTGCTGGGACGCTCGCCGCGAGGATTACCGGTCACGCTGGGAGATGGGGCGAAGCGACGGCTTTGGCGAGGGGCAACGGGAATCATGCGGGGGGGACAGGCGGCCGGGGCGGTCTCGCGTAAGCGCGGTGGATGAAGAGCGGTGGATGATGCATGCGAGAATCGAACGGCTGTCCCGCCCTTGGCATCTTACGCCTTGACCGTCCCGGTTCACGTCGCCAACTCTCGCTCTCAAGCCGGCGCAGGCCTCGTCTCGCCGACCGTGCAATGGGAAAGGGATCGCAATGGCGACGGTAAAAGTGACCGACGCGAGCTTCGAGCAGGACGTTCTTAAATCCGCCGAGCCCGTGGTCGTGGATTTCTGGGCGGAATGGTGCGGCCCCTGCCGTCAGATCGGCCCGGCCCTCGAAGAGATCTCGGCCGACATGCAGGGTCGCGTGAAGATCGCCAAGGTCAACGTGGACGAGAATCCCGGTATCGCCGCCAAATACGGCATCCGCTCGATTCCCACCCTCCTGATCTTCAAGGGCGGTGAACTCGCCAGCCAGAAGGTCGGCGCGGCACCGAAGGGCGATCTCTCCCGCTGGATCCAGGCCAGCGCCTGAACGCTGGCGATCGACCATCGTGAAAAAGCCCGGCCTCGGAAGGCCGGGCTTTTTTATGTCCGGTGGTGCGCACCGGCCGGTGCGGACCATGGTTCGGAAACGAAAAAACCCGGCCATGAGGCCGGGCTTCTCCGTTTCGAGACCTGTGTCGACGTTGCGACGTATCGGCTTAGTACGAGCCGAACTTGTAGTTCAGACCGGCGCGGACGACGGCGAACTCGCTCTCACGAGCGGTGACCGAGCGGCTGAGGACGAGCGAACCGTTCGGGTTCAGCACCGAGCGCTCCGAGGGGTTACCCTTGTTCTCGAGGTTCACGTACAGACCTTCGACCTTCAGCGTCACGGCCGACGAGCGGAAGAAGTTCAGGAACGAGTCGACGGGCATGGCGTACTCGATACCACCACCAGCGGTGTAGCCGGTGCGGAAGTCGTCGCGGCCGGTGCCGCCGTCGCCGTAGGCGAAGCCGCCGGTGCCGTAGAACAGGACGCGGTCGAAGGCGTAACCGACGCGGCCACGAACCGTGCCGAAGAAGTTCATCTCATTGCCCGGGATGCGGACAGAGGTGGGGCTGGTGAAAGCGCCGGCGGCGGGGCTGATGGTGCCCGTCACGGAGCGGCTCTTGTTGCCGAAGTCGGTGTACTGGGCGTCAGCTTCGAGACCGACGACGAGGCCCGAACCCGGGGTGAACTGGTAGTTGTAGCCGACCTGGCCACCGCCGACGAAGCCTTCGAG
>NZ_LMNB01000007.1:0-66333 GCF_001422895.1 Methylobacterium sp. Leaf106
CGCCCTTCATCCCCCTACACCACCCTTCCGGCCGTACCGGAGAGCAGTCTGCGAGAACGAGGTTAGGGGGTCAGAATTGGACGCCGATCCCCCGCCTCACGGGGTCAAAGTTGCACGCCGAAACACACAGAACCACGGCCACCGTCGCAGACATCTCCTGCCTGATCGCCTGCAGGGGCACGGACGCCCGACCTGTAGACCACTGCCTGCTGGTACCAGTGAGCGACGCGTCCGCCACGCCTGAGCAGGAGTAGACGGAGCTCGGGAGGCCCAGCGCGGTGGCGATGCTGGTGGCCAGCCTCGTCTTGCCGGAGCCCGGGGGCCCGACCAGGAGGATTGGGGGGAGCCGCGCGAACGGACGCCCGACGAGGAGGTTCAGGATCCGCTCGATCAGGGATGCGGCGTGCGGGTACTGTTCAACGAGGTCCTGGCGCGCGACCGCAAGATCGGGCACCGGCCGGCACGGGAGGGTCACCCCGGCGACGGGCGCCCACTCCGCGCGGGGCGTGGTCCCGCCGCTGCCATGCACGCCTGCCTTGGCCGAGCCAGGGAGATGGTCGACGCTGCGAACGACGAGTAGGCCCGACCCGGACGCCTCCGGCAGATCGTCCCCGTCCTCGTCGCGGGGGGCGTACCCCGTGTCGTCCCGGACCGGTCCCCTCTTTACATTGTATGGCCACTCCAGCGGGGGCACTGAACGCGCGATGATCTGCAGCGAGGTCAGGGCGTCACCCTGGCGGCGGGCCGAGCGGGGCACCGTCTTCGGACGCCAATCTCCCCCGTCGCAGTAAGCAGCAACGCACATCATCTCGGAGTGCGTCGTGAGAAGATTCCGGAGCCCCAGGTCGCTGTGGCCGCCGGCCATCGAGGCCTGCCAGACCCTCACGGCGCACCTAAGGGCGCACCCGTGGTCACCGAGGAAAGCGGCGTAGTAGACGCACCGTGCCGCATAGTCGGCATATCGATCCCTGTCGTAAGGGCTCAGCTTGAGATCGTCCGCGACCTCGTCGCACGCGCTCTCGCATGCCGAGAGCGTCGTCACGGTGACAACGCACGAGGAGAGCCTCTCCAGCGCCGTCCTGACGAGGGGATGGATGTCGAGGAAATCCATCAGGAGGCCATTCGACCAGTGGATCGCGTCGGCCAGGGGATCGCAATCGAAGAAGTCGAGCCCGTGGTCGAGCTCTTCTACGCTGGGCGGATGGTTTCCGGGAAACGGTTCTGTAGGCGCACGGGGGCGCGCACCCCGGGGGGGGGCCTTGGGCATCTATTGGATCCTCAAATTCCGCAGCGCATGACGGTAGGGACCGAACGCGCCTAGAACTGACCTCCCTAGCAGGGAGGCGTTAACGATTGGTTTCGAGCGAGCGTCGGATCTGACGGGCAGTTTCAGCCTCGTCACGGAGGGTATTCACAGTCAGACGGGCATGCTCGACCAACCCCTGGAGGCGGTCCGCGAGCTCGTCGAGTCCCTGAGAACTAAGGGCGTCTGACCCATCCTGATGGAAGGGATCAGACTTCCCGACGTCCTCCCAGATCGCGGCGACGGACAAGAGCAGGTGACCAAACGCCTTAGGTGGCGTCGCGAATGAGGCGTTTCCAAGCATGACCAGGACGTGCACCGGCAGCCCGTGTTTCGCGATGCGGTCACGCTGGAGGGTGCGCTGTCCGAGGCCGGTCACTTGTACCATGGGCCCGAGCCAGAGGTCCCCAAACAGAGATGCGGCCGCGTGGATGACCGCCTGAAGGAGCTCTTCAGATATATCTTGGAATTGGACCGCCTGGCCGTCGATGTACGGCTGCCGCCCCTCGAACGAAAGGATCGGACCGGCCCGAGGGGGGATCCCCCTCAAGCTGGCGAGCGTGCCCACGCCGACCCGTCCGACGGGGACGCCCGGGAGCGTTGAGTTGGACGTCACGGGGCAGAGCAGGATCTTGGGCATTAGTCCTCAATCGAAACGGTAATAGTCGACGCTCGCGCAGAACGGCGAGCCGTCGTTCGCGAGGCACTACATCCCTGTTCCCAGGCGAAGTCGCTTGCCGGACATAGTGAGCGTGACGCCGAGCCGGATCATGCCGCCGCCCCCACGGCGATCCTTGCCAGGGCCCGGCCAAGGTCCTTCTCGTTGACGGACCTGAACCCGGAGAACCGGTCCTTATGGACCACGAGCTCATCCCAGATGCCCGTGGTGTCGCGGTAGATCACCGTCCTGCCTGAGAGCCCACCCAGGTCCCGGACGAGGTCCTCGACCACGGCGTGCGCGTCGTTCGTTACTGTACGGCCGTCGTTGAGGTCCGTGACGCAAACAACGTCGCCATGGAGGTCATAGGTATAGTGCGAACGCTCATAATTCTGCGTCTGACGTCCGGCGGAGGCTTGCTGCAGCTGGACGGGCTGGGGCACCATCGAGTGCGACGGCCGTGGCTCTAATACCAAACGTCCCTCAATCCTCGCAGCCTCGCATTCCTTCAGCCATGCACGATGTGCGGCGAGCTCTGACGGAAGCGCCTCATTGATCTTGGAAATGGCTTCGGCGGCACTGCCGGCGTAACGCTTACCGTGACGTCCGATGTCGATCTCGTACTCTAGAAAGGTTGGTGCCTCGGCAGCACCACGCGAACGTGTGTGCCACACGGCGACAGTGAGCATCTCCCCGGGTACGACCTCATAGTCACGGCGAAAGGACAGGTTCGCCTTGAATGTGTCAGTCACATACGCGGTAGGCTGGTAGCCGGCATCGAGAAGTGACCCGAACTGCTTTTCCAGGGGACTGGACAGGAGAACAACTGGCGTCTGGGGCATGGGCATTCCTTGAAAGGACGAGGCCGGGATACCGCACCTCGATCGACCACCATCTGGGATGGCCGTACGCCCAAGATAGCATTGGCCCTGCCAGACGCCACCGATTTGTTGCGCATCGTTAACGGCGATGGCGTTTCCGATGGGCCATCCGGACGACGCGTACCGTTTCCCCCTAGGCGAATCTGCGAGACCTGCTTCGATCGTCTCTGAAGCGATCTCGCGAACGCGAGACAGGGACCCGGACTGGCATGCCCACCGATGATGAGATCGAGGCCTTGGGGCGCTCGTACTCCCGCATGACACCCTCGGAGCAAAGAGCCCAAGCGGCCTGGATCGACAGGCATGGCCTGCAAATGGCCGAGGCCGCCGCGCTCAGAACTGTCGCCGCTCTGGATCTCCGGCGGTCGCAGCATTCCCCCGCCCGGGAGCCCCGGTCATGAGGCAGTCCACAATCGACGAGATCGCCCTTGGGGCCGCGCGCAGCGTGGAGCGCATCCTCGCCGAGGAGCATCCCGGCGGAGCCCCCCAGCGGCAGGCCAAAATCCAGGTCATGTTCGCGGACTGGATCAAGCACGCCGTTTGCCGGGAGGTCAGGAATGACAGGCGCCGCGTGGCGAGGAGGTCCTGATCATGGCTGAAGGACAGACGCTTCTGAATGCCGTCGGTGGTGACGATTTCAAGCCGGTGGCCCTCACCGCGATACGGGGATAGTCCGCCAAATCGTGCCTCGTCACCCGCGACCCCGCCCGCATCCGTGACATCGCATCGAAGGTGATCCTGCCGGAGGCGCAGTGGTCCAGCGCCGACTTCCCGGAAGACATCGAGCGGCTGACGATCTGGACCGAGGACACGGTCGTCCACGTCCACGAAAACCATGAGGGCGGAACGTCCGTCCTGAAGGTCCGCAGGAACCTACCGGCCGGCGCCGATCAAGAGTGGGAGGCCTGAGCCATGACCCTTCACTGGCAACAGGTCCGCCGGGCCCGGGGGCTGGCCATGCCGCTCCCGCCCAAGCCGAAGCGCCCCCTCGGGCCGCCGGTCCTCTACTACTGGGGCGACGTCGCGGTCCGGACGCGCGCGGACATCGAGGCCAGCGGCCAGACCTGGGACGAGTTCCTCGATGCTTACGCGGCGGACGTGGCGGACAATGCCATCGACATCCGGCGGTTCGAGATGAACCTCGATGTTCTCAAGCTCGTGCCTGATGAGGAGCGCCGCGCCCTCAACCTGGATATCCGTCGACGCTACATGGAGCGCCGGGCGGCAGCAGATCCCGGAGAAGGACGGGCAGCGGGCTCTCTTCTAGCCGCGCCCCCGGCCGTCCCGTTCCAGGCGGCTCTCGATTTCCTGAAGTACCGCCTCGCAACGAGGCGGACCGCGCAGGAGGCCATCTGCCAGGCCGTGTCGGACGTCGAGGGCGACCTCCCAGCCGTGGGGTCCTCCCATGGTTGAGGTGACCATCGAGGAATGGGCCGAGAGGTTCGCGTCCGAGCCGGGCCTGACCATCACTCACGTGATCATGTCCCGGCGGGCGGCCGCCTTGGCCGAGACCGTGCGTGCGCCCTTCGGCAAGCGTCTCTCGATCAGGGCGCGACGGCGGTGGCAGGGCCGGGCCCGGGCTTGGCTGAGGAGGATGTCATGACCGAGCGCGAGAAGGCGGCCGCCGACGCGGCCCTGGCAGCCCTGCCCACGGGCGTCCTGCGGCGGACGGTCTGGCCGGTGAAGGTCACCGATTTCCAATTCGACGAGGCCGCCGGCGCTTGGTCCATAGCGTTCGAAGTGATGGATGTGCCCCTCGTCATTGCCGACCGCGACGTAGAGGAGATCGCCGTCTACGCCGACGGCAGCTATTTGCAGAGGCTGACATGACCGACACCGAGTCTGACGACGTCATGCAGCAGACCTGGTGCTGCTTCACGTGCTCCTCGACGTTCCGGTGGGGGGGAGGTCCGGATGGCGGCGGGCGGCCTGCACTGCCCCCGATGTGATGCCGCCTCGCTCCACCCGGCCGGGGGCGAGGTCAGGTTGCTTGACGGATACGACGGCGAGATCGGGACCCTGAACTGATGGCCCTGCTAGGCCAACGTGTAAAACGATTCCACAAACGCGATCCGGGAATCGTTTTACACGTTCGGGGCGGGCCCACGTCCCGTGCCGCGCCCGTGGCGATACCTGTTCGTCTGCGGTATCCATGCGGTATCCACTACCCAGGCAAACAGCCGCAGGATACCGCGCCCCTGCCCTATCGGACTGAAGATGCTAGGCTTTTCGGGAAAGTGAGGGTGGAGCGGGTACCGGGAATCGAACCCGGGTATTCAGCTTGGAAGGCTGCTGCTCTACCATTGAGCTACACCCGCATGTGGCGCCCGATAGCATGGCGACGCGGTCTTGAGAAGGCGATCCCTTCATCGGCCGTGGTGCCAGCGTGTCGGTATGGATTGGTGGGGGAAGTAGGACTCGAACCTACGAAGCTTACGCAGCGGATTTACAGTCCGCCCCCTTTGCCGCTCGGGACATTCCCCCAAACCACCGCCTTTCGGCAGCGCGCGGGTCCTTATGGTGAGGGCTTGCGCGGGTGTCAACACGTCCCGCGCGGGCACCGACGCAAAGTTCAGGGTGTGGCGAGATCGCCGACGCGCAACTGCACCCGCTCACCGCCGCGCCAGGTATCGATGGCAAGGGTTCCGGCCACGTGGAATTCCCGTCCGATCCCGCCCAGCAGCGCCTGCCCCAACGGTCCCTGGGCGGAGCGGAAGGCGATGGCGCCGATGGCTTGGCCGTCCCGGCTCCTGAAGCGCGCGCGGACGTGGCCGTTGCCGACGATTCCCGCATCGACCAGCCGGTGATACGGCAGGGCGAAGACCGGTTCCGGTGCTCCCGCGCCGAACGGCCCGGCGCGCTGGACGAGGCGAACGACCTCCGCCGTGGCGCCGCCCGCGTTCACGGTGCAGTCGACGAGCAGTGCCTCCACCGCCCTCGCCTCCGACACCGCCGCGGCGAGGGCGGCCGCCAGGAAGTCGCGCAGAGGCGTGGGATCGTGGCTCGGGAGCGTGGCGCCGGCCGCCATGGCATGCCCGCCGCCCTTGACGAGGAGGCCGGCATCCACGGCCTGACGCACCGCATGGCCGAGATCCACCCCCGCGACCGATCGGCCTGACCCCGTGGCGGTCCCGTCCGGGCGCAGGGCGAAGGCGAAAGCCGGCCGACCGAAGCGCTCTTTCAGCCGCGCCGCCACGAGGCCGACCACTCCCGGATGCCAGGAGGCGGAGGCCGTCACCAGGATCGGCGTGTCGGGGGCCAGTGTCAGCGCGCGATCCATCTCGGCCTCGGCTTCCAGCACCGCCTGTGCCTCGATGCCCTGCCGCTCCCGGTTGAGAAGATCGAGTTCGGTGGCGATGCGGGTCGCCTCCGCAGGATCCCCGCTGGTGAGAAGGGCCGCGCCGAGTCCCGCATGACCGATGCGCCCGCCGGCATTGATGCGCGGACCGAGCAGATAGCCGAGATGCCAGGATTCCGGCGGCTCGCTCAGGGATGCCGCATCGAACAGGGCGGCGAGACCGATCCGGCCTCGGCCCCGCATCACCTTCAATCCCTGCACGACGAAGGCGCGGTTGAGGCCGGTCAACGGCACCACGTCGGCGACCGTCGCCAGGGCCACCAGATCGAGGGCTTCGGCGAGATCCGGCAGATCCTCCCGCCCTCCCCGCCTCAGGCGGCGGTTGAGGGCCACGAGGGTGAGGAAGACGACACCCGCCGCGCAGAGATGACCGAAGCCCGAAATGTCGTCGAGCCGGTTCGGGTTCACCAGGGCCGCGACCGGAGGCAGGATTTCCGGCGCGCCGTGATGGTCGAGGACGATCACGGCGAGCCCGCGTTCGGCCGCAGCCGCCAGGGGCTCATGGCCGCTCGTGCCGCAATCGACGCAGACGAGAAGCGTCGCGCCGCCCTCCGCCAGTGCCGTGACCGCCGCCACGTTGGGGCCGTAGCCTTCCGTGATCCGGTCCGGGATGTGGATGTCCACCGTCAGGCCGAGCGCGCGCAGGTAGCCGGCCATCAACGCCGCGCTCGCGGCACCGTCGACATCGTAATCGCCGAACACGGCGACGCGCTCGCCGGCCTCGACGGCATGGGCGAGCCGTTCGGCCGCCGCCTCCATGTCCACGAGGCGGGACGGATCCGGCATCAGGTCGCGCAGGCGCGGTTCGAGATAGGCCGCCGCCTCGTCGGGCCGGATGCCGCGCGAGGCCAGGACGCGGGCGAGAAGGTCGGGCAGGCCATGGGCCTGCACCATCGTCGCGGCATAGGCCTGGGCGGCGGGGTCGCCGCAGCGGTCACGCCAGGGCCGCCCCATGACGGAACGGGTGACGCCGAGGAAGGCACGGGATGGGGCAAGGGCTGAGGCGGCTGACACGCCGTCAGTCTACTCGCCTGGGGCTATCCGGCGCTACTGCGCTGCTCGCTTCGAGGTGACGCGTGAGGCGATACCGGAACCAGCTCCTACCAAGACGAGAAAAGGGCCGGCGCATGGCGCCGACCGTTTGCAATCGAGACTGACGGGGCGGTGTGCCGCCCCGCGCCGCTCAGAGGTTCTTGACGATCGAGTCCACGACCTTCTTGGCGTCGCCGAACAGCATCATCGTGTTGTCGCGGAAGAACACCTCGTTCTCGACTCCGGCATAGCCGGAGCCCATGCCGCGCTTGATGAAGAGGACCGTCTTGGCCTTCTCCACGTCGAGGATTGGCATGCCGTAGATCGGCGAGGTCTTGTCGGTCTTGGCGGCCGGGTTGGTGACGTCGTTGGCGCCGATCACGAAAGCCACGTCCGCCTGCGGGAAGTCGCCGTTGATGTCCTCGAGTTCGTGCACCTCGTCGTAGGGTACGTTGGCCTCGGCGAGCAGCACGTTCATGTGCCCCGGCATGCGGCCGGCGACGGGATGGATGGCGTATTTCACGTCGACGCCTTCCTTCTTGAGCATGTCCACCATCTCACGGAGCGAATGCTGGGCCTGCGCCACCGCCATGCCGTAGCCGGGGACGATGATGACGCGCTCGGCATTCTTCAGGATGTAGGCCGCGTCGTCGGCCGATCCCTGCTTCACGGGGCGCGTCTCGACAGCGCCACCCGCACCGGCCGCGGCTGCGTCGCCGCCGAAGCCACCGAGGATCACGGAGATGAACGAGCGGTTCATCGCCTTGCACATGATGTAGGACAGGATCGCGCCCGAGGAGCCGACGAGGGCGCCGGTCATGATGAGCGCGAGGTTGCCCAGTGTGAACCCGATGCCGGCCGCCGCCCAACCCGAATAGGAGTTGAGCATCGACACGACGACGGGCATGTCCGCGCCGCCGATCGGGATGATCAGCAGCCCACCGAGCACGAAGGACAGCACCACGATCAACCAGAAGATGGCCTTGCTCTCGGTGCCGATGAACACGGCGATCAGGCCGATGAGGGCGATGCCGAGAGCGATGTTGATCGCGTGCCGCTGCGGCAGCATGATCGGCTTGCCGGACATGCGTCCGTCGAGCTTGGCGAAGGCGATGACCGAGCCGGTGAAGGTGATGGCGCCGATGGCGACGCCGAGCGCCATCTCGAACAGCGATTCCTTATGGATATGGCCGTTCTCGAGGATGCCCACCGCCTGCGGGGCGTAGAGCGTACCCGCCGCACCCGCCACGGCGGCGAGACCGACGAGGGAGTGGAAGGCGGCCACGAGCTGCGGCATGGCCGTCATCGGCACCCGCTTGGCGATGACCGCACCCGCGCCACCTCCGATGCCGAGGCCGAGGAGGACGATGATCCAGGCGCCGAACCCGGCCGGAGGATGGCCGACCAGGGTGGTGAGGACGGCGAGTCCCATGCCGATCATGCCGTACAGGTTGCCCTGCCGCGACGTGGTCGGGTGCGAGAGCCCCCGCAGCGCCATGATGAACAGGACGCCGGAGACGATATAGAGGAGGGCGGAGACGTTCTGGGACATCGTCTCAGGCCTTCTTCTTGTACATGCCGAGCATGCGCTGGGTAACGAGGAAGCCGCCGAAGATGTTGACGCTGGCGAGCACGATGCCGACGAAGCCGAAGAAGCGCGCCCAGCCGGTGCCCTTCTCGATCAGCGGAACGCCGGCGGCGAGGAGGGCGCCGACGATGATGACGGAGGAGATCGCGTTGGTGACGGACATCAGGGGGGTGTGGAGCGCCGGGGTCACCGACCACACCACGTAGTACCCGACGAAGATCGCGAGCACGAAGATCGCGAGCTGGAACACGGTGGGGTCGACCGCGCCGTGGGTGGCGGCGGCGATGCCGTGGCTGATGCCCTGACCGAGGCTGTCCGCGAGGCTCTGCGCCTGTTCGGCGGCGGTGCGGGCGGTAGCGGCGGCGGCGCGCGCCTGTTCGGCGGCCTGTTCGGGAGGAAGGGTTGCCATCTGTCTCTCCGTCGCGATCAGGCTGCTGTGGACTGGAAGGACGGGTGGACCACCTGTCCGTCCCGCGTGAGGTTCGTCGCCTTCACCAGCTCGTCGTCCCACTTGACGGCGAGGGCCTTGGACTCCTTGTCGATCAGGGTCTCGACGAAGGCGAACAGGTTGCGGGCGTAGAGGCTCGACGCGGTTGCCGCGAGGCGGCCGGCGACATTGACGTGGCCGACGATCTTGACCCCGTTCTCGGTGGTGACGATCTCGCCGGCCTTGGCACCGGCGACGTTGCCGCCGCGCTCGACGGCGAGATCGATGAGCACCGAGCCGGGCTTCATCGAGGCGACCATCGTCTCCGAGACGAGCTTCGGAGCGGGGCGGCCGGGGATGAGCGCCGTGGTGATGACGATGTCCTGCTTGGCGATATGCGTCGCCACCAGATCGGCCTGTTTCTTCTGGTATTCCGCCGACATTTCCTTGGCATAGCCGCCGGACGTCTCGGCCTGCTTGAACTCGTCGTCCTCTACCGCCACGAACTTGGCGCCGAGGGATTCGACCTGTTCCTTGGTGGCGGGCCGCACGTCGGTGGCGGTCACAACCGCGCCCATGCGGCGGGCAGTGGCGATGGCCTGGAGGCCGGCGACGCCGACGCCCATCACGAAGACGCGGGCGGCGGGCACGGTGCCGGCGGCCGTCATCATCATCGGCATGGCGCGGCCATACTCTGCGGCGGCGTCGATTACGGCGCGATAGCCGGCGAGGTTGGCCTGCGAGGAGAGCACGTCCATGACCTGGGCGCGGGTGATGCGAGGCATCAGCTCCATGGAGAAGGCGCTGATCCCCGCATCGGCCATGGCCTTCAGCGCGGTCTCGTTACCGTAGGGATCCATGATGGCGACGACGGTCGCGCCGGTCTTCAAGAGCTTCAGTTCGTCCTCGTTGGGACGGCGAACCTTGAGGACGAGGTCGGCATCCGTTGCGGCCTCCGCCGCCGTGGCGGCGATGGTGGCGCCCGCCGCCTCGTAATCCGCATCGGGAACACCGGCCTTCAGGCCCGCCCCGGACTGGATCGTCACGTCGGCCCCGAGGCCTTTGAATTTCTTGATCGTCTCGGGCACCGCCGCGACCCGCGGTTCGGCGGGGTCCGACTCTGTCAATACAGCGATGCGCATTCAGGAGATCCCCCTCGGCGATCGTTCTCGATCGCCGTAGCTTAGCAGGAATATAGAGCCCGGACCCCTGGTATACCAGCGGTCCGTGGCTACGTCACGCGAAGAAGAGGTACAGAAGCAGAAGAACGGCGACCGCAGCGGGAGCCTTCCAACCGACGACAGGCGACAGCGCGCCCACCGTGCCCGCCACGCCCGACAGCAGGACGCCGAAGATGGCCGTGAGCCAAGCCTCGCGAATGCCACCCACGGCCAACGCGAGCACCCAGCAGATCACCACGAAGGTGCCGATTTCCACGAACCGGACAAACCCACGGTAGGTCTGTTCATGGGTCTTTTCGTCCATCGCCGGGCTGTAACGTACGCCGGTCACGGTCTTCGCATCGGCCATCTTGTCGTCGTCCCCTTGGGTATCATCTTGATTGGTTCCAAGCGGATTTAGCGCATGCCTCTGTCACCCGCAATCGAGATACCGACTCGCGAAAATATGGAAAGCCGGTTTTATCCCGGAGAATGACAGTCGATCCCCGCTTGTCATGCGCGGGCAGTTAATCTTGGCGATTATTCGGGAGATGGAAGTCCCGCCGCTGCCAGAGCCGCGCCCTGCCGTTCGGTCAGGGTCTCGAGGGAGAAGCGCTCGATTTCGGCCTCGAACAGGCGGTGGTAGTTCAGCTCCGAGCGCAGATGCAGGAACACCGCGCCGAGTCCCACGGCGGCGCGGTCCATGAAGACGAATTCCTGCGGCACGGTCACGGGTCCGCGCTGCTTGAGGGCCTGATGTACCTCGAAGGCCTGACGCCGGCCATATTCGCCGGGCTTGACGCCATCCGCCACCGTTCTCGTGCGATCCTCCAAGATCGGGCCGTAGATGAACCGGGCCCAGATGTTGAGAGTCTCGATCAGCTCCTTGTTGAGGTTCTTGAATCCCCACACCTCGTAGGCGTGGACGATCCGGGCGTTGTCGTTCTCCAACAGGCCGCGATAGAGATCGACCACGCCGCCGACGAAGCGGGGGTGGAAGATGCGGACGCAGCCGTAATCGAGCAGGTTGATCCCGCGCGCCTCGCCGTCCTCGGAGAAGACCGTGTAGTTGCCGAGGTGCGGATCGCCGTGGATCACGGCCGCTCGACTGAACGGGTGCCACCAAGCCTTGAACATCGCCCGCGCCAGACGATTGCGGATCTCGAGGGTCTGATCGGAAAAGCTGAGGATCCTGTCGCCTTCGAGCCAGCCGAGGGTGAGGAGGCGCTTGGTGGAGAGGTCGGTGTGGATGGCGGGCACCCTCACCTCGGCGATGTCCTGCAGAACGGCCCCGTAGAGGGCGGCGTGCTTGGCCTCGCGCTCGTAGTCCAGCTCCTCGCGCACGCGGGCGCCGATCTCCTTGGCGATCTCGCGGGTGTCGAGCCAGGAACTGAGGCGACGGTGCAGGGCGAAGGCGATTTCGAGCTGCTTCAGGTCGGCCTCCACGGCCGATTGCATATCGGGATATTGGAGCTTGCAGGCGAAGGGCGTCCCGTCGAGGCCGGTGGCCCGGTGAACCTGGCCGAGGGAGGCGGCGGCGGCGGGCTTGAGGTCGAAGGAGGCGAACCGCTTCTGCCAGTCGGGGCCGAGCTCGGCCATCATCCGGCGCTTGACGAAGGCCGCACCCATCGGCGGTGCGTCGGCCTGGAGTTTCTGAAGCTCGGTGGCGTATTCCGGCGGCAGCAGATCCGGCACGGTGGCGAGGAGCTGCGCCACCTTCATGATCGGGCCCTTCAGCCCCCCGAGCGCCTGGGCCAAAGCTGCCGCGTTGGTGGGGGTCTCTCCCTTTCCGAACAGCTTGGCGCCGGCCATCCGCGCGGCGACACCCCCGACATTGGCGCCGACACGGGCATAGCGGCTGGCGCGCGCCGAGAAGCGGTTGGCTTCGTTGTCGTGATCGGCCATCGGGTCCATTCTGCGCGACGAAGGAGTGTCACTACGAGATAGGCTCCTCCCCCGAGGGTGCCAGGGCCATGAGCCCTTGGGTCGCGGAAGGGGTCACGCCGCCGGCCAGTTGTCGCGGATCCAGCGCGTGAGGCCATCCTCGTCGATCTCGCTCGCAGCGAGGCCGAGGATCATCCGGGTCGCCTCGGCCTGATCCGGTCGAAAAGCAATGTTGTTGAGACGTAGGAACAGCGTCATCGCCACGAAGGCGATCCGCTTGTTGCCGTCGATGAATGCATGATTCCGCGCAAGTCCGAAGGCATACGCCGCCGCCAGTGAAGCGAGGTCGCCGTCCTCATATCGCCAGCGGTTCACAGGCCTTCCCAGAGCCGACTCGAGGGCATTCTCGTCTCGAAGTCCAGGTGGGCCCCCAAACCGGACGAGTTGGCGTTCATGGGCAACCTTGATCTCTTCGGCCGTCAGCAAACGGGGCTCGGTCATTGCGCGAGCGCCCGCAAAGTATCCTTGTATTCGTCCATGATGTCGTCGACGAGCGCCATTGCCTTGTCGAAATCAGGATCGTAGGGAGTCAGGCGCACTCCGCCGTCGGGCATTTCGGTGACGTGAAGCCACTGACCCTGTTCCAGATTCAGTTTGGTGATGAGTTCCCGCGGCAGGATGAGCCCGGTGGAATTGCCGATCTTCTTGACTTCGAGCTTCATGACCGTCGGGCCTTTCGTTGTACGTTGTGTACAACGAAAGGCCGCCGGCGCAAAGGAGCGTTACCCCTCCATCGCCTCCAGTTCGGCGATCATCCCCTCGATCATGTTGAGGCCGATCTGCCAGAAGGCGGGGTCGCTGGCATTGAGGCCGAAGGGAGCGAGGAGCTCGCCGTAGGGCTTGGCCCCGCCGGCCGAGAGCAGGGCGAAGTAGCGGTCCACGAAACCCTCTTCGGCATTGGCATAGACGCCGTAGAGCGAGTTCACGAGGCAGTCGCCGAACGCATAGGCGTAGACGTAGAAAGGCGAGTGGATGAAGTGCGGGATATAGGCCCAGAACGGCTCGTAGCCGGCGTCCAGCGAGATCGCCGGGCCGAAGCTCTCCGCCTGCACCGACATCCAGAGCCCGTTGATCTGCTCGGCGGTGAGCTCGCCCTCGGCCCGAGCGAGATGGACCTTCCGCTCGAACAGGTAGAACGCGATCTGGCGCACCACCGTGTTGATCATGTCCTCGACCTTGGCGGCCAGCATCGCCCGTCGCTGAACCGTATCGGTGGTGGCGGCGAGCAGGCGCCGGAACGTGAGCATCTCGCCGAACACGCTCGCGGTCTCGGCCAGCGTCAGGGGCGTCGGCGCCATCAGCGCACCGTTATGTGAGGCGAGGACCTGATGCACCCCGTGGCCGAGTTCGTGCGCCAGGGTCATCACGTCCCGCGGCTTGCCCTGGTAGTTCACCAGCACATAGGGATGTGCAGAGGGCACGGTGGGATGGGCGAAGGCGCCCGGCGCCTTGCCCGGCCGCGTCGGCGCATCGATCCAGCGGCGGTCGAAGAAGGTCTTGGCGATGTCGGCCATGCGCGGCGAGAACGCGCCATAGGCGTCGAGCACCATGTCGCGCGCCTCCGCCCAGGGAATGGTGCGCTGCTCGACTCGCGGCAGCGGCGCGTTGCGGTCCCAATAGGGCAGGACGTCCACCCCGAACCACTTGGCCTTCAGCCGGTAGTAGCGGTGCGACAGGCGCGGATAGGCGGCCTGGACGGCGTCCACCAGGGCCGCCACCACCTCGGGCTCGACCCGGTTGGAGAGGTGCCGGTCGTCGGCGACGTCCTTGAAGCCGCGCCAGCGGTCGGAAATCTCCTTGTCCTTGGCCAAGGTGTTGGTGATGAGGGCGAAGGTCCGCAGATTGGCGCGGAACACGTCGCCCAGTGCCCCGGCCGCTTCCTTGCGGACCGCCCCGTCCGGGTCCTGCAGCTTGTTGAGCGTCGGTTCGAGGGTGAGCATCTCGCCCTGCAGCGGGAAGCGCAGGGACGCGATCGTCCCGTCGAACAGCCGGTTCCAGGCGGAGCGCCCGGTGACCGACTTTTCGAGGAACAGCTTCTCGGTGCGGTCGTCGAGCTGATACGGCTTCTCGCGGCGCAGATCCTCGATCCAGGGGCGGTAATGCGCGAGGGGACCATCCGCCATGGCGGCGTCCATCACGCCGTCATCGACCCGGTTGATCTCCAGGGCGAAGAAGAGCAGGTGGCCGGAGGCCGTGGTCAGCCGTTCCTGGGTGTCGCCGTAGAACTTCTGGCGCCGCTCGTCCGTGGTGTCCCCGGAGTAGACGAGGCCGGCGAAGGACATCAGACGGCCGAGCCGGTCCTCGATCGCCTCATAGGCCGCCACCGCCTCGGCGAGGCGAGCGGACGCGTCGGGTCCGCCGGCGATCTCGGCGATGACGCCGCCGTAGCGCTGTGAAAAGGCGCTGCATTCCTCTTCCGCCCGGATCAGGTCGGCGCGGAAGTCCGGCGAATCGATCCCGGAATAGAGGTCGCTCAGATCCCATTCGGGAAGCGAGCCGAGGTCGAGGGCGAGAGCGGCCGCCCGCGCGACGTTCGTTCCTTCCGATCGTTGCCCGGCCGGCATCCGGGCGGCGCTTGAGAGGCTGGCATGGACGACGGCACGACTCGACATGATGTCTTTGATCCTGAAGCGGCGTTTCCCCGCCGTTTCCGCTGATATCGAGCGGTGAGGCTCCGTGATCAACCGATTCGGCCCATTCGGCCGCAACGAATCTCCGGCATGGCCTTCGTTCGCCCCGCCTAGGCCGGGGAGTGGACCATCTGGGAAGAAAGTGGGATCGTCGTTAAGAGCAGCTTTACGCTCTTCGCTCACCCTACGGATCGAAACGAAACACCGGTGGCCGACTCGCAGGGCGATATCCCTGGGACGATCGCCTTTCTCAGCACACGGTCGAGGCTCTCCGCATGTCGACAACGATCCTCATCGTCGACGACGATCCCGTCCAGCGCCGGCTCGCCGAAGCGATGGTGCGTCGCCTCGGTTTCGAGGTGAAGGTCGCCGAGAGCGGCGAGGACGGGTTGTCCCTGCTGCGTTCGGGCGAACCGATCGACGTCGTGCTCCTCGATCTGGTGATGCCCGGCGGCCTCGACGGTCTCGGCGTCATGGCCCAGATGCGCCAGTCGGGTCTCGACATCCCCGTCATCGTCCAGACGTCCAACGGCTCCATCGATGCGGTGGTCAACGCCATGCGGGCCGGCGCCACCGATTTCGTGGTGAAGCCCGCCGGTGCCGAACGGCTCCAGGTCTCGATCAAGAACGCCCTCAAGGTCGATCAGCTCGAGGAGGAGGTCCGGCGCATGCGGCGGCGCGCCTCCGGCTCGCTCACCTTCAAGGACCTGTCCTCGCGCAGCCCCGACATGGAGCGCGTGATCCGGCTGGCCGAGCGTTCGGCCAAGTCCAACATCCCGGTGTTGATCGAGGGTGAATCCGGTGTCGGCAAGGAGGTGCTGGCGCGCGCGATTCAAGGGTCGGGCGACCGGCGCGGCAAGGCCTTCGTCACGGTCAATTGCGGCGCGATTCCCGACAACCTCGTCGAATCGACCCTGTTCGGGCACGAGAAGGGCGCCTTCACCGGCGCCACCGAGCGCCATGTGGGCAAGTTCGTCGAGGCGTCGGGCGGTACGCTGTTCCTCGACGAGATCGGCGAACTTCCCCTCGATGCCCAGGTGAAGCTCCTGCGCGCCCTGCAGGAGGGGGAAGTCGATCCGGTGGGCGCCAAGCGCAGTGTCCGAATCGACATCCGCCTCATCTCGGCCACGAACCGCTCGCTCCTCGACCTCGTCAAGCAGGGCCGCTTCCGCGAGGACCTGTACTACCGCCTGAACGTCTTCCCGATGACCCTGCCCCCCCTCCGGGCGCGCCGCGAGGACATCCCGGATCTGGTGCGCTCGTTCTGTGCGCGCTTCGCCGCCGAGGAGGGCAAGCGTGTCCGCGCGATCACGCCGGAGGCGATGTCGCTGCTCAGCCGCTACGGCTGGCCCGGCAATGTCCGACAGCTGGAAAACGCCCTGTTCCGCGCGGTGGTGCTCGCCGATAGCGACGAACTCACCGTGGCCGAGTTCCCGCAGATCGCCGCCCAGGTCGAAGGGTTCGACGTGCGCATTCCGGCCGCCCCGGTCCAGCCCATGGTCCATGCCGGAACCCCGGAGCCGGTGCGCGAGATCGTCCGCGTGGAGGTCCGCGACCCCCACGCCATGACCCTCGTCACCGAGGAGTCCGGCGAGATGAAACCGATGGACGAGCTGGAGGCGGAGATCATCCGCTTCGCCCTGCAATATTACCGGGGCCGCATGTCCGAAGTGTCGAGGCGCCTCGGCATCGGCCGCTCGACGCTCTACCGCAAGCTGAAGGATCTCGGTCTCGACGGCGACGAGAAGGGCGACGAAGCCGCTGCCTGAGACGCGGGAGCGATCCCTTCGCATCCTTTGAATTGGGATGTGCGTCACGGCACTGCGTTTCCAGCCTCCGGCGCACGCCAGGCTTCCACTGTTGCCCGCGCGCCGTTGCAAGCGGTGGCGCAAGCAGCGATTGTTTTGAGCTCAAACACGGCCGTTGCGGCCGGTTCCGGGAGTTTCATCATGGGCGCTTCGCGCTCCGCCTCCGTCGCACTGGCTGCCCTGATGGCGGGTTGTGTCGGCTACGCGGTAAAGGCCGAACCCCGGCTCGATCCGGCTCCTTCCGTGGTGCAGAGCGCTGCCGCGCCATCGGTCTCGTCCGAGCAGGGGCAAGGCGACAGGGTGGCGACCGGGGCGATCTCCGCGCCGGTATCGCCCTCCCCCGAGCCGGCCAAACCCGCCGCAGCGGGAGAGGCCGCCCAAACGCCAGCGAGTCCGCCCGAGACGGGCAAGGCGGAGACCACGAACGCCGAGGCCGGCTCCGAACCCGCTGGCGCCGTGTCCGCAGCTCCGGTGCCGACCGACCCGATGGGGGCGGCCCTCGCTGCCCGCCTCGCCGATCCGGCCCCTCTCCTCGCACGCCTGAGCACCAAGGACCGGGAGGCGATGCAGGCCTTCTACGGTCTCGGTGCCTTCAAGCCGGTCTGGGTGGTCGATGGCGCCTTCACCCCCGCCGCCAAGGCCGCCGCGTCCCGCCTTTCCCTTGCAGCCGAGGACGGCCTCAACGTCCAGGCCTATCCGGTGCCGGTCATCGGCACGCAGGGACTGACCGAGGCCCAGACCGCCGAGATCGAGCTGAAACTCTCGGCCGCCATCGTACTCTACGCCAAGGACGCACGCGGGGCGCGCCTCAACCTGTCCGCCATATCCCGCCTGATCACGCCCACCCTCGACATTCCCGGCGCGGATGCCGTCCTGACGCGCGTCGCCAGCGCCGGGCCGCAAGCCGGTACCGTGCTGCAGGGCTACAACCCGGCGCAGGCCGGCTACCTCGCTCTGAAGGCGCGGCTCGCCAGCCTGCGCAATCTCCATAGCGCGCCCATGGCGGCATCGCCCGTCACAATTCCCGCCGGGCCGGTGCTCAAGGTCGGCATGAACGATCCCCGCGTCCCCGCGCTACGCCGCCATTTCGGCTTGCCGACCCGGACCGCCGGCACCCTCGACGCCGCCTCCGGCGAGCCGGATGCGTTCGATGCGAACGTGTCCGCCGCCGTGGCGAAGTTCCAGCGCGGTCGCGGCCTGCCGATCACCGGCACGCTCACGCCGCAGACCGTCGCCGCCCTGGGCCGGGCCGAGTCATCCTCGCGCGTCGGCGACGAGGAGGCGACCGTCCTCGTCAACATGGAGCGCTGGCGCTGGCTGCCGAGCGACCTCGGTCGTGACTACGTCCTGGTCAACATCCCCGAATTCCGCCTGCGGGTGGTCCGCAACGGCACGCAGCGCGACGAGACCCGCGTCATCGTCGGCAAGGCCGAGACGCCGACGCCGGTCTTCTCCGGGATGATGGAATACGCCGTCATCAACCCGTCCTGGAACGTGCCGCCCTCGATCCTCAAGAACGAGTTCCTGCCCGCCCTGGCCCGCGACCCGAACTACGCGGCCCGTCGCGGCTACGAGGTTGTCTATCGCAACGGCAACATCTCGGTGCGCCAGCCGCCGGGCGAGCGGAATGCGCTCGGGTTCATCAAGTTCCTCTTCCCCAACAACCATGCCGTCTACCTGCATGACACGCCCAACCGTTCGCTGTTTTCCGCTTCTCAGCGGGCGATGAGCCATGGCTGCGTGCGCGTGGACGATCCCTTCCGGTTCGCCGATTCGGTCCTGCCCGAAGCGTGGTCGAGCGAGCGGTTGAAGAAGCTCATCGGCAAGGGCGAGCGCACCATCCGCCTGCCCGAGAAGCTGCCGGTGCATCTCGCCTATTTCACCCTCGATGCGGACGAGCGCGGATCCCTACGCACGTTTTCGGATCTCTACGGTCACGATGCGCGCATGAAGATCGCCCTCGGTCTCGCACCGGGCAGCCTGCTCGTCGCCAAGGCGCCGGTGAAAGCGCCGGCCAAGGTCGCGGCGCGGCCTTCGACGTCGGCGCCGGGCGCGGCCGGGGCTTCGCCGGAGGTTCGCCGCGCCGCATCGCACCCCGCCCCTTCCGGCGCCAATCCCGTGCGGGCGGTCAGGGCACCGGCGGCCAGATCCGCCGAAGCGGCCCCGGTCGATCCGTGGGGACCGGTACCGGCCCCTGCCCCGGTCTCCCGCGGCTGGTGGTAACGCGCCACCGGTGTCGTTGCGCGAATGTCACGCGGCGAGGAATGTGCGCCGCCGCTCTTGTCGATGCTGAATCATGGCGGCGGGCCGGCACGATTTCGCCACGGTTCAAACCTAGCCGTTGTGTCGACCGGCGAATGGCTGAGGATCCGAGAACCTTTCGTTTACGGTTTTCGGTAACCTTGCGTTCACCATGATCCACGCGCCAACGCGTGGTCTGGCAGAGGTGAGGACGATCGTGGGCATTCCGCTGCGTGAAGAGGCCCAGTCGGCCGACCGATCCACCCAGCCGATCTCTCGCCTTCGGGGCTATCTCCGCGACGCCTTCTCCCATTCCCGCCTGCGCCGTTCGATCGTCGCTGCGTCGGGCATCGCCCTGGCGCTCGGCGCGGGCACGCGAGGGACGCAGGATGCGGTCGCCAACGGCGATACCCGCACTCTCTCGATCTACCATACCCATACGAAGGAGAGCGCGACGATCACGTTCAAGCGTGACGGGCGCTACGACCGGGCGGCGTTGGAACAGCTCAACTGGATGCTGCGCGACTGGCGCTTGGACGAGCCCACCAAGATGGATCCCCGCCTGTTCGACACGGTGTGGGAGGCCTACCGGTCTGTGGGCTCGCAGGAGCCGATCACCGTGGTCTCGGCCTATCGGTCACCGGGTACCAACGCCATGCTGCGCCGCCGGTCGCGTGCGGTGGCCGAGTTCAGCCAGCACATGCTCGGCAAGGCAATGGATTTCTACCTGCCGGATGTCTCCATCGACCAGCTGCGCGCCGTCGGCATGCGGATGCAGCGCGGCGGTGTCGGCTGGTATCCCCATGCCGGCTCGCCCTTCGTCCATCTCGACGTCGGCTCCGTCCGCTCATGGCCGCGCATGAGCCACGACCAGCTGGCGCGCCTGTTTCCCGACGGCAAGACCGTGCACCTGCCCACCGACAACCGGCCCCTGCCGGGCTACGAGCTTGCCCGCGCGGAGGTGCTCGCCCGTGGCGGCACCGTGCTCGGCGTGACCCAGGTCGCGACGGTGGAGGAGGATGACGGCCCGAGCATCAAGGGCTTCTTCGCCAGCCTCTTCGGTGGCGGCTCCAAGACCCCCGCGCCGCCGCCCGAAGCTCCGGCCCGCGCCCGGGCAAAGCCCACCGTTCTCGTGGCCAGTGCCGATCCGGACGACCAGTCGGGCACCCGCGAGGCCCTGGCCTATGCCGCCCCGGCCGCCTCCGATGCCCTCAAGGGCGCTCTCCTGCGCCGTGACGGACGCGATGCCCAGAGCCTCCTGACCCAGGACGTCTCCGAGATTCGGGACGTCTCCAAGATTCAGGACATCTCCAAGCCGGCGATCCCCGCCGAGGCGGAAGCGAGTTCGATCGACGTGCCGCTGCCGCCGCGCCGGCCATCGGAATTCGCCGCCGTCTCCGCCGCACTCACCATGCCCCTGCCGCCGCCGCGTCCCGCCATTCAGGTGGCGAGCCTCGCGCCCACCGGGATGGCCGCGCCGCCGCCCGTCACCGCGGCGCCCACCCGTTTCGCCCGGCCCGTCGCCGCGGATGCCGATGCCCGCACGCAACTGCGCGCCCTGTTCGAGGTGGCCGCCGCGGAGACCGCGCCGGCCAGCCGCGCCTCTCCCGTTCACGTCGCCCCGGCCCGCGCCCGCGCCGATGCCGCGCCGGCCGGCTTCGTCGCCCAGGCGGAGAGCGGCGTACGCAGCCGTTTCTCCGGACGTAGCCCAGGCGACGACCTCACCGCCGCGCGCTTCACCGGCTCGTCCACCCGCGCGGTGGCTGCCGGGCGCTGACCCTCGCTAACCTGATGGCCTCCGACTTGGGTCGGGGCCGACGCCCGGGCGGCGGCGATGGGGTGCGCAGAGGGCGGAACAGGCTTGACGCCTTGCCCGCCACGGGACACGAAGTCTGCGGCAATGGATTCTGCCGGGCGTGAAGAGTGCCTCACACAACTCCCGATCACGGTCGGTTCTCCCTCGGAGTACGACGGCGCAGCGGGAGTTCGGTGAGAGAGACTCAGCCGAACCGCCATAAGGGCTGATGATTCCTACCCTTTTGCCACGCAGCAAGACGGTGGAACCATGCCTGCCTCCTTCAAGAACCGGATCGCCGATCTGAAGCGCGTCACGATGGTCCGCGTGGCCTGGGCGATCGCGTTCGCCCGCTGGGCGGTGATCCTCGTGCCGATGGCGGTCGTGGTGGGCTCCCTCTGCGCGGCCTTTCTCTGGTGCCTGGACGTCGCCACGAGCGCCCGGTTCACGCATCCCTGGCTGCTGTTCCTGCTGCCTGTGGGGGGCTTTGCCATCGGCCTGCTCTACCATCGCGTCGGGCGCGGCGTGGAGGGCGGCAACAACCTCGTGGTCGATCAGATCCACGAGCCCGGTGGCGGCGTTCCCCTGCGCATGGCGCCGCTGATCGTCCTCGGGACCGTCGTGACCCATCTCTTCGGCGGTTCCGCCGGCCGGGAAGGCACGGCGGTGCAACTCGGCGCCAGCCTCGCCAGCGCCATCGGGCGCCTGGCCAGGCTCGATCCGGCGGGCACGCGCATCGTGCTGATGGCGGGCGTGGCGGCAGGGTTCGGGGCGGTGTTCGGCACCCCCATCGCCGGGGCCGTCTTCGCCCTCGAAGTCCTGGCCATCGGCCGGGTGGAATATGCCGCTCTGATCCCCTGCCTGCTCGCAGCCGTCATCGGCGACTGGGCCTGCCAGGCCTGGGGCATCCACCATTCGCTGTTCCGCATCGCCTATCTGGCGGATGCGACCGGCCCCATCGCCCTCGATCCGATTCTACTAGCGAAAGTCGCCGTCGCGGGTGTCGCCTTCGGGCTCGCGGCTCTCGTCTTCGCCGAGGCCAACCACATCCTCGGCGGGTGGTTGAAGCGCCTGATTCCCTACGCGCCCCTGCGCCCGGTCCTCGGCGGCCTGGCGGTGATCGGCCTCGTCTACGCGGTCGGCACCCGTGACTATCTCGGCCTCGGCGTCACCGCGCCGGATGCGGGAGGCTTGAGCATCGCGAGCTTCTTCGGCCCGGAGGTCCATCCCTGGTCCTGGGCCTGGAAGATCCTTTTCACCGTCGTCACCCTGGCTTCGGGCTTCAAGGGCGGCGAGGTGACGCCGCTGTTCTTCATCGGCGCCGCCCTCGGGAATGCCCTTGGCGGAGTGATGGGGGCGCCCCTCGACCTGATGGCGGCGCTGGGCTTCGTGGCGGTTTTCGCGGGAGCGGCCAACACGCCCCTTGCCTGTACGCTGATGGGGATCGAGCTGTTCGGGGCGACGCACGGCGTCGCCATGGCGGTCGCGTGCTTTGCCGCCTATGCCTGTTCGGGCCATCACGGCATCTACCTGTCGCAGCGCATCGCCGTCTCGAAGGGCGGCGCCGTCGAGCCCGGCTCCACCCTGCGCGAGGCGCGCACCCGGCGTTGAAGCGGCGGGAGGCGGCCTCGCACCTCCCGCCCGATCGTCACTTCTTGTCGTGGCTGTGGCCGTGGGCGTGGCCATCCTTGTCGGAATGCAGCGGCTTCCCGTCACGTCCGACCTCCTTGGATTCCTGAACGCGCGGGTCGTCGCGATGGGCCGGGCCGCCCGACACGGTCCCGGTGTTCGGGACCGAGACGGAGGGGTTGCTGGCATTGCCGTGCCCGTCGATGGCCAGGGCCGGAACCGCGAGGCCGAAGAGGATGCCGGTGGCGGCGAGGCTGCGTGCAAAGCGTGTCATGGTCGGTGTCTCCGTGGTTGCGCGGCTGCTCCGCCGCGTCGATCCAGGAGATGGAAAAGCCGTTTGACGCCCGCGCGCCGCCTTCGTGACGAAGTGTGTCATATCGGACCTCGATGAGCCTGACTCATCGAGGTCTCCCCGCGCGACGGCGCGGCGGCGGTCGTCCGCCGAACCTCACCGACCCTGACCTATGGGTCAGAGTCGGTGAGACTTGGTATCAGGCGTGCCCTGGACCTACACGCGCGGCAGGATCAGCTCGGCCCGCAACCCGCCCTCGGCCCGGTTGGTCAGGGTGAGACTGCCGCCCTCGGCCTGGATCGCGCGCCGGGCGATGGTGAGGCCCAGACCGGTACCGCCGGTATGGCGATTGCGCGAGGCCTCCAGGCGCGTGAACGGCGCGAACGCGCTCTCCACCTCCTCTGGAGCAATACCGGGGCCGTCATCCTCGATCCTCAGGACGACCGCGTCCTCGCCGACTTCCAGGATCATGGCGGCTCGTTCGCCATAGCGCACGGCATTGTCGACGAGGTTCTCCAGGGCCCGCCTCAGGGCGACGGGTCGAACCTCCGACAGTGCCCTGCCGGGCCCGTCATACGTGACGGGCCGGCCGGCATCGGCGGCGGCATTGGCGACGCTCATCGCGAGACTCGCCACGTTGGTGATCCGGCGTGGCTCCGGGTCCGTATCGCCGCGCAGATAAGCCAGCGTCGAGTCGATCATGGCCTGCATCTCGTCGAGGTCGCCGGACATGGCCTGTCCCTCCTTGGCGTCGGCCAGGCGCTCGATGCGCAGGCGCAGCCGGGCGATGGGCGTGCGCAGATCGTGGGAGACGGCCGCGAGTGCCTGAGTCCGCTCGGAGACCAGTCCGTGAATACGGTGCTGCATGGCATTGAGCGCGCGGGCGATTCCCCGCGTTTCGTCCGGGCCGGCCTCGGGCACGGCGACCACGGGGCCGTTGCCGATCGCTTCCGTGGCTCGGGTGAGGCTGCGCAAGGGCTTCGCGATCCGATGCACCAGCAGTACGGCGGCGAGGCCGACGAGGATCGCCACCGCCGTCGAGACGAAAGCCCAGGCTCCCCGGCGGGCGAGGTTCGGAGCATGGGCGGAACGGAAGGTCAGCGTGCCGCCATCGGGCAGCGAGAGCGCCCCGCTCAGATCCTGCGCGTGCAGTGCATCCTCCCCCTCCCCCATGGCGAGGACGAGCCCGGGGCCGAGGCTCGGCTGGAGGGCGAGGATGCGGGACCTGAGCGACCAGAGGATAGGATCGTCACGCTCCCGCGGGCGGATCGGCGGGGCCTTCGACCACCCGATCTCGAAATGTGGCGAGGACAGTGCCCTCGCCTCCGTGTCGCGCTCCATCACCGGCCGCCGGATCAGGCCTTCCCGCGCCAGAGCCAGCTGAGTGGCGAGCTGCTGCGCGAAGGCCTCGTCGGCGGCCGCGACCGCCGATTGGCGATAGAGCAGCAATGCCCCGGCATGGACGACGACGATGGCCACGAGCAGTACGGCCATGGTGCGCGCCTCGAGGCTGCGCACGAAGGCGAGCAGGCGCCTCACCTCCGTTCGACCGTCGCGCTGAAGATGTAGCCTGAGCCACGGACCGTCTTGATGATCGCGGTGTGGCCGTCCGGCGGCTCCAGCTTTCGCCGAAGTCGGCTCACCAGGGTGTCGACGCTGCGGTCCGAGGGTGAGCCGAGGCGGGCGCGGGACAGTTCCAGGATCTGCTCGCGGCCGAGGACGCGGTTCGGATGGTCGAGGAACACCAGGAGCAGGTCGTATTCCGCCCCGGACAGGTCGACGCCCGCGCCCTCGGGGTCGCGGAGCGAGCGGCTGCGCAGGTCGAGACGCCAGCCGTCGAAGGCCACGCTCTCGCTGCGGGACGCGTCCGGCGCGGTCGCGGCGATGGCGGAGCGCCGGAGAACCGCGCGGATCCGGGCGAGCAGTTCCGGCCGTCCGAACGGCTTGGCCACATAATCGTCCGCCCCGAATTCGAGGCCGAGCACGCGATCCGCCTCCTCGTTGCGGGCGCTGACCATGATGACCGGAACCGTGCTCTTCGCGCGCAGGCTCCGCAGGAGATCGATGCCGGAGGCGCCGGGCAGCATCACGTCGAGGAGGACGAGATCGATGCCGCCCTCCGGCAGGAGCCGCCACATCTCCCCGCCGTTGCGGCAACCGGTGACGCGGTAGCCGTTTTCCCGCAGCAGGCGGGTGACGAGCATCCGCATGCCGTCGTCATCCTCCACGAGGAGGATGTGAGCCGTGCCGGCCAGCGAGGGCGTGTCGAGGAGCTGAGGCATCGTCGTTATTGCCCTGCCCTATGCGCGAAAGGTTGGGCCGGCACGCCGCGATGTCGGCCTACACCATGCCGAGGGCCTGCATGTAGAGCTCCAGGATCGCCTCTTCCTCCTGGCGCTCGGCATGGTCCTTCTTGCGCAGGGAGATGATCTTGCGCAGGGCCTTCACGTCGAAGCCGGTGCCCTTGGCCTCGGCATAGACGTCCTTGATGTCGCCGGCGAGGCCGGCCTTCTCCTCCTCCAGGCGTTCGATGCGCTCGATGAAGCTCTTGAGCTGGTCGGCGGCAACCGAGGAGGCATCGACGGCGGGTGCGGCGGAAGCGGCCATGAGCGTCTCAATTCCTGATCTGACGCGCATCGGGTGGGATGCGCCGGAGGAGGCTGGTTAAGCGATCACGCTTACCGGAAGCTTAGTGCGGCTCGGCTTGGGCCTTCGAGAAGGCCGCCTGCTGCTCGGACGTGGCCTCGGCCTGGTTCAGCCGCTTCCATTCCTCATAGGGCATTCCGTAGACGCGCTCGCGGGTCTCGTCCTTGGTGAGGCCGAGGCCGCGCTCGTCGGCGGCGTCCTTCATCCAGTTCGACAGACAGTTCCGGCAGAAGCCGGCCATGTTCATGAGGTCGATGTTCTGGACGTCGCTGCGCGTCTGCAGATGCGCCACGAGGCGGCGGAACACCGCGGCTTCCAATTCCGTCCGGGTGGCGGTGTCGATCTCGGTCATGGCTGTTTCCTCATCCTCGGGCTCGCGGCCAGTCACCGCTTTCGCGCGAGGATATACCATCGCTGATGCGCGGTCCCGTTTTCGGGCGCATGGCTTTCGGGGGCATGGCGATCCCGGCGCTCCTGCGCGCGCATGACCTCCCGCGGAAATGCGGGTTCATGCGGAAGGCGCCGGACACTTCGCTTGGGATCGCGAATAACGCGGCCCCCTATGTAGTCACCTCGTTCCCGAGCGGCCAACGGCCTGTCCAGCGCCAGGACTAATGTCCGTCGCTCTTCGGGTGGGTTCATATTCCGGTGAGCCTGCAGTGTCCCTTGGGGATCTTGCCATCCGGGTCTCGGCTCCGGTGGTTGATCGGGATGAGGAGTTACGGGAACTGTCAGAACGGTTGCGAAACCGGAGGCGCCGACCGTCGCTCCGTGCGGAAGGCCATTCAAAATTGGAGCGGGGCGCGGTTGATCCGGAATGGGTGTCAACGGGCCGGCGCGGCGGAACTGTCGCTGGCAGCGCGGCGTCAGCCACGACAGCCCATAAAGCCATGCTGGAACTCGCACCGAGCGTCGCGCGCACCGGAGAAGTAGAAGCCGTGCACGCGGATGTTCTGGTCAAGCTCGCAATCCTCAACCCCGGAACATAGTGTTGCAGGCTGATTGCCCGGCGCGGCGCAAACCCGAGCGATCTCGTCAGGCGTGAGGGCTAACTGCCAATTGGAACAGCGATGAAACGCCTGTCCGGACCCTCAAAGCCCATCGAATAGACCGAGACGATGGCGACCATACCTGGCGTCATGTCGGGTGCAAAGGAGACGAGACCATCGTACTGTCTGACCACTGCATAAAGCCGATAGCCCTGCGGGCAGCCACGGCTCTCCGGCACGGCGGTATCGCGATAAACCTCGCGAGCTTTTCCATTGACGGTCAAGGTAAGGGCAAAGCCCGATACATACTCCTCGCCCAGGGCCGCGCATTTTGGCGGAGCAATACCGTCCTCGATTGTTGACAGCACCAGCTCATAGTCCTGATCGGGATTCGCCATGCCGTCACCAGGGCGGCCGAAGCGCAACTTGCGCATATCGGTGTTCAGTGCACCATCGGCATTGAGGGCAGCGATATCTACCGGTTCACCAATGTCCAGCTTGTCGAGCATGGGCTTGGCCTTGGCCCGTACGCCGGCCACTGCCGAGGCGATGCTGCCGGTCTCGTTCTCGATTACCTGACGGAAGGGGGTGCCCTCGACCCAGCTCTTGGTGTTGAGGTCGAGCACGTACAGATTGGCATACGCAAAGCCAGAACCGTCCTGGATGCCGAATTCCTCGTAGGCGAAATAAGAGCCGGTGTTGGAATAGCCGATGAAGCCGATCCCGGCGCGGTCTCCGGCTGAGGCCGGTAAGGCCAACAACATCAGCAAAACGACCGTAAGCTTGCAGATATTGAATATCAATTCTCTGCTCTCCTAAGTCCTGGCGTCGGCAACCTGTTGACAAGGTCGAAAACCGGCAAGCGACGACCACGAAGTGATGCCGAATCGCCATTCGTCTCGGTGACAGCAATCACATTATGCCACTTGATCTCGGTGATTGCTGCTCCTCGCTCTCTTGCGTCTAGCGCATCGCGAGGCCTCAAATCAGCGCTTGCCCGGCGTCTCGCGCATGCAGGTGCCAAACCGCACGACGTTGCGGCAGGGTTCGTCCTACATCGGGGCTACACAAGAACTCACGGCCCACCGCCCTCTGACGGAGACCGCGACATTCAATAGGATCCAGTCATGAACACCCGTTTCGCTCCCGCCGTTGCCGCTGTTGCTTTGACCCTCGGCGCCGTTGCTTCGCCTGCGCTCGCTCAGAGCTATACTGCGCCCGCGGGTATCTCTGCCTACGCGGCCCCCGGCAGTGCAGTCCGTCAGGTCGTCGCCGATGACGATTTGACCACCGGGTCGGTCGTCAGCCGCCGCAGCGTCGATTCCGCCCGCGAAGGCAACGCAGAGCAGAACAGCTTCCCGGTCTGGCAGTACGGCCGCACCTCCGGCGGCCCCCGCTAAACACAGTCTGCTCAAATGACGAAAGCGGCGGGGCGTGAGCCCCGCCGCTTTCGTATGTGCTCTCTGTTCATCACCGAATGACGGTCAGCCGGCTTTCGGCATCAGCGGTCGGAGGAGCTTGGCGAAACGCGCCGCCCATTCGATCTGGCCCGGCTCCAGGGCGATGAGATCCTGCCGGATCTCCACGAGGGCGTTGGGAAGGCCGCGCGCGATGGCGTGGCGATCGATCGTGTCGCCCGGCAGGCCCCCGCCATAGGGCTCGTTGTCGCCCACCGTCAGCCCGGCCGGGTCGGCGCGCAAGCCGGCGATGAGGGGCGCACTCATCCGGTCGTCCTCGTCCCACAGGATGCCCACATGCCAGGGCCGCATAAAGCCGCGCCACGAGGCCGTGAAGCTGTGCATCGTGACGATGGAAGGCGGCACGCCTACCTCCGTGGCCCGCGCGACGGCCGCATTCACCGCCTCGTCGAACGGCACGTAGAAGCGCCGGATGCGCTCGTCCTTGCCGGCTTCGTCGATGCGGGCGTTGCCCGGCACCACCGCACCATCCGACAGGCGCATGACCAGCGTCGGGTCCTCGCGCCCCCGGTTGGGGTCGATGACGAGGCGCGAGAACCGCGTGAGGATGGCCGGCACGCCGAGATGCGCCGCGAGCCGCCGCGTCACGTCCGCCGCGCCGATATCGTAGGCGATGTGGCGCGCGAATTCCCGTTCCGGAACGCCGAGCTGCGCCAGATCCTCCGGTACGTGATTCGAAGCGTGCTCGCAGATGAGGAGGAGCCCGGATGCGGGATCGCCTGGGATCGTCTCGACGGGATGCGGCGGAAACATGAGGTGGTCACGGTCCTTCAGGGCCGATTGGGGGAAAATCCCCCTGGGCAGGCAGGAAACACGCCGCCGGTCGCGTCATCGCGCGCTTGCCGAGGCGGCAGGGCTCGGGCACAGCACGTATAGGCGATCGCGCCGCCACGGCAATAATCCGGCGGACAAGCAATCCGGCCCGCGCGATCGGACCTTGATGAGACACGGACACGCCATGACCGCGCCTTCACACGCCTCGCCCGCTTCCCCCCCTTCGTCCCACGATGCCGCTCGCGGCCTGCTTCTCGGTTTCCTCGACGAGGCGATCGCCGCCGCGCATCCCTCCCGCTGCCTGGTGCCGCACCTGCCCGCGCCGGGGCCCGGCCGGCTGATCATCCTCGGTGCCGGCAAGGCCGGCGGCAGCATGGCCGCCGTGGCGAGCCGGTTCTACCGGGAGCAGCACGGTGTCGACGAGAGCCGCATCGTCGGCCTGGCGGTGGCCCGCCACGGCTACGGCGAGGATGCCCCGATGATCCGCATGGTCGAGGCCGGGCACCCGGTGCCGGACCAGGCCGGCATCGACGCCACCATCGACGCCCTGAAGATCGCGGCCGATGCCGGTCCGGAGGACGACGTGCTGGTGCTACTCTCGGGCGGCGGTTCGGCCAACTGGATCGCGCCCGCCGGCGACCTCACCCTCACCGAGAAACAGGCGGTGACCAAGGCGCTGCTGCGCTCGGGTGCGCCGATCAACGAGATCAACGCGGTGCGCAAGCACCTCTCCCGGATCAAGGGCGGACGTCTGGCCATGATGGCCCGCAACGCCCGCTCGATCCTGACGCTGGCCATCTCCGACGTGCCGCACGACGACCCGGCGGTGATCGCCTCCGGCCCGACCGTGCCCGATCCCTCGACGCTCGCCGACGCCCGCGAGATCTGCGAGCGCCGCAACATTCCCCTGCCCGAGACCGCCAAGGCCCTCCTCAACGACCCGGCCAACGAGACCCCGAAGGCGGGCGACCCCTCCTTCGCCCGGGCCGAGTACCGCATCATCGCCCGTCCCATCGACGCCCTGAACGCGGCGTCCGACGCGGCCAGGCGCGCCGGCTACGAGATCGTGATGCTCGGCCCCGACGTGGAGGGGGAGGCCCGCGAGGTCGCGGCGGAACACGCCGCCCTCGCCAAGGAGATGAAGGCGGCCGGCCGTAAGGTGGCGATCATCTCCGGCGGCGAACTCACCGTGACCATCGTCGGCGAGGGCCATGGCGGCCCGAACCAGGAATACGCCCTCGCCCTCGCGATCGGCCTCGATGGCGAATCCGGTATCCTCGGCATTGCCGCCGATACCGACGGCACCGACGGCGGACGCGGCGAGGCCACCGATCCGGCCGGCGGTCTCGTCGATCCGACGACGCTGGAGCGCGCACGCGCCGCCGGCCTCGATCCGGCTGCGATGCTCGCGGACAATGATTCGACGAAGTTCTTCGCCACGATCGGCGATCTCGTCCAGCCGGGTCCCACGCGCACCAATGTCAACGATTGCCGCATCATCCTCGTCGGTTAACGGCGTGAGCCGTCGCCGTACGACCCCCTCCCCGCCGCGCGTGGGGAGGGGGAAGGTTCTCTGGCTCGCCTCTCCGCTGGCCGCCCTCTTACTCACCGCCTCGCCCGCCCGGGCCGATCTGCGGATGTGCAACCAGACCGCAAGCAAGGTCGGCATCTCGCTGGGATATCGCGATACGCAGGGCTGGGTGACGGAAGGGTGGTGGGACGTGGCGCCCAAAGGGTGCGAAATCCTGCTGCGCGGCGCTCTCGCCGCGCGGTTCTATTACGTCTACGCGGTGGACTATACCCGCGGTGGCGAGTGGAACGGCCGGTCGCTCATGTGCACCCGCGACACCGAATTCACGATTCGCGGCGTCGAGGATTGTCTCGCGCGAGGCTACGACCGCAACGGCTTCTACGAGGTCGATACCGGTGAGCAGAAGAGCTGGACGATCCAGCTCACCGACCCGAGCCAGCCGGGGGCGCCTTAAGAGTCTTCTTGAGGAAAGTCGTGAAGGCCGGCAAATCGACTGTCCATGCATCGAAGCCAGGATGCTGGGGTTCTAGCCACGCCGAATATCGATGGCCCTTGACGATTGAAAGTCGAGCGTAATTAAAACGCAGCTGGTACGTCCCATCCATGATCGGAAGGATTTCGATCACTTGAAGGCCTGGTTTCGCGACAATGATATGAGATAGTCCGGCCCCGTGAGGGGACATGATGACCGAGGCATGCCGGGCGATAGCGAATTGGTGCCAGAGAGGGATTTTTGAGAACTCCATCACGGTGAACCCGAGCTTTCTCGCTACGGCTTCCACATCGGCTTCATTCTTCATCACACGCCGGGCGGCGTCTCGTCGTGTCACGTAGACACGGTCTGGCAGTTCAACGTTGTTGCTTGCGGCCAAGGTGCTCGCGCGTTCACCAAGTTCTTCGTAGATACTATCCAGATGGCGCCATCCTGACATGCCACGGAAACCGACCCGCGCGACCAACAGGCGTTCGACGAAGACCGATCTGTCGAGCTTCTGAACTGCTTTTCCGAGGTCGAGCATCTCAAGAGTATCTTGCTCGAAGCCGGACCGCGCAGCGTTGAGGAGGATTTTGCATCCCTCGTTTTCAATCAAACCACTGCTTTGGATCCATGCTAGCCTCGGAAGATAATCAATGAGCCAATGATAAATTCCTCGGCTTCCACGATTGAGACCAAGCGCGAGCGGTATGTTCTCCGTCTGGGTCCTGTCGGTGACATTGAGGGGGAACCCCTTCGAGACGACGATCGCTTTACTCTCGGTCCAAATTTGTCCGGATGGATGGGTGAAAACGTTCCTGTACTCGGAAACTGTAGGTTTCAGGGGGCGAGCGATGAGCCTGTTAAATACCGCAACTTCGCGCTTCAAGCCCTTAAGATGATGCTTGTCAGTGTTAGGCGAAGCGACGAGCTTGACGCTGCCGAAAATCTCCTGAGCAGGCTGCGGAGCAAAGGTTAGTTTGGATACAGTTGGTTTTATTAATGATCCGCCTCCACTTACTTTCGCGACTAGATCAAGAAGCTCGCGTTTGAGCTTGGCGTCGCGCAAGTGTTTAAAAACGAGGCCAGTCGACTTGAGGAAGCGTGTCGTATCGTGAAGGGATGGCGTGTCTATGAGTAGGCGGGCCGCCAGATGTGCACGCTTATTCACTGCAAGTTGCCGCGCAGTCGCAAACTTAACCGCTTGCGGAAGCGCTGCGTTGGGAAGATCCTTTAAAATGCAGCCGATAACATCGTCGTCGGAAAGGATGAAGGCAGCCTGCAAGCGTTGAAGAAGCAATTGGGGTTGTTGTTTGATCAGATCCGAGTTGTTAGTAATCGATATTACTTGATCCCAGCGATTGGCTGCTGCCTCTTCGCGGCAGGCCCTTACTGCTTCTCGTGCGCGGCTAATAGGTGTGGAAAGGGCGCCAAATAGCACTGATCACTAATCCTGTTGTTGATCGAAAATTTGGCCGAGCAGATTCAGGATTTTCCCGCCTCTGATGTGCGGCTAGCAATACGCTTCTGCTTACGCTCCGCCTTCCGAGTCTCAATACCAGAGTCCTTGCGCGCCTTGATGCGGGCCTGGCGCTTCATTTCGGCTTTTTCCGAACGAGGAGGGGCATGCTGTTCGCTCATCGAACTCACTCTTGCCTAATCTCGATCCAAACCCGACTGCGCGTCCGGCATAGCACGTGCGAGGTACAGCATCCCGGACAATTCTGTAAACCCGAACACCTTCACGAAGCAGGTGATTTTGGGTTCGCAAGGTTCGAGCGTGGAGCCCATGATCCCGCGTATAGTCTCGCAGTTCGCGAAGCTGGCGAACGTGCCCTTCACTCAGATTGCTCCATAGGCGGCAACCACCCCCTCGGTGGGGCCTGAGAGAACAAGTCTCAGCAGCTTGACGTGTAAGCCGTCGCAGTGCTTCTGGCCCCCTACCCCCAATCGGTCGTTCGAACCCGACGGGTATCCTCAAAAAAACTTGGAGACCGGAGTGAAACGCTCGCGCCGCACGAAGATCATCGCCACCCTCGGTCCGGCTTCCGATACGCCGGAGATGATCGAGAAACTGTTCCGCGCCGGTGCGGATGTGTTCCGGCTCAACATGAGCCACCTTCCGCGCGAGAAATTGCCCGAGAAGATCGAGGTGATCCGCACCATCGAGCGCGAGTTGCGCCGGCCCATCGCGGTCCTGGTGGATCTCCAGGGCCCGAAGCTGCGGGTCGCCGCCTTCGCCGAGGGCGGCGCCATCCTCGAGAACGGCGCCTCGTTCGTGCTCGATTCGGATCCGACGCCGGGCGACATCCATCGTGTCTACCTGCCGCATCCCGAGATTCTCTCCGCGCTGGAACCGGGCCACGTCGTCATCATCGATGACGGGAAGTTGCGCCTGGTCGTGACCGAGGTCTCCGAGGGACGCGCGGTGACCGAGGTCGTCATCGGCGGCAGGATTTCCAACCGCAAGGGCGTGTCCCTGCCCGACACCGTGATCCCGGTGGCGGCGATGACCGAGAAGGATCGCGGCGATCTCGAAGCCGGGCTCAATGCCGGGGCGGACTGGATCGCGGTCTCCTTCGTTCAGCGTCCCGAGGACGTGGCCGAGGTGAAGAAGGTCGCCGCCGGCCGAGCCCTGGTCATGGCCAAGATCGAGAAGCCGCAGGCCCTCACCCGCCTCGACGAGATCATCGAGATCTCCGACGGGATCATGGTGGCGCGCGGCGATCTCGGCGTGGAGATGCCGCTGGAGCAGGTGCCGGGCGTGCAGAAACGGATCACGCGCGGTGCGCGGCGCCTCGGCAAGCCCGTCGTCGTCGCGACGCAGATGCTCGAATCGATGATCACGGCACCGGTGCCGACGCGCGCCGAGGTCTCGGACGTGGCGACCGCCGTCTACGAGGGTGCCGATGCGGTGATGCTGTCGGCCGAGAGCGCGTCCGGCGCCTTCCCCATCGAGGCGATCTCGATGATGAGCCGCATCGCCGAGCAGGTGGAGCGTGACGCCCTCTACTGGACGATCCTCACGGCGCAGCGTTCGGAGCCCGACGCCACCGCATCGGACGCCATCGCGGCGGCCGCCCATCAGATGGTCGACGCCCTCAACCTCACCGCCATCATGGCCTGGACGCATTCGGGATCGACGGCCCTGCGTCTCGCCCGCTCGCGGCCCAACGCCACGATCATCGCGCTGACGCCGAAGCGCGAGACCGCCCGGCGGCTGGCCATGTGCTGGGGCACGCACCCGATCGTCACCAACGATGCCAGCGACGTGGACGACATGGCCTTCCGCGCGGCAAAATTCGCCGTGCGCGAGCGCTTCGCCGAGATCGGCGACCGGGTCATCGTGGTGGCCGGCGTGCCGTTCGGGACACCGGGCGCCACCAACCTCGTGCGGATCGCCTTCGTCACCCGCGATCACGCCGCGAGAGCCTGATCGGATCAGCGCGCGACGGGCTGCTCATGTCTCGTCGCGCCGATCCGGGTGGCGAGCCCTTCGACCGCATCCACGAGGGCGTCCGTCGCCATGTAAGGCACCATGTGCCCGATGCCCGGCAGGAGAACGAGCCGGGCGCCGGGGATGAGTTTGGCGAGGGGGGCGGCATGGCGCGTCGCCGGAACGGCGGCATCCGCATCGCCGGAGACGACCACTGTCGGAACGGCGATCTCACCGTAGCGTGGAGCCTGGGCCGCCAAGGCCGCGGGCAGGCCGATCAGGTCTTCGAGATTCGCGAGCATCGTCGCGGGGCGCAGCACCAGGGCTGAGCGGCTCCGCTCGAGATAGTCCCCGGGGAGTTCCTGCGGCCGGAAGGCCGCACGGCCCGCGCGTTCCAGATAGTAGAGGCCGATCGGTGTCGCGACGGTGCGGCTGAGCAGCCATGTGACCGGAGGCTTCAGGGCGAGACGGTAGTACCACGGCAGAGGCGCCATGGCCGGAAACGGCATCGCCACCGGCGCCACCAGGACGAGACCCGAGACGACTTCGGGATGGTCGAGGGCGATGGCGGTGGCCAGGGCGCCGGACCAGGAATGGCCGAGCAGGACCACCGGGCCGGTCCCCATGCGCGCGACCGCCTGTGCGATCGCATGGCCCTGCACCGCGGGGCTTCCCCCATCACGGCCGCCGAGGCGGTCGCTCCAGCCGTATCCGGGCCTGTCGAAGGCAATGACGCGAAAGCCGTCCTGGGCGAGCCTGCGGCCGACGCCTTCCATCGGGTCGGCCGCGTTGGCGGAGGCTCCGTGAAGAAGCACGACGGTCCCCTTCGACGACGTCGTCGGGCCGGCCTGGATGGTGGCGAGCCGCCCGCCATCCACCTCGATGAAAGGCCCCTGCGGCGGAAACCGGGCGCCGACCCGCAAGGTGACGATCAGGGTGACGAGGGCTCCGGCCGCGAGAACGCTGACGATCACCCCGAGCATCGCGCCCGCGATCAGGCCGAGCCAATGGAGGAGAACCATGTCCGGCTACAGGTCCCGGCCGTCGATCTCAGGGACAAGCCGGTCGATGGCGCTCTGGAGCTTCTCCATGCGCGGATAGATGGCGGCGGCGCGGCGGAAAGCGTCCAGGGCGCGACGCTTGTCGTCCATGGACAGATAGATCCGCCCCAGCGCGGCCCAGGCCTCGTAATGCCGTGGTTCCAGCACCAGCGTCCGCTGCAGGTCGGCCACGGCGTTGGTCTGGTCGGTGAGAAGCCAGAACACCGTGGCCCGCCGGTTCCAGCCCTCGGCCCATTGCGGCTCGAGGGTGGTAGCGCGGTCCATCAACTCGACGGCGAGGGCATAGTCGCGGCCCGACATCGCCTGACGGGCACGTTCCGTGAGAAGGTCGGCGGTGGCGCTGCCGGAGCGCCCGAGGCGCTGCTCGATCAGGCGGGAGATGCCTTTGGCCTCGGCATCGTCCTCGGACGCCTTTAGCCTCGCATAGAGATCCTCGAGGCTCGGCGCCTGCACTTTCTTGGGTGTATCCTTGCCGTTTTCCTTGCCTTGTCCGGTCTCACGACCCTGGCTCTGTGGCGGCAGAGCGTCGGCTGACGACACCCCAAACGAAAAAATCGCCGCGCTCAGGAGCGCAGCGTTGAACAGAATGCCAAAATGCCGGGACAGCGTCATGAGAGCGAGCTTCCTCGCCCTTCACGCCGCCGTCAACAGGCCGGCTTGACGCGGCTGCCCCGAATTGCCGGGCAGCCCGCAGCCTCAGCCCTGACGGGCCTTGAAGCGCTTCTGCGTCTTGTTGATGACGTAGACGCGGCCCTTGCGGCGCACGAGCTGGTTGTCGCGGTGACGGCCACGGAGGGACTTGAGGGAGTTGCGAATCTTCATCGGTCTCACGTCGGCCGGGTTTGAGCCCGCCGCCTGTCCATAGGGTCTCGGGAACGAGGCACCTCGGTAAGGCGTCCTCGGCGATGGCAGTTCACGCATCGCGGAAAGGCGGTTGCCATATCAGGCTTGAGCGCCTGAAGGCAAGGTGCAACCGACCTGCCGGGGATGCGGATTCTTCAAACTTGCGCCCCGGCACACGGCCGGGGCCTTCTCGTCCGCCGTTGGACGCCCTCAGCGCTCGCGCCAAGCCTTGGCGATCTGGTCCGTCAGGGGCTTCGTCAGGTAGGAGATGACCGAGCGGTCCCCGAGTTGCATGAAGGCCTCCACGGGCATGCCGGGCACGAGCTGGACCTTGCCGAGGCGCTCCACCTGATCCTCCGTCATGCGGATGCGCGCGGTGTAGTAGGTCATGCCGCTCTTCGGGTCCTGCGAGACGTCGGCCGAAACCCGGCTCACGATCCCGTCGATCTCGGGCGTCGTCCGCTGGTTGAAGGCCGGGAAACGTAGGACAGCGCGCTGATCGACGCGCACGTTGTCAATGTCCTGCGGCTGGATCCTGACCTCGACGATGAGCTTGTCGGCGTCGGGTACGATGAGCATCGCCGGCTCGCTGGGAACCACGAGACCGCCGATCGTATGCACCGTCAGCTGGTGGACCGTGCCGTTCTGGGGCGAGCGCATGTCGATGCGCTTGAGCTGATCCTCGGCGGCGATTCGCTTCTCCACATATTCGGACCAGCGGCCACGGATCTCGGCGAGCTCCTTGCCGGTCTCGGTCCGCATGTCCTGGTCTATCTGGAAGATCTGCAGCTCGATCTCGGTGATCTTGCCCTTGGCGGATGCGGTGGAGGCGATGAGTTGCCCGCGCTCGCCCTGCAGCCGGGCGCCGTCCCGTTCCAGGGCGGTGACGCGGGAGAGCGGCACGAGGTTCTTGCCGTAGAGCTCGCGCACGCCCTTCAGCTCGGTTCCGATCAAGGCCGTTTCCCGCTCCTTGGCGGCGGCCTGTTCGGTGAGACCCTTGATCTCCTCGCCGAGCTGGGAGACGCGCTCGCGCAGCTGCGCCTTCTGGCCTTCACGGCCGGCCACGCGGGCTTGGAACAGGCGGGTTTCGCTGTCGACCAGATGGGCGACAGACGGATCCTTGGCCTTGCGGGCTAGAAGGTCCGGCGGGAAGGTGATCTCGGACGCGCCGTCGCGCTCGGCCTCGTCACGCGCCCGACGGGCTGCGAACTCATCGAGCGCCTTCAGGATGATGTCGAGATTGGCGCGGGTCTGGGTCTCGTCCAGGCGGATCAGGATGTCGCCGGCTTTCACCCGCGCGCCTTCCTTCACCCGCAACTCGCCGACGACGCCGCCGGTGGGGTGCTGCACCTTCTTCACGTCCGATTCGACCATGAGCTGGCCCGGCGCGATCACGGCACCCGAAATCATCGTGAAGGTGGCCCAGCCGCCGATTCCGATGACGAGGACGGCGCCGACTCCGATCGCGGCGGCGAGGTGACGGCGGATCGACCCGTTGGCGGTGGGCCGGATTTGAGCGGCGGGGAGGCCGGTGGGCGACAGTGCGATGGCCATCACGCGCTCTCCTGCAGGGTGGCGACGTTCGCGCCGGTACGTTGTGCGGCGACGGGCTCGGCGGCGGGAGCCGGAGTCGACCGGAGGACGCGCTTGAGCACCTCGTCCTTGGGGCCGAAGGCCTGGGCGCGACCGTCGGCCATCATCAGGATCATGTCGACGGCCGCCAGGGCGCTGGGGCGGTGCGCCACGACGATGCAGATGCCGCCGCGCTGCCGCACCCCGACGATGGCCTGGGTCAGGGCGTTCTCGCCCTCCCCATCGAGATTCGAATTGGGCTCGTCGAGCACCACGAGGAAGGGGTCACCATAGAGCGCCCTCGCCAGTCCGACCCGCTGGCGCTGCCCTGCCGACAGGCCCGCCCCGCCCTCGCCGATCCGGGTGTCGTAGCCTTCCGCCAGGCGCAGGATCATCTCATGGATACCCGCTGCCTTGGCGGCCGCGATGACCGCACCCGACTGGGCATTGGGATCGAACCGGGCGATGTTCTCGGCGATGGTGCCGGCAAACAGCTCCACTTCCTGCGGCAGGAAGCCGATATGCGGCCCGAGATCGGCGCTCGACCATTGGTCGATGGCCGCGCCGTCGATCCTGACCTTGCCGCGCACGGGCGGCCAGACGCCGACGATGGCGCGGACGAGGCTCGACTTGCCCGAGGCGCTCGGGCCGATGATTCCGAGCCCCTGCCCCCGCTGCAGGGACAGGCTGACATCCTGCACGACGATGCGCTGGGTTCCCGGCGGTGCGAGGGTGACGTTTTCGGCCACGAGGCTCTGCGACGGAGCGGGCAGAGCATGGGGCTGTTCGACGGCGGGCAGGCGGGCGAACAACTCCGAGAGCCGTGCCCAGCTCTGGCGCGCCTGCACGAATCCCTTCCAGTTGGCGATGGCGAGTTCCGCCGGAGCCAGGGCGCGGGCCACGAGGATCGACGAGGCGATGATGACGCCCGCAGAGGCGAGGTTGTTGATGACGAGCCAGGCGCCGAGGGCGAGCACGCCCGATTGCAGCGCCATGCGGAACACTTTCGAGCCCGCTCCGAAACCGCCCGCGACGTCCGAGACGGCCATCTGAGACTGCATGTAATCGCGGTTGGCGCCGCCCCAGCGATCGGCGAAGCGTCCCTGCATCCCCATGGCGGCCAGCACCTCGGCGTTGCGGCGCCCGGCTTCCGCGAGGCCGTTGCGACGCATGCCGTGGGCGGTTGCGGTCTGGGTCGGGGCGCGGGTCGAGCGATCCGTCGTCAGGGCGAGGACGGCCAGGACCGCCGCGCCCACGAGCGCGGCGACGCCGATGAGAGGGTGGAACAGGAAGCAGATAAAGACGTAGATCGGCATCCACGGCAGATCGAAGAAGGCCGAGGGCCCCGTGCCGCCGAGGAAGGCACGCAACTGGTCGAGATCGCGCAGGGGCAGCAGCCCGTCGCCCGGGGTCGCGCCCTTCAGGGGAGCCCGCACGACGATGTCGAACACCCGCGCCGAGAGGGCTTCGTCCAGCGAGGCGCCGACGCGCGCGAGGATCCGCGAGCGGATCGTCTCCAGGACGCCCTGAAATCCGTAGAGGACCAGAGCGAGGATCATGAGGCCGATAAGTGTCGGAACGCTCCGGCTCGGAATGACGCGGTCATAGACTTCGAGCATGAAGAATGAACCAGTCAGATACAGAATGTTCACCAACCCGCTCATGACCGCGACGCCGATAAACGCCGTTCGGCAACTTGCCAATGCCGAAATGATCTCGGCTGATTCCCGCCCCTTAGCCACTGCCGCCCCCGCCGTCGCGTTCGATTGTCAAGTTTAGTGTGAATGGTAGTCTGCGATACCGTTTGGGAACGGCGGCCCGACACTCGCCTCCTTTATAAGAAAAGCGTGAAGTCGAGAACTCGAAAACATGCTGCTGCGGTTGGATTATGGCCGTCTGTGTCCGGAGGGTCCATCTCTCGCGGCATATGCCCCCGGCTCTCGCCGCCTCAGGGGGGATGAACCGCTTCCTTTCCCCCGAGACGTGGCCTTCGTATTCGGAAGAGGAAACGATGCGGTCGGCACAGATGGGTCGTCGACGACTTGCTTGCGCGTGCCGGCTGCCGATCCCGTGAAGAAACCCCGAGCAAGCATGGTCCGTAAACGTTCTCGGCCTATGGTGGTGAGAGAAACGGTGAAGCGCCGGAGCGTCTTGCGTGCGGTCGGACAAAGAAACGGAAACGTCTCCAGAGCCGGTGTCACGGCGCGAGGACCGTAACTCGACGAACTGGATAGCCAACGTTCGGCTTCCCGATGGTCGGGAAATTCCATGCACCGTGAAGGACGTCTCGAAATCCGGCGCCAAGCTTGGTATTCCAGCCTACCACGCGCTGCCCGAGTCGTTCCTGCTCCGCATCATCGGCCGGGACTTCGTCTGCATGGTGAAGCTCGCCTGGAGGCGCGGCGACTATGTCGGCGTTAGGATCGAGCGCGTCGGCAAGGTGGCGCCACCGCGCGTCCGGGACGAGCCGCCGCAGCCGGTGGCGACCTCCTTGGACAAACCGGAGGCGATCGACGAACCGGGCGGCGTCGGTATTCCTTCGCGCAGACGGAAACCATCGTCCTTCTGACGCGGGATCGAAGTGGTCTCCGTGACCGCGTCAGGCCCGGATCAGGTCCCTCATGCCTGGCGCTTTCTCGCTGCCGGGGAAGACCTTCTCGGAAAGAACCTTCTCCTCGAAGCCGAACTGGTCGATCAGCAGGCCCTTCATCACGGCGCGCAGATCCATCGTCGGAGCGAGATCGCGGCCTTCGAACAGGGCGCTTTCCTTGAGGCTCGGCCAATCGGCGATCACCCGCCCTCCCGCCACCGCTCCACCGACGAGGAAGGCGACCGTGGCCGTGCCGTGATCCGTGCCGGAGGAGCCGTTCACATGCACCGTGCGGCCGAATTCGGTGACGATCAGCACCAATGTCTGGGCCCAGGAGGCACCGAGCCCCTCCTTGATCGCCGCCATTCCGGCATCGAGGGAAGCGAGGTTCTTGGCCAGGCGCCCTTCGTAGGGGCCTTGCGAAGAGTGGGTGTCCCAGCCGTCGAAATTCATCACGGCGATGCGGGGGCCGGTCACCGGGGCCATGAGCGAGGCTGCGGCGCGGGCGGCGGAGGCGAAGCTGTTGGGGCCCTTCAACGGCTGCTTGCCCATCGCCGCCATGCTGGGATCCGAAGCGATGAAGTCGTCGACCTGCACGCCCTCCCGCAGGGCATTGGCCAGGGCTTGGTCCTTGTCGTCGTAGAGGGCCTGGAGGCGCATCAGCGTATCCGCCGCCGCGTAGGGCATCGTCTGCGGTTGCCACGTCTCCACCTGGGCCGGGCCACGCAGGATCAGTGGCGTCGTTGCGCTTACGGAGAGGGCCTTGGTCGGCCTCAACTCGATGCCCTTGGCCTTGGGAATGAGGGACAGCGCCCGATTGAGCCAGCCGGTATCGATGCTGGAACTGGCACTCGTCATTCCGTTCTCGAGGATCTGCTGCGCGTCGAAATGCGAGCGGGCGCGATAGGGGGTGGCGACGGCATGGAACAGCGTGGCCTCGCGCTTGGCATAGAGGTCCGCCAGGTTCGGCATCGCCGGGTTGAGCGAGAACAGCGGGTCGAGCCGAAACGGCGTATGCGTCGGGGACAGCTTGAAGTCGGAGCGGATCGCCGCGAATTGTGGATCGCCCACCGGCATCACCGCCGAGAGGCCGTCGAGGCCGCCGCGCAGCACCACCACGAGGAAGCGCGGGTCGCGGCCGGAGGCGGCCCAGACCTTGGGCACATAGGGCCATGCGAAGAGGGCGCCGGCACCGAGCAGCAGGTTGCGGCGCGTCGGCAGGTGGGCGTGTTCCTGAGGGTTCATGGGGTCATCGCCTCTCTCCCGGCTAAGCAGGTTTCGCAAAAGTGGTCATCGGTTTTGCGCCTTGAAACCTGCGACATTCCAAAGGCTTGAGCGAGGTGAAGCAGTGGCTCGCCAACGCGAACCCGCTCAGCGCCGCTGGAATTCCGGGCTCAGCATCAGCAGGGCCAAGGCCTGTTCGGAGCTTTCCCCCTGCCTGATCACGCGCCGTGTCTCGTCCGAGAAATAGCTGCCGATCCGGTCGTCCACGAGCTTGCGGATGTCCACGTGATCCGCGTTGAGCGTCGCGCATTGCTGCGCCCAGTCGATCCGGCTCTTGATACCGTCCGAGGTCACCCAGGCATCGTCCTCCTCGGCCCAACCCTTCGGGGACGGGGCCGCCAGGAACGGCTGGCCCATGGCGAGGAGCGAGGCCTTCGGAGACGGTCTGACCGGCGCTTGCCCGAGGAGGCGGCCGGTCGCGGCCAGGAACTCGAGCGGCGGGCGCAGCTTCACGGGGGCAGCGGCCCAGGCCTCGTCGCTCCGGATCAGGGCGGTGGTCACGGCCTTCAGATCGCCGTCGCTGTCCCTGAAGACTTTGGCGAGGCTGTTTTGCAGCGAGTCCGACACTTTTTCCGAGACGAAGGCGCGTGCCATCCGCCGCGTCACGTAGCGCGCCGTGGATGGGTGACGGGCGAGGTCGGTCAGGACGGCGAGGAATTCATCGGCTCCCGCCTCGGCGTAGCGCTTGCCCAGGATGGTCTTCGGCCCTGGCTGATGCTGGCGCTCTTGAAACACCACCTTGCCGAGAGTCTCGGATTGCGGCTTGAGATCCACGGTCCAGCCGGTGAGGACGGAGGCCAGGGCGGTTACGTCGGCCTGGCTGTAGCCACCGTCGACGCCGAGGGTGTGAAGTTCGAGCACTTCGCGCCCGAGATTCTCGTTGAGGCCGGATTTCTTGATACGACCGACCTTGGAATCGGGTCCGATGGACGATGCGTTGTCCAGATAATAGAGCATGGAGGCGTGGAGGATCGCCGCCTTGGCCATGTCGTGAAAGCGACCGAGAATGAATGGCCGAATGGCTTCACGCTGGAACGAGCCTGCCGTTAGGCTGGATTTCCCCTTACCCGCGCCGACGGTGAAGTGGTTGCTCCAGTGCAGGAACAGCCGCTCGTGCAGGGGCGCCTTCGTCGCAGCCGCCAGTCTCAGCCAAGCGATCAGCTCATCGGGATTTTTCGTGATCGGAGCCTGCGTGACTGCGGTTTCGGGCTCCATCATGCCGCCAGCCATCGACGGCTCGGTACCGAGCGCCATGGCCATGGCGCCGTCCTGTTTCACCTTGACATTGCCGGACCCCGTATCCGCCATCGCCTCGCGACGTTGCCGCGCGATCTGACGGCGTTGCATCATCGCCTGCAACTGGTCGCTGCTGGACATCAGCTTGGCTTCGGGGACCGTCAGCGGCATGTCGAGCTGGGCACGGACGTAGCCGCGCGGATCGTCCACGGCGGATAGATCGATGGCGCCGCATCCGAGACCGAACCGTCCGACCGCATTCGAGAATGCCAAGTTTCGGCTCATCATCATCTCCGGCATCCGGGACCGCTGGCCGAGATGCCCGGCACCGAATGAACGCGCTCGTCTTACACGATCTGTCTGAGGCGGTTCTGTGACCGGGCCTTCGGCTCACGCAAGCGTGACAGTGGCGGGCATCGGCCGATCGAACCACGACTGCATCGGACCAGACTCGTCGACAGGATTCCGTGCAGGTTGTGCCGAGTGCGTGAAAACCGGTCCGGGACCAGGCACGAACGAGAAAAGGCCCCGTTTCGGGGGCCTTTGTTCTCTCGACCATTCCACTGAAAGAGGAATGGTGGGCGCGACAGGGATCGAACCTGTGACCCCTACCATGTCAAGGTAGTGCTCTCCCGCTGAGCTACGCGCCCCGGCTGAAGCGTTTCCGCTGCAGCGAGGAGCGGCGTATAGCTTTGGGTCGGAACGGGCGTCAAGGGCCTTTCGTCCGGAAAGAGCCTGTTCCGGTCGCGCAAGCCCGCTTTCTCCGATGGCGCCGCCTCCTCCCACGAGGCCTGGGACGCGGCTGTCATGTTGCGCTGCGGCGACAAGGGGTGGAGTAGACGGCAGGCTCGGCACGTGGTTGATTTTCACGGCCGGCTCAAGATCGGTTAGATACTTGATGGGTTATGATTTCGGCAGAAAATTAAACGATCATATCGGACAATTTTATTCATAAATTCAAATTTATACCTGTAATAGGTGAAATTCATAATAAGTTATGTTTCTTGAAATACATGTTAAAAGAAAGATTCTGCTTGAGGTAAGCGCGGTGGTGTCATGAATTTTTCATCTTGATCGATCCATCCCAGTTCTATGATGTGATTGTTTCAATCGATGTAATGTCGCGGCTATTTTGCAGATGATCGATCTGGTCCGTATGCTTCTGGCGGGATCGATGATTGGAATGTTCTATCGCTAACGTATGTGATGCAGGGTGTGTGATTTATATCAACCCTCGAGACTGCCCGTATCTTGATGTCTGCCTGGCCTCCGTGCTGCAGCAAAGCTGCCATGGGTTGGACACGGTTCCGGCTGCATATTATGCATCACAGGGTCGCCGGTCCGTTGCGAGTGCGAGACGGTGGTTTCCTCGATCAAGAGCGTGTGCGAATCGAACGTGATCAAACGTACAGACATAGCGATCGTCGGCCGTTCGTGCCGGTTGCCCGGCGCTGCCAGCGTCGACGGCCTCTGGCAGCTCCTGAGCGAAGGACGATGCGCCGTTGGCCGCATCCCTGAGGATCGCTGGTCGCTGGAGCGGTTCGGTCATCCGCGCGCTCAGGAGCGCGGCAAGAGCTACACGTGGTCGGCGGGCGTTCTCGACGACATCTGGTCGTTCGACCCCGGCGTGTTCGGCATCTCGCCGCGCGAGGCCGAGCAGATGGACCCGCAGCAACGGCTCCTGCTCGAACTGACCTGGGAGGCCCTGGAGGATGCGGGTTTGCGTCCCTCCGCCGTGGCGGGGTCGCAGATCGGCGTGTTCGTGGGCGCCTCGTCCCTCGATTACGGCAACCTGCGCGTCCTCGATACGTCATCGGGCGATGCCTATGCGGCGACCGGCAACACGCTCTCGATCCTGTCCAACCGGATCTCCTATATCTACGACCTGAAGGGGCCGAGCTTTACCGTCGATACGGCCTGTTCCTCCTCCCTCGTGGCGCTCGATGCCGCCGTCGCGGCGATCGCTAGCGGCCGGATCGACACGGCGGTCGTGGCGGGTGTGAACCTGCTCGCGAGCCCGTTCAACTTCATCTGTTTCTCCAACGCGCAGATGCTGTCGCGCACCGGGCTCTGCCAGGCCTTCTCGGCCAATGCCGACGGCTATGTCCGGTCCGAGGGCGGCGTCGTTCTCGTGCTGAAATCGGCGCGTCAGGCGGCCCGCGACGGCGATACCGTGCGCGGCGTCATCGCGGCGAGCGGCGTGAATTCCGACGGCCGGACCACCGGCATCTCCCTGCCCTCCGGCTACGCACAGGGTGCCCTGCTCGAACAGGTCTACCGCGAGGCGGAGATCGATTTCGACGCGGTTGCCTTCGTGGAGGCGCACGGCACCGGCACGGCGGTGGGCGATCCGATCGAGGCCGGCGCCATCGGCGGGAAGATCGGCCGGCCCCGCAAGGAGCCGCTGCCGATCGGCTCGATCAAGAGCAACATCGGCCATACCGAGCCGGTCTCGGGGCTCGCCGGCCTGCTCAAGGCGAGTCTCGCCCTGGAGCACGATCTGCTGCCGCCCTCGCTTCACGCGGCCGAACTCAATCCCGACATCCCCTTCAACAAGCTCAATCTCTCGGTGGTCACCGCGCCGTTGGCGATCCCGCGTGGCCGCGGCGAGCGTTTCGCCGGCGTCAACTCGTTCGGCTTCGGCGGCACCAACGCCCATATCGTCCTCACCGACGGGGCGCCGGCCACCGCCGCGAGCGATGCCGGGCGCCCGCCCGAATTGCTGCTTCTTTCGGCCCAGAGCCGTGCGGCCCTCAACGAACTCGCCCTCGACTACGCCGAGCGGTTCGAGCAGGCCGATGGCGCCCAGACCGTGCGCATCGCCGCCGCCGCCGCCCATCGGCGCGAGCGCCTGTCCACCCGCCTCGCCATGCCCCTCGACGCCGACCTGCCCGCCACCTTGCGCGCGGTCGCCGATGCCGAGGAGACCGACATTGCCCGCGTCGGCACTGCCGTGGACCGCAATGCGGAGGTCGCCTTCGTCTATTCCGGCAACGGCAGCCAATGGGTCGGGATGGGCCGCGAGGCGTATGAGCGCAGCGCCACCTTCCAATCCGCCTTCGACCGGATCGACGTCCTGTTCGCCGAGATCTCGGGCTGGTCGCTGAAGGAAGCCCTGTTCGCCGAGGACCTCGCCGAGCGCATGGTCCTCACCCGGGTGTCGCAGCCCCTGATCTTCGCGATCTCCAGCGCCTCGACCACGGCCCTGAAGGCCGCCGGCCTCGTCCCCTCCTTCGTCCTCGGCCACAGCGTCGGCGAGATCGCGGCCGCCGAGGGAGCCGGCATCCTGAGCCTGGAACAGGCGGTGAAGGTCATCTTCTACCGCAGCCAGCATCAGGAGACGACGCGGGGTCTGGGCACCATGGCGGTGCTGCTGGCGCCCGTCGAGGAGATCGAGATCTTCCTCAAGGATTATCCGAGCCTCGACATCGCGGCCTACAACAGCCCGAAGGCCGTCACCGTGGCGGGCCCCGTCGCCGATATCGACGCGGCCATGAAGGCGCTGGCGCGCAAGCGCCGCCGTGGCCGCAAGCTCGACCTCGCCTATCCCTTCCACGGCCGGCTGATGAACCCGACCGAGAAGCCGCTGCTGCGCGATCTCGCCGGGCTCACGCCTCATCCCGGCGCTATCGCCATGGTGTCCACCGTGACCGGCACGGTGCTCCCCGGGGGGGAGTTCGACGCCGGCTATTGGTGGCGCAACATCCGCGAGCCGGTGCGCTTCTCCGATGCGGTCCAGGAGGCGACCCGCAAGGGTGCCCGGATCTTCGTCGAGGTCGGTCCGCGTGCGACCCTGCTGCCGCATATCGGCGACTGCATCGAGCCCCTCGGTATCGAGAACGCCACGGTGGGCGTTCTCACCAACAAGCCCGTCGGCAGCGACCCCTTCGCCCGCGCCCTGGCCTCGGCCCTCGTCCACGGTGCCGCCGTCGACGAGGCGGTGGTCTTCGGCGAGAACCCGAAGGGCGACGTCGCCCTGCCGTCGTATCCGTGGCAGCGCCGGCCCTTCCGCCTGTCCGAGACATCGGAAGGCGTCGGTGCGGCGACCGCCCGTGTCTATCACCCGCTCTACGGTTCCCGGTTGTCGCCGGACGGGCTCGAATGGCTCGGCCATGTGGACATCGCCACGGTGCCCGATCTCGACGATCACCGCATCGACGGCCAGGCGATCCTGCCGGGTGCGGCCTTCATCGAGATGGCGCTGGGCGTCGCCCGCGAAGCCATGCGCAGCGACGACGTCGTGCTGGCCGAGTTCGAGATCCTGTCGCCGATGGTCTTCGCCGAGGAGGCACTTCGCGAGGTCGCCGTTCGGCTCTCCGGCAGCGGTAATCAGATCCAGATCCTGAGCCGGCCGCGCCTGACCCAGGCAGGCTGGCAGCTGCACGCCTCCGCCAAGGTCGTGGACGGCACCTTCGCCGCCCGGCCGCGGCAGGACATCGACATCCCGGCCGAGAACGCCGTCGAGGGCGCCGGGCTCTATCGCCTCGCCGCCGCCTCCGGCCTCGATTTCGGGCCGAGCTTCCGACAGGTCGCCCTCAGCGCACGCGTGGACGAGACGACCATCGTCTCCCAATTGAAGCCGGCAGAGGCCGATCTCCGGTTCGGCCTCGTGCCGGCGCGGCTGGACGCCTGTTTCCACGGCCTGATCCTCCTCTTCGCCGACCTGATGGGCGAGGGCTCGACCAAGGCCTACGTTCCGGTGCGCTTCGGCGAAATCAGGCTGATCCGGCCGGGCGCGGTCATCGCGCGGGCGATGATCCGCACCCGGCGCTGCAACGAGCGCAGCATCCTGGCCGACTTCACCCTGGTGGACGAGGCGGGCGAGGTGATCGCCACCCTGCGCGAAGGCCGCTTCCAGGCCCTGCGCACCAAGTCCGGTCAGGATCTCGCCGCCTATGCCATCGCCCAGCGGTCCGAACTCGCCACCGAACCCACCGCGATCCCCCTCGACCGGCGTGCCCGCATCGCCGATGCCGTCCGGCCCGGCATCAAGGCGGCCCTCGCCCCGGCGGATGCGGCCCTCTCGCCGGGCCATCTCCTCCTCGAAGGCTGGGCCACCTCGCTGGCCTACCGCATGGCCGAGGGGCTGCAGCGCTCGGGCACCGTTGCCATCGACGAGCGTGTGCCGGAGGCGATGCGGCCCTGGCTGCTGAACGCCCTCTACGCCCTCGAGAGCAGCGGGCTCGCCACCCTCGACGGAACGCGCTGGACCCTGCGCAAGGATGTCACCCTGCCCGCGCCCGACGAAATCATGCGCTGGATCGCGGCCGACCATCCCGAACTCTCCGCCGAGCTGGTGCTCACCGCGGATCTCGGCGCCGTGGTCGCCCGCCTCGTGGCCGGTGAACTCGCCAGTCCGCCGACCCTGTCGCAGAACGCCCTCGACGCCTTCGTCCTGCGCAGCGCCACCGCCCGCGCATCGTCCGACGTCATCGCGGCGATCTGCGAGGGAGCACGAGCGGACCTGCCGAAGGACCGCTCGCTGCGCCTTCTCCAGGTCGGGTTCGGGCCGCTCTCAGCGCAGGCCGCCGCCATCGCCGACGACATCGCCGCCCAGCTCACCGTGTTCGAGACCGATCGGCGCCTCGCCGAGCGCGCCCGCCTCGCCCTGCCCCGCGGCGTCACCGTGATCGAGGACGAAACCGACCTGACTGAGGGCGGCTTCGACGCGATCCTGGCGAGCAACGTCTTGCACCGATCCGAGCGCGGTCTCCTCGGCAAGGTCGCCGACGCCCTCGCCACCGGCGGGTTCCTCCTGGCGGTGGAACCGGGTGCGTCGCTGTTCCGCGACCTCGTCTTCGGCCTGATGCCGGATTGGTTCGAGAGCGTGGACGGCATGCCGCTGGGTCGCCTCGACGACATCACCGGCTGGCAGCGTTCGCTCAGCGATACCGGCCTCGTGCGCATCGCCGTCGACCGGGCCGCCTCGGCCAATGGCGACGATCTCCTCTTCCTCGCCGAGGCGCCGGTGCGGGCCAAGGCCGCCACCGGCCAGACCTTCACCTTCATCATCGGATCGCGGGATTCTTTCGCCGCCGAAACCGCTTCCTCGCTGGCGACGCTCCTCGTCGCCGCCGGCGTCCACGTCTCGATCATCCTCGATTCCGAGCAGTCCCTGCTCGAACTCGAACGGGAGACCCCCGACACGGTGGTGTTCCTCGCCGGGGCCTTCGGTTCCGGCGGTGAGGCAGCAGACCGGCTGCGCGAGCGCTGCCTCGGCCTCAAGCGCTGTGTCGAGCATCTCGGGACGCGGCAGACCCGTCTCTGGGTCGTCTGTCCCGGCGCGACGCGCCATGACGGGGCGGGCGCGGTAGAAGCCGGTCTCTGGGCCTTCACCCGCACCCTCGCCAACGAGGTGGCGAATCTCGACATCCGCCGCATCGACCTCACCGAGGCGATGCCGACCAAGATCGCCTCCGAGCGCCTGCGCGACGTGATCCTGTCGGGCACTCCCGAGACGGAGATCGTCCTCGACGTCGATGCCACCCGCGTGATCCGGTTCTCGCCGGGGCAGCTCTCGCGCCGCCCTGCCGTCGATGCGGTGCCCGCGCCGGCCGCGCAGCTGGAGCGCAGCGCCACGGGAGGTCTCAACGACATGCGTTGGGGGCCAGCCGAGCGGCGCACTCCCGGACGCGGCGAGGTCGAGATCGCCGTAGAGGCCACCGGCCTCAATTTCCGCGACGTGCTCTGGGCATTGTCGATGCTTCCCGAGGAGATCCTCGAGGACGGCTTCGCCGGACCGCGCTTGGGTCTCGAAGTCGCCGGCCGTGTGGTTTCGGTAGGCAAGGGCGCCGCGGCGTTCAAGGTCGGCGATCGCGTCGTCGCTTTCGCCCAGTCGGGCTTCTCGACTCACATCGTCGTGCCCGAACTCGTCGTGGCGCCGAGCCCTCCCGGCCTCGACCCGCAGGCGGCGGCGACCGTGCCGGTCGCCTTCCTCACGGCCTATTACAGCCTCGTCAGCTGCGCCCGCCTGCGGCGCGGCGAGTGGGTGCTGGTCCATGGCGGCGCCGGAGGCGTCGGTCTTGCCGCCCTGCAGATCGCCAAGCTGAAGGGCGCGCGCGTCATCGCTACCGCCGGCTCGCGCGAAAAGCGGGCGCTCGTGAAGGCGCTGGGGGCCGAGCACGTCCTCGATTCGCGCTCGCTGGCCTTCGTCGACGAGGTTCGCCGCATCACCGGCGATGGCGTCGGCGTGGTGCTGAACAGCCTGTTCGGCGAGGCGATGGAACGCAGCCTGAACTGCCTGAAGCCGTTCGGCCGCTTCATCGAACTGGGTAAGCGCGACTACGTCGCCAACACCCATATCGGCCTGCGGCCGTTCCGCCGGAACCTGTCGTATTTCGGCGTCGACCTCGATCAGGTGCTCCAGCACCAGGGTGAGGACGGGGCGCGTCTGTTCCGCGAAGTGATGGCCCTGTTCACGGAAGGCGGTCTCAAGCCCCTGCCGTTCCAGCCCTTCACCGCCGACGAGGTCTCGGACGCGTTCCGGCTGATGCAGCAATCCGGGCATGTGGGGAAGATCGTCATCGCCCCGCCGAAGCCGGGCAGCATCGTGGTCGAGCGCAAGTCCGATTTCCGGGTCTCGGCGGAGGGCGTGCACGTCATCACCGGCGGGCTCGGCGGCTTCGGCATCGAGGCGGCCCGGTGGCTCGCCGACCGGGGAGCCCGTCACCTCGTGCTCGTCGGGCGAAAGGGCGCATCGAGTCCGGAAGCCAAGCAGGTGGTGGCCGATCTCGCGGTCCGCGGCGTCAGCGTCGCCGCGATGGCCTGCGACATCACCAGCCGCCGGGCGGTGGACGACCTCGTCGAGGAGGTCGAAAGCGGCGGCCGCAAGCTCGCCGGCGTGATCCACGGGGCGATGGTGCTGCAGGACGGCCTCATCGCCAATCTCGACGCCGCTTCCCTCGACGCGGTGATCCGCCCGAAAGTCGTCGGGGCCGAGCATCTCGACGCCGCGACGCGGGGCCGGTCGCTCGATTATTTCGTCCTGTTCTCGTCGGCCACGACCTTCATCGGCAATCCGGGCCAGGGCGCCTATGTCGCTGCCAACGGTTTCATGGAGGGCCTCGCCCGTCGTCGCCGCGCGCTGGGACTGCCCGCCCTCGCGGTCGCCTGGGGCGCCATCGGCGATGTCGGCGTGCTCGCCCGCAACCGCGCGGTGATGGAGACCCTGGCGGGCCGTGTCGGCGTGACGCCGATGGACGCCCGCCGCTCCCTCGACCTCATGGCCGAGGCCCTGGAGGGGCAAGGCTCGTCACCCGACGATGCCGTTCTCGCCATCGCCTCGATGCACTGGGGTAAGGCGCGCGAGCGTCTCGCCACCATGCGCTCCCCGAGCTACGGCGATCTCGGCTCGGACCAGCAGGCGGAAGCCGGCACGGTGGCCACCATCGATATCGGCGGCCTGCTCAAGAGCCAGGACCTCGATGCCGTGCGCAAGACCGTCTCCGACGCCATCGTCGAGGACATCGCCCGCATCCTGCGCCTGCCCAAGGACGATATCAGCCGCGTGCGCCATCTCTCCGAGATCGGCCTCGATTCGCTGATGGGCGTGGAACTGGGCGCCAGCCTGCAGGAGCGCTTCGCCCTCGACGCGCCGCCTTCGGGCATCTCCTCGGGATTGACCGTGGTCGAATTGGCGGAGACCCTGATCCAGTCCGTGGCCGCCCCCGTGGACGACGCGTCGGCGGCGGTGATGAGCCTGGCCCAGCGCCATGCCAGCGAGGGCGTCGACGTGCGCACCCTCGAGCCGTTCCACGAGCTCGTCGAGCAGAACAGCCTCCAGATCAAAGAAATCCTGCCGTAAAGGAGGGCTGGCCCGAGCCAGCCCTCGTGATCCGCAACCGGAAGACCCTATCCGTATGTCCAACCCACCCCGTCCCGACGGTGGCCGCGCGGCACTCGCGGGCTTCGTCACCAATCGCCTTGGCCGCAACGCCAGCCGTCAGGCCGCCCCGCGCCCGGAGGCGAAGACGACGGACGCCTCGGTGCAGAAGTTCGAGTCCCTGCCCGGCTACCGGGAATTGCGGCTTCAGCGTTCGGCCGCCGACCTGATCGGCCTCGGCAATCCGTTCTTCCGGGTCCACGAGACCAAGGCCGGCGCCACCACGCGCATCGCCGGCAAGGGCTTCATCAATTTCTCGTCCTACGATTACCTCGGGCTCAACGGGCACCCGGATGTGAGCGAGGCGGCGCGCCGCGCCATCGACGAGTACGGCACGTCGGCCTCGGCGAGCCGGATCGTCGCGGGCGAGCGGCCCGGACATCTCAGCCTCGAACAGGCGCTGGCCGAGCATTACGAGACGGAAGCCTGCGTGGTGATGGTGAGCGGGCACGCCACCAACGTCACGACCATCGGCGCCCTGCTCGAACCCGGCGACGTGATCTTCCACGACGCCTTGAGCCACAACAGCATCGTCACCGGGGCGCAACTCTCGGGCGCCCAGCGCCGCTCCTTCGCCCATAACGATCTCGACGCCCTGGAGACCCTGCTCGGTGCCACCCGCCACGAGCACCGCCGTGCGCTGATCGTGGTGGAGGGTCTCTACAGCATGGACGGCGATGCGCCGGATCTCGCCGGCCTCATCGCCCTGAAGCAGCGCTACGACGCCTGGTTGATGGTGGACGACGCCCATGGACTCGGCGTCCTCGGCCGGAGCGGGATCGGCCTCGCCGAGCATTGCGACGTCGATCCGCGCCTCGTCGACATCTGGATGGGCACGCTGTCGAAGACCCTGTCCTCCTGCGGCGGCTACATCGCCGGGCCGGCCGCGCTGATCGAGTATCTCAAATGCACCGCTGGCGGCTTCATCTACAGCGTCGGCTTGTCTCCGCCGCTGGCCGCCGCCGCCGAAGCCTCACTCGCCCTGATGCATGCGGAGCCGCACCGGGTCGAGCGCCTGCGCCAGAACGGCCACCTGTTCCTGTCCTGCGCCAGGAAGCACGGGCTCGATACCGGCACGAGCCTCGGCCTCGCCGTCATTCCCGTCATCGTCGGGGATTCGCTGAAATCGGTGACCCTGTCGGACCGCCTGTACAAGCGCGGCATCAACGTGCAGCCGATCATCCACCCGGCGGTGCCCGAGCGCTCGTCGCGCCTGCGCTTCTTCATCACCTCCGAGCATACGCCCGAGCAGATTCGCGAGACCGTGGCGGCCGTGGCCGAGGAACTCGCCGAGATCGAGAAGGGCGGCTCGCTGATCGAGCAGCTCATGGCCAAGCGCGGCAAGCCCTGAGAGCATCCTGCCCGGCTCCGCCGGGCAGACGGCGCGGCATCGCCCGCAATGAGTGAGATCCTGAGGCCGGCACCATCGGCCGGATGGCGCGGCGCAGAAGCCCCCGTATCGCGAGGGCCGCGCGTATCGGTCGAGCGATCCGCCGTCCTGCCCCTACGGGGCTCACCCTTCAGAAAGCGCCGCCCACGCGGACGCCGGTGGTGATCGGCTGGGACGCCGCGGCGAAGACCGAGAGGACCTTCTTGACCTCGGTGAACGGCGCGTTCGAGACGTAGATCATGTCGCGGTTGCGCATGCGGAAGGCCTGGGTGAGGAACAGGCTGTTGGGGTCGCGCATGTCGAAGCGATAGACCACCGGCACGAGCGGCGTGCCGAGGAGCGGGCTTCCGGGCTTCAGGCGGCGCACCACCGGGGCGGGCTCGAAGCGGAACAGGAAGGTTCCGGTGGGGTCGGCATCGGCGTCGCTCTGGCCGCGCGCCTTGGCCAGCGCCTGCGCCAGGGTGATGCCCTCGGCCTGGAACGGAATCTCGTTGGAGGTGCCCAGTGCTCCGATGGCCAGGAAGGTCTGGGGATCGCGCACCAGGGTGAGGTTGTCGTTGGGGCGCAGGTAGATGTTCTCTTTGGGGTTCGACACCACGGTGGTCAGCGGCACCGTTGCCGTCCTGCCGTTGCGCGACAGGCGCACGAAGGTCTCGCTGACCGGGGCTTTCACGCCGCCGGCCGTGGCGATGACATCGAGGATGCGATCGCCCTGGGTGCCGAGCGGGACGCGGGCGCCGCCCACCGCCTCACCCCCGACGGTGACGGATTGCGAGACMGGCCGGSTCACGGTGACGATSACCTGMGGCTGGATCGCCTTGCCGGCGAGCTCGGTCTCGATCAGCGCCTGGACGTCCTGGGCACGGCGCCCCGCGACTTTGATCCGGCCGGCATAGGGCACCGAGATGGCTCTCGCGATTGCGCTTGAGCCGATGAAGCCGGAGCCGCAGCAGGCGGCAAAGCCTTGTCCCAGGCACGGCTCGGGGGTCATTCGCATTCCCGGNTGGATCGCCTTGCCGGCGAGCTCGGTCTCGATCAGCGCCTGGACGTCCTGGGCACGGCGCCCCGCGACTTTGATCCGGCCGGCATAGGGCACCGAGATGGCCCCGTCCCGCGAGACGATCTGCTCGGGCAGCTGCGCCGCCTTCGAGCCCGCGGACATCGAGTTGACCGTGAGCGGACCGGAATAGAGGCCCCCCGAGCCAGCTTCGAACACCGAAACGGCGACAGCGTCACCGATCCCGATCACCGGTTCCGAGGGCATGCGTCCGTCACCGAACGAGGACAGCAGGCTGTCGAGGGGGCGTCCGCGCAAGGCCTCCACCACGGCGGAGTTCACCTCGATGAACTCGTAGCGGGCGAAGGTCCCCTCGCTCGTCGCCTGATCGCTTCCTTCCACCACGGCCGAGGTCGACGGACCGGCGGCGGGCAGGAAGGCGTTGCAGCCCGACACCGTGACGGCGATGGCGATGGCCAGCGTGGCTTTGGGTAACATCGAACTCTCCTCAGACCCGCCCCCACGACGAGTGTCTTGTCGGATCACGTGTCGGTCGGCGGATACGAACCGTCCGTCAGCGCCGGTCTCGGTCGCCAGCCGTGCCGGCCGGTGCGAGGCCGGTCGTCACGAACGGTCCACTCTTGATAGCGCCAAATCTCTTCGATCGTTTAACGATCGTTCCACTATCCCATTGTCGGAACGATGCGCGGGTCCGCCTCGGTCACGTTCGTGTCAGCACGATGGTGAGGCGATAGCCGATCCCGGTCGCTCTGCCGATCACCCCTTGATGAGGGACCGGAGGAAACGGCCGAGCTCGGGGGCGGTGGAATCGACCCGCTGTGGACCGTCACGGAAGGTCCCGAACCCGAAAACGGCATAGTCCGTGGTCGTGTCGCCGAAGCCCGGCCGGCAGGTGGGCAGGGACGGGGCGTGATCGCCATAGACGCAGAGGATCGCATCGCGCCCCTCGAGGCCGGCGATCAGGGTCTCCATGGCCCGGCCGGTATGGGCGACGTGGTGGAGATACTGCGCCAGCGGATCGTCGATGCCGTTGAGCCGGCCGGGCTTCCAGGGCCCATGGTTCTCCATGGTCACGGCGAAGACGAAGACGGGTGTCGTCGCTGCCTCGACCTCCGCGAGGATGCGCGCCGCCAGGGCCTCGTCGCCGATATACGGCCCGATGCGCGGGGCACCGGCAAAATCCTCCTCCATCACGAGGCGCGCGAAGCCGAACCGCCGCATCACCTCGGCACGATGGAAGAAATCGCGGTGGAAGGGATGCACGAAGACGGTCGCGTATCCCGCCCGCGACGCCCGCCGGGCGATGCTCGCCGGCTCGTCGCCGCCGTTGCTGAGGTAGGGATCGTAGCGCCCGAACCCGAGGCTGTCGGGCTCTCTCCCGGTGAGCACCGCATGTTCCGTCCGCATCGTGTAGGCGCCGTGCGCCGGGACCGTCAGCCGGCCGTGGCGCGAGGCGCGGGTCCGGATCGTCTCCATCAAGGGAATGTCCGGTCCGCCGAGCCGGGTCGGGTCGATGAAGGATTCGAGCTGAACTATCACCACCACCGGTGCCGCACCGGATTGCCCGAGCGAGACGTCGTCGGTGGACTCCGGCGGCGGTGGTTCGCGTCTCCAACGCAGGGCATAGGCGATGATCGTGGCCGGCAGCCCGTAGCGCGCGCAATCCGCGTCGAGATCGGGCCGGGGAAACCGGGCGGCGAGCCACTGCGCCGGACGTCCGGTGCCAAGCGCGGAGGCCAGTCCGACGAGGAGGCATGGCAAGCCGATGAGGGCGACGAGGGCGACTCTCGGCTCTTCGGGCAGCGCCGTGGGCTCGATCCAGTACCACAGGGCGACGACGACGAGACTTACCCCGAGGGGGATGGCCATGCGCGGGTCTGTGAGCGGCCGCGTATAGTAGAGGTCTGGATGGCGCGGCACCTGCCGCAGCAGGGCGAAATCGCTGAAGACCAGCGGCTCGCCGATCACTGCCTGTTTCAACCGGCTGACGACGACGAGGATCGCGACGGTGAGAAGGCAGGAGAAGGCCGCGAGCCAGGGGCGCCACGAGAAGCAGAACCAGAAAGCCGTGAGCAGCGCATAGCCGGCAAGGCGCAGGGCCAGTTCGGCGGGACGACGGCCGATGGGCCGACGACCCGCACCGTCCCACGCCTCGATGGCGAGGGAGCCGATCAGTGCCATGGCGAGAGCGGCGGGGATCGTCATGCCTTGTCGCCACCTTTGCCGATCCCCCGCCGTGCCCGGATCAGGCGGACGATGGGGTTCAGCACGGCGTAGCGCAGGCGCATGACGATCTGTGCCCGGCGGCTGAGGGCGAGCTTCGATGGCGCCGCCGCTTCGCGGCTCTCGCTCAGCCGGTCGAGGAGCTGTTCGGGCGTGCACGGCTTCATCGCCACGGGGTCGAGATAGAGCGGGTAGACGAGGAGCGCGCCTGCCACGAGTTCGTCGAGGGCGAGCCGCCGGCCCTTGTCGGCGCCGGGCGCGAGGTCTTCGGTCAGCCCCCAGCCGGCGTAGAAGGGGCGGCCATGGACCGCCACGCTCAAGCCCCGGATCAGGGCCTCGAACCCTGCGAGCGAGGTCATCGTCTCCACATGGTGCGCCCGGTCGAGGAGATCGACGATGGAGAGGCCGGCCACGATCCTGTCGGCCAGGGCCAGAACTTCGGCCTCCGGGATCGCGCCCGGCCGGAACCCGGCCTCCACGTCGGGATGCGGCTTGTAGAGGAGGAAGTCCGTCGGATTGCGGGCGCGGGCCGCGCGCAGGAGTTCGAGATTCGAGCGGACATGCGGCGAGCCGTGCCGTACCGAGGCATCGTCCTCGACCTGGCCCGGCACCAGCACGATGCGCCGGTCCTCGGGCCAACACGATGCGTCTCCGGAAAGGCCGACATTGTATTTCGTCAGGCGCCGTTCCACCACGAGTCGGCGCAGGGCCGACGCCCGGGCCACGAGTTCGGGCGGAAAATCCTCGGTCTTGAGGATGCGCGTGAGGCGGCTCTCGGTGCGGGGATCGTAATAGATGCCGCTGTCGTCCACCACGATGGAGGCGCCGGGCTGCAGGCTCGCCCCGAGGCCGACGGACCGCAGGAACCCATCCTCGATCCGCGCGAGGGGAATGCCCTGTTCCGCGCAGAGCGCCGGCAGTCGTTCAGGCATCCGCGTCGCCCAGGCGAGGATGCGGGCATTTCCGGCCCTGGCCTTCGCCACGGCATCCTCGGCGTTCATGGCATGGACGGGCTTGCCGGACGGGCCGCCGACGAAGACATCGAGGGCCGGCCGCTTCCAGCGCGAGATGCCGACGAGGACGGTGGGGCGGGAATTGTCCCGGAACCGGCCTTCCAGCCATGCCACCTTGTCCCGGCATTCCCCGAGCGAAATCGGTCTCCGCGTCCATGGGTCGAATGCGTGGATCCCGGCCTCTCCCCCGAACGGCGCGCCGTCGAGCGTCAGACGCAGGGTCGACAGTCCCGCCGCCGGCGAATCGTAGGGGCTGAGCAGGGGGCCCGGTTCGACGGTGAGAATCGCGCGACCGGCAAGCCGCAGGCTCGACGCCGTGAGGCCGCCCCGGCCCCAGACCACGCCGATCGTTCCCGGCGTCCAGCCCCGGCCGAAACGGAGGCCCGTCACGGATTCGATCTCAGCCCGCAGGGCCCGGACGGGCCGGCTCGCGGCGAGCAGCGAGCCTGTCGCTATCGATGCGGCCGAGGCAGATGGCGTCGAAAGATGGGGCAACGGCAATCGCTGATCCGGTTCGGGAGGGGCACCCATACGACGATCCGCGCCCTCAGGCGATCCGATCTCGCCTCGCGACGGGCCATCGGTGTCGGGGTTCGACGGGGTCGACAAGGCGCCTTGTTGCCGACACATCACGCCCCCAGGAATTCCATCGACGGGGCCGTGCTACGCAATTGCCGCGTTGCACCATTCGTGCGATGAGGGCGACGTACGTGCCCATTCGACACGCCCGCCTAGGGCGCAGGAGCAAGCACTTCCGCATGTTGCCGACACGCGTAGACATCACGCGCGAGAGGCCGGCGACCTTCCTGTTTCTGCAGGGGATCGCCTCGCCGTTCTTCGCCGATCTGGGCCAGGCGCTGCTCAAGCGCGGCCATCAGGTGCGACGTATCAATTTCTCCTCGGGCGACTGGTTGTTCTGGCGCCTCGGCTCGGACAATTACCGCGGCCCCCGCGAGGGCTGGGACGCCTACATCGCCGACTACATCGTCCAGCACGGCGTGACGGATATCGTCCTGTTCGGCGATTGCCGTCCTTATCATGTCGCCGCGCGCGAAGCAGCCGAGCCCTTCGGCATCCGCATCCATGTGTTCGAAGAAGGTTACCTGCGGCCGAACTGGATCACGTGTGAGCTCGGCGGCGTCAACGGCCATTCCTCGCTGCCCCGCTGTGCGGACGAGATCCGCGCCATCGCCCGCCGCCTGCCGCGGCCCGGTCGCGCGATGCCGGCGAGCGGCGACATGGCCCGCCGCAGCCTTTGGGACGTGGCCTACAACATCGCCAATATCGGGTTTCCCTACTTCTTCCCGCATTTCCGTAGCCATCGGCCGATTCATGTGGCGGCCGAATATGTGGGTTGGATCAAGAAGTTCGCCGGCCGGAGCCGCACGCGGCGCCAGGCACGGGAGCTCAACGAGATCTATGCGGCGCGCAAGGAGGAGTACTTCCTGCTGCCGCTGCAACTCGACAGCGACTATCAGATCCGTGTCCACTCGCCCTTCCTCGGGGTCGAAGGGTTCATGGATCGCGTCATCGCATCCTTTGCCGCCCATGCGTCCGAGAGCTCGAGACTGCTGATCAAGCTCCACCCGCTCGACAGTGGACTGGTGAACTGGCGCAAGCACGCCCGTAACTCCGCCCGGCGCCACGGTGTGGACGAGCGGCTCGATTTCATCGATGGCGGCGACCTGCCCAAGCTCATCGCCGGCAGCCGGGGCGTGGTGCTCGTGAACAGCACAGTCGGGATGCTGTCCCTCGAACTCGGACGTCCGACCGTCGCCGCGGGCGAGGCGATCTACAACCTGCCCGGCCTGACCCATCAGGGCGGCCTCGACACGTTCTGGACGAGGCCCGAAGCGCCGGACATGACGCTGATGGGGGATTTCCGCCGTGTCGTCCTTCACCGGACCCAGGTGAATGGCGGCTTCTTCTCCCGCCCGTCCATCGACCGGGCCGTGGCCGGCAGCGTCCTGCGGCTGGAATCCAGGCTTCCGGCCCCGGCCCTGGCGGCGGCACAGGCGATCCGCGAACGCTCGACGAGAACCCCGGAACTCGCTCCCGTCTACTGAGCGATCGCCGCGCCTCGGTTCATTGCGGGTAGGCCGCTGCGTCCCGTTATCGGTACGGCATGATCTCCTCCCAGAGCGGGTTCCCGTTTGCCGGAATGATGCTCTAGAACAGGCCCATGCCCGTCATCCTCATCACCGGTGCCTCGAGCGGTATCGGCGCGGCCCTTGCCCGGCATTACGCCGCGCCCGGCACACACCTCGTTCTCAATGCGCGCGGCATCGATAGGCTGAATGCCGTCGCCGCCGCGTGCCGCGATCTCGGCGCAACCGTGTCGACCCGTTCCCTCGACGTGCGCGACAGGCCGGCCGTGGCCGAATGGCTGCGCGAAACCCACGCGGCCGCGCCCCTCGATCTCGTCATCGTCAATGCCGGCATCAATGGCGGCCATCCCGGCGGAGAGATCGAGACCGAGGCGATGGCGTTCGAGACCGTGGACGTGAATCTCAACGGTGCCCTGAACGTCGCCCTGCCCTGCGTCACCCTGATGCTGGCGCGTGGCAGCGGCCAGATCGCCCTGGTCTCGTCGCTCGCCGCCTTCGCGCCCCTGCCCGACGCTCCGGCCTATAGCGGCACCAAGGCGGCACTGCTCGCGCATGGCCTGGCCTTGCGCGCCAAGCTCGCCCCCCGAGGCGTCAAGATGAACGTGGTGACGCCCGGCTATGTGAAGACCACCATGGGCGGGGATTACGAGGGCTGGCGCCCGATGGAGATGAGCGCCGAGGAGGCGGCCGCCCGCATCGCGCGCGGCCTCGCGCGCGATCTCGACATCATCGCCTTTCCCGAGCCCCTCGCCTCCCTGGCGCGCGGATCGGCCCTGCTGCCGGAGGGCCTGCGCCGCCGCTCCATGCGCGGCTTCCGGTTCAAGGTCGGACGCAACAAACGATGACCCGCCCGCGCATCGCCCTGTTCGTGCTGGAGGCCCTGCCGAATGCCCGTGCCGTACGCCGGTTCGTGCGGGATCACGCCGAGGATATCGCTTTTGTCGGCCTGTCGAATGCCGAGCGTCCGAGTTCCGGCGGCTTAAGTGGTCAGGTCCGGCGACACATCGCCCGCTCCGGCCCGGCCTTCCTGCCTTATCTCGCGGTGAATTTCGGCCTGCCCGATCTGCTGGCTCCGGCATCGGGTCTGCTGAGGCGCTTGACCGGGGCCGGAGACGCGACCACGGCGACGCCGCTCAAGGCGTTGTGCCGAACGCTCGGTATTCCGACCCTGCGGATCGACGACGTCAACGGACCGGACGCGGCCCGGGCCTTCGAGGCCCATGCTCCGGATCTCATCGTCGCGTTTCATTTCGACCAGATCTTTTCCGCCGCGACCCTGTCGCTGGCGCCGCTCGGGGGACTCAACCTCCATCCCGGCCTGCTGCCGCGCCATCGCGGGCCGGTGCCGACGATCCACGCTCTGGCGGAAGAGAATCCCGCCTTCGGAGTCACGATCCATCGCCTGACGCCCGCTATCGACGCGGGGGCGATCCTCGCGCAGGAAGCATCGGACCTGCCGTCCGGCACCACCGCCACCCGTGCCGCGATCCTGCTGCACGAGCGGGGGCGCATCCTCCTCGACCGGGTGCTGGACGAGATCGCATCCGAAACGCTGAAGGAGGGGATCACGCCGGAGCCCCTGCCCTATTGCCACTTCCCGGACCGCGCCCTGCTCACGCGTCTGGCCAGCCAAGGGCGAAAGCTCATCGACAGCGCCGACTTGCGGGCTGCGCTGGGCGTGAATGCGAAGGCCTGAGTACGTGTCGCAAACAGATCGCGCGGGCGGCTTCGCTGGACTGGTCGGCCGATAGGCTGCGCGACCTATCGAACGGCTGGAGAAACGGTCTCGAACGACCGCCATCGCCATTGGGCTACACCCGGGCCGGCACGGCGGCATCATTGCCTTGTTTCCAAACGAACATGGCCCGATCCGGAGGATCGAGCCATGTCGTTGACCGTCGAATTGGCTTGCCGGGGGCGCGGTGCGCTCCGGCGGGCGGTGACTTCAGAGGCCGCCGAACTTGTAGTTGAAGCCGGCCTTGATCAGGTTGCCCTCGGTGCTGAACCGCGAGGTGTAGGAACCGGTGGAGGGAGCGCCGAGGCCCGTGTTGTTCACCAGCACGTTGCGGCTGCCGAGATCGTAATGCAGGTACTCGGCCTTCAGCGTGATGGCGCTGGCGCCGATGAAGCTGCCGATGAAGTTGAACCGGTTGAGGAAGCTGTCGGTGGGGATCGCCCACTCGATGCCGCCGCCATAGGCGTAACCGGTCTCCATGTCGTTGTAGCGGCCGGCATAGGCCAGAGCGCCGGCGCCGTTGAAGAAGTTGGCGCCGTAATTGACGTTGCCATAGGCGAAGCCGCCGGTGCCGTAGACCAGGACCGTGTCGAAAGCGTAGCCGATTCGGCCCTGGACGGTGCCGAGATAGTCGAGGCGCTGGCGCAGGTTAGCGGGATTGAGGGGGCCTCCCACAGTGCTGCTGGGGCCGAAATAGGCGTAGCTCTTGCTGATGTCCGTCCAGGTCACGTCGGCATTGACGCCGAGGACGAAGCCCGAACCGGGGGTGAGCTGGTAGTTGTAGCCGATGCCGCCACCGACATTGCCGATGCCGTCCTGCTCGGAGCGGAAGGTGCCGGGACGACGGTCCAGGCGCACGTTCTCGCGCGTGTTGAACTCGTTGCCGGTGGTGCGGATCGTCTGATTGTCGCTCCAGGCGTAGGAGCTATGGGTGCCGAGGTAGAAGCCGGTCCAGGTGAAGACCGGGACGGGCGAGAAGACCGGCGGGGGGGCGGCGCGGCGCGGAAGATCCGCGGCCGAAGCGGCGCCGGCCAGAAGAACGGAGGCGGTGCCGGCGAGAAGAAGCTTCGCGATCATGATGAGGATGTCCGTGGGGGCTGACCTTGAGGTCAAATTAGCCCCTCCCCCACGGCTCGCCTATGACCCGCGAGCCACACCCTAACGTAGAAACGAGCGTCGTCGGCCGATCTCCGTCGATACGGTGGCGGCGCCCCTCAGAAATTTCGTTCGGCGGAGCGAAAATCCGAAGACATCGAGATCGGTAACGTTTCGATCATCTTTGCCTTAACGCTGGGCCTCCTGCCAAAATCGTGCCGGTCTATGCGAAGGCCGGGCGAAGTTCTGGAGGATGGCCTGGCAAGAACGATGCCGCTACCCACTCGATCCGGTGCGGCATCGTTGCCTCGGCCTCTCGCCCCGCCATGGGCCGGCCATACGAAAACGGCCCGGTCTTGGACCGGGCCGCGTCGTCAGCGCGAGAACTTCTTGTACTTGATCTTCTTCGGCATCAGGGAATCGGCGCCGAGGCGGCGCTTCTTGTCCTCCTCGTAATCCGAGAAGTTGCCCTCGAACCATTCCACGTGGCTCTCGCCCTCGAAGGCGAGGATGTGGGTCGCGATGCGGTTCAGGAACCAGCGATCGTGGCTGATGATCACGGCGCAGCCGGCATAATCCTCCAGCGCCTCTTCGAGCGCCCGCAGGGTCTCCATGTCGAGGTCGTTGGTGGGCTCGTCGAGGAGCAGCACGTTGGCGCCGCCCTTGAGCGTGCGGGCCAGGTGCACGCGGTTACGCTCACCGCCCGACAGCGTGCCGACCTTCTTCTGCTGGTCGGAACCCTTGAAGGCGAAGGCCGCGCAATAGGCGCGGGAATTGATCTCGCGCTTGTTGAAATAGATGATGTCGTTGCCGCCCGAGACCTCCTGCCAGACCGTTGCGCCTGGATCGAGGGCGTCGCGCGACTGGTCGACATAGCCGAGATGCACGGTCTCGCCGACGGAGATGGTGCCGCCGTCGGGCTTCTCCTGGCCGGTGATCATCTTGAACAACGTGGTCTTGCCGGCGCCGTTCGGCCCGATGACGCCGACGATGCCGCCAGGCGGCAGCTTGAACGACAGGTCCTCGATCAGCAGCCGGTCGCCGAACGCCTTGTTGAGGTGGTCGAACTCGATGACGTTGTTGCCGAGCCGCTCGTCGATGGGGATGACGATCTGGGCCGAAGCGTCGATCTTGTCGTTCTGCTTGGCCACCAACTCGTCGTAGCGGGTGATGCGGGCCTTCGACTTCGACTGGCGCGCCTTGGGCGAGGCCGAGATCCATTCCTGCTCGCGGTTGATGGCGCGCTGGCGGGCCATGTCCTCGCGGCCTTCCTGGGCGAGGCGCTTCTGCTTCTGGATCAGCCAGGCCGAGTAGTTGCCCTCGTAGGGGTAGCCGCGGGTGCGGTCGAGCTCGAGGATCCAGCCAGTGACGTTGTCGAGGAAGTAGCGATCGTGGGTCACGATCAGGATCGCGCCGGGATATTGCTTCAGGTGGCCTTCGAGCCAGTTCACCGTCTCGGCGTCGAGATGGTTGGTGGGCTCGTCGAGGAGCAGCAGTTCCGGCTCCCAGAGCAGCAGCTTGCAGAGCGCAACGCGGCGGCGCTCGCCGCCCGACAGGGTGGCGACGGGCTGCTCGTCGCTGGGGCAGCCCAGCGCCTCCATGGCCTGATCGACCTTCGAGTCGAGTTCCCACAGGTCCTTGGCTTCGATCTGGTCCTGGAGGGCAGTCATCTCGTCCGCCGTCTCCTCGGAATAGTTCATCGCGAGTTCGTTGTAGCGGTCGAGCAGCGCCTGCTTCTCGGCGACGCCCTCCATCACGTTCTCGCGCACCGACTTGTTCGGATCGAGCTGCGGCTCCTGCGGGAGGTAGCCGACGCGGGCGCCCTGGGCGACGAAGCCCTCGCCGGTCCACTCGGTGTCGATCCCGGCCATGATCTTGAGCAGGGTCGACTTGCCCGAGCCGTTGATGCCGAGCACGCCGATCTTGGCGTCCGGATAGAACGACAGGTTGACGTTGTCTAAGATCTTCTTGCCGCCGGTATAGGTCTTGGTGAGACCCTTCATGTGGTAGATGAATTCGCGCGCCATGAGCGTCCGGTATCCTTGACTGTTGCGGGGCGGCTTGGCGCGGGGGCGCTGGATCGGCCGCCGGAAATGGCGTGGGTGGGCCTTGCCGCGGAGGTCGCGCGCCATGAAAAGCGGCGCGCGTTGCTCCGGCCTGCCCGGGCCGTCCCGCGTGCGGCGGCGTCGAACGGCGGCGAGCCGTCCTCGAAACCGCACCGCGTCGGACGATGGCTGGAAGTATCAGGGCGGCGGGTCAGCGGCAAGAACGGGTATGCTGCGGGAGCGGGCGACGGCCGCTCTTTCCGAGCCCGCCCCGTCGTCGGATCACGCGAACGGGTTCTCGACCGTCCGCGAGTTCGATGCGGCGCGCGGCGCCTCGTCCGGCAGGTCGCTGGCTTCGAGCACGGCCACGATCGCGTCGGCGACCGCCTTGAGCTTGCGTGCGCGATCCAGTCCCATCCTGTCGCGCGGCAGGTCGAGGCTGCCGTGAACGGCGATCGACCCCGACCCGTTCTCCACGGAGAGCCCCCCGATGGTCTCCACGGTGGCGTCGTCCGCGAAGGGCGTGAAGGTCGAGGGAGTCGCCTCCGTCTCGGCAGTCTTCTTCATGTCCGTCTTCCCCGCATCGTCAGAAGATCGACCTCAGCACCTCGCGGAGGAGGCGCCGCGCGATGCGGTGAAGCGCTGCGAGCGCCCATTCGCCAAATCCCGGTTCCTCGCGCATGCGCCCTTTCGGACGCTCGCCGGCCGTGTCGCCCCTGGAATAGGTGTGCGGCTCGGGCAGGTCCATCGACGTCGCGACGAGGCCGGGAAAGACGTCGATGCCCGACAGGGTGGTCAGTTCGCCGAGGGGGACCGACCGCCATTCCGCATCGGCCCGGTTCGCCACGAGATAGGCCGCCGCCTCCCTCCGCCCGGGATCGTAGACCGCCTTGAATAGGGATGTCGGCACGAGGACGCGGCCGTCGAGGGAATCGATGGTGCTGCCCGCATAGATCGTCCCGGTGACCACGAAGAGGCGACCCCGCGCGACCGCGAGGCGGCGGACGCTCTCCTCGATCGCCGCCCACAGGCCCCTGTTCAGGGTACGATCCTGGGGCACGACATTGGCGAGACTGAACGATTCGGCCTGCGCCGCCGCGCTCGGCATATCTCCGGCCGGCGCCATGTGGCCTCGGTCGAACCCGCTCCGGACGTAATCGTCGAGCCGGGCGCGGACGGAATTCGGCAGGCGGTCCTCCTCGTGGAAGGAATCCGTCCGGTCGACGGTCCGCGCTTTGGCGACGCTCGCCCGCGTCAGGAGTTCGGAAGCGTAGACGGGGGTGCGCGACACGCCCGAATGCAGCACCGCGAAGGCTTCGTAGCAAAGGCTCGTCGTCTCGCGGGCGAGCTTACGGTTGACGAGGACCGGCTCCTGTCCGTTCGCGAAGATCGAGGCGCAGGCAAACCCCGCCTCGCCCTCGCTCGCCGGCCACGCCAGCCCGACGAGGAGGAGGCATGCCGCAGCCGAGCGCCGCCCGTTCCGCCGAACCGGAATGCTCAATGGCAGATCCGCACCTTGCGCGTGCCCGAGGGCGTCGGCCGCCAGCGATAGGCGCAGGGCCGGCCGAGTGTGCCGCCGAACGGCTCGACCCGGCGGTCGGGTTGCGGCGACGAGCCGGGATTCCGGCAGCCGTCGAGCCTGTCGCAGGGCAGCCTCAATTCGAGGACGGGCGCCGGGATCGAGAGCGGCGAGGCCACTAAGGGTTCAGGACAAAGCGTCACACAGGCCAGGAGCCCCATCGACAGTAGTGCGGACAGGCGGCGAAAGCAGTTCATCTCGGCTCGCAGCGAAGTCGTCGATGGCGGAAAAGCCATTCTTCGACATTGATCGATCGGCCGCAAATCCTTAACTCCCGTGGCCGTTCGAACGCTCAAAAGCTTGGGAAGCGGTCAGCGGCTCTGCAACGTCGGCGTGGTATTGACCGATAGTGGCGTTATAGTGCGCGACGACCTCGCGGCGCGGAACGTTGTCATCACCAGGATCGTCGGCCCCTGCCCGAAGCCGATAGCGGCAGGTGGGGCGCCCTGTCGATCCGATATCAGATTCAAAGAAGTGAGTGAGCCATTGTCACGGATAGAAACCTCGATCCTCGACGGGCTTGACGAGACGTCTGCTCTTCGCGCGCTTCCCGAGAGCCAGCTTCAGGCGGTGGCGGACGCTGTG
>NZ_LMNB01000008.1:0-62661 GCF_001422895.1 Methylobacterium sp. Leaf106
CCTTTCGACGATCACCCCGAACCCAAGGAGCCATCCCATGAGCAGCACCACGGACAAGCTGAAGGGTCTCGCCAACGAAGCCGTCGGCAACCTCAAGGARGGTGTCGGCAARGTCACCGGCAACGACAAGCTCGTCGCCGAGGGCAAGGCCCAGGAACTCAAGGGCGAGGCCCAGCGCACCGTCGGCGAGGCCAAGGACGGTGTGGCCTCGGTCGTCGACAAGGTCACCGGCAAGCGGTGATCCACCACCGCTGACCGTCCCACGCCGACCCGCCGTCCAGGACCGCCATTCGGTCATCGCATGATGGCCGTCGCCCTGGCCCGGCTCCCATGCCGGGTCAGACCTCACCGTTGCCCACGCGGCGGTCAACTCCTCCACCTTCCCACCCACAAGGACGACCGATGAGCAAGGGTTACCCCTCGATGACCGCGCTGCTGGGCCTGCTGGCCGTGGCCGGCTACCAGAACCGCGACAAGCTCGCCGAGCTCCTGAAGGGTCACGACGCCCCGTCGACCCCCTCCCTGAGCCCGAACCATGGCACCGTCCCACCGATCCCGAGCACCGGATCGAACACCGGAGCCACGGGTGGCTTCGGCAACCTCGGCGGCCTTCTGGGCGGCCTCGGCACCGCCGGCGTGGGTGGGCTGATCGCCAGCGGCCTGAGCGAGCTCGTCGATCACTTCACCAAGGGCGGCCATGGCGAGACGGCGAATTCCTGGGTCAACCAGGGCGCCAACCGCGACATTCCAGAGGCGGACCTCGAACGTGCCATCGGCCCGGACACCCTCGACCATCTCACCCAGCAGACCGGCCTGAGCCGCGCCGCGCTCCTGTCCCGCCTCTCCCGCGAGCTGCCCTCGGCCATCGACCGCTACGCTGCCGACAGCCGCAGGCCGGCCTGACGACACGACACGACACGACACGAGGCCGGTGCCACCGGGCGCCGGCCCCACACGATTCCGGGCGAGCCCGCGCCGGGGTTCGATCCACAGCCTTCCCCCGACGCTCGCGAGACCCCCATGGCCATCGACTACCGCTCGGAACTGCGCCGCCCCTTGCCCTTCAGCCTCGCGGTCGTGGCCGCAATCCTGCTGGTCTGGCTCATCGTCGCCTCCATCGCGGGCGCGCGCCAGCGCAGCGCCCGGGACCACCGCATCGAGGACCTGCAGACCCAGCAGACGGCGCTCCGCGCCGACCTCGAGCGGCAGGTCTCGACCGCCGGTACCCTGACCGCCCTCCAGGCCAGGATCGCCACCGCCCAGCAGCAGGACCAACAGGCGAGCCAGGCTGCCGAGCAGGCGAAGTCCCGTGCCGCGACCCTGACCCAGGAGCAGCAGGCGGCCGAGACCAAGACGGCCGAGGCGAGGAAGGCGGCCGAGGCCGAGACCCGGAAGCTCACCGAACTGCAGAGCCAGGTCGCGCAGGCCGAGGGGAAGCTGGCGCCCCTGCAGGAGGCCATCACCGGCGCGGAGACATCCGCCGTCGACCGTGCCCGGGATCTCGCCGAGGTGGGACGCCGCCTCGAGGACGCCCGGGTGCAGGAGGCCAAGCTTCGTGCCGATCTCGCGACCATGACCCAGGAGGCGACGGCCAAGACCGCCGACCTCGCCAAGGCCGAGGAACGTCAGCAGAACGCCCGCGAGGCCGCCGCCGCCGCCCAGAAGGAGTTGGCCGACGCGCGGGCCGCGACCGAGCAGGCCACCCGGCAGCGCACGGACACCGATCAGGCCGTCGCCGCGTTGACCGTCGGCAAGGACAAGCTCACGTCCGAGATCGACCTCGCCAACCGCGACGCCCAGCAGGCCCGCGACGCCCTGGAGAACGTCCGCAAGGAGCTCGCCGAGGCCCAGGCGCAGCGTGACCGCGTCGTCTCCGAGCGTGGTCAGGCCGAGCAGGCCTTGCAGACGCTCTCCGCCGACCGCGATGCCGGCGCCAGCGCCCTCGATGCCCTCCGCAAGCGCCAGACCGAGGCGCAGGGAGAATTGGCCACGCTCACCGAGACCCTGGCCACCCGCAACAAGGAGGCCGCTTCCCTCGACGAGCGTCTGGCTTCCGCCCGGCAGGACCTGAGCACCGCCCAGGCGAAGCTCGCGGAAATCCGCCAGCAACTCGCCGCCCCGCCTGCCCCCGCGCCGAGCCAGCCGGCTCGCTGAGGCGATTTCGACCCACGCGGGCGGCCGCTCGCTCGCGTGGGTCGCCCATCCGGCCCCACCGCACGCAAAGATCTCGCGATGAAGCTCCGTATCCTCACCCTCACGGCACTCGCTCTCGTGGGAGCCCCGCACGTCTCCCGGCCATCCGTGGCGCAGGAGGGGCCCGAGATGGAGACCCTCCGGGCGAATTGCGGTGGCGATTACCTTCGCCTGTGCGCCGGCATGAAACCGGGTGGCCCCGAGGTGAAGGCCTGCTTCAAGCGCAATCGCCCGAATCTGTCGGAGGGATGTTCACGGGCCATCGCCGCCTACGAACGCTCCCGCGGCGGATCCTCCAGCGAGGCCGACGACTGACTCACCGGATGAGGAAGGCAGGTGGATGCGCTTGGCCGGCGGCCGGTACACCGCGATCGGCGACGCCAACCAGGACCAGATCCGCGATTCGGACCTGATCTGTCCCGGCCAGGTTTCCGTGCTGCCGAGCGAAGACATCGACGATGCCGTGCGGGACGAGAAGCGCGGCTGAGGAGAATGCACCCATGACCACGTTCACCAAGACCGTCACCTATGTCCTGGCCGCCGCGGCCGTCGTCACGCTCGCCATCGTCGTCCTTCAATCGACGAGCATGCTGGCGAGCTCATAGCCGCGCTGACGGAACGAGAGTGTCGGTGACTTCGGCGGTCGGCCCTTGTGAAGGTCGGGCCGCGGGGGAGGGCATCGAGGACGGTTCGGACGTCTCGAGCGACGTGCTTCATTCGTCGCCGAGTGCGTCGAAATAATCGAAAAACACGCCTTCCGGATCGTGCTTGCGTCTCAGCGCACACAATCGTTCCCATTTCTCGGGCGTGAAGGCCTGTGGGACGTTCGCGGGCTGCTCGACCGTATTCGTCTCGCCGATATAGTAACCCGTATTGTAGGGGCGCAGCGTCGTCGTGATCCGGCGATGCCACTCGGTGTTGGCGGCGTCGTCCTCGGCCTTCCACCACATGGTCCATGGGCCGCCATAGACCTTGGCGGAGACGGAATAGGCCATGTCCTTCTGCGCGGCCGGGACATCCGGGCCGCAGAAGATGGTCAGCAGGAAGACGGAGGTCGCGGACGGCGCATCGGGCAGCAGGGGCAGGATGGCCTGGACCAGCTCTCCCGGACTGTGATCGGAATAGGTCGCTTCCACGCGCGAGCGGGCGCCTTCCGGCCAGAAGGATCCCGACGCGTCGAAGAGCTGCTCGAAGGTGAGCGGTGTCGCGAAGGACGATGAAAGGGGTGTGATCGGAGAGCGCTCCAGCACCTGCAATGCAGTCCTCGCGGCGTCCGGCGTGTCTTCGAACGCCGTGGCCGTCACCATGCAGAGCCAGCCGTTCTCGGCGGCGGCCTCTTCTCTCAACTCCGGCGGAGCCTGCACGACGAACAGGCTCAACTCGACCGAGGGGGAAATGCCGGGGGCCAGCTTGCCGAGCCAGGTCCCGATCGCCGGAGCGTCCGCGAGGCGATAGTAAGAGGTGCTGCCATGCATGGCTTTCGGCAGCGGATGAAGCTTGAGATGGTACTTCGTCACGACACCGAAGAATCCGGACCCCGCCCCTCGGGCGGCCCAGAAGAAGTCCGTGTTCTGCGTCGCGCTCGCCGTGATCAGGTCGCCCTGGGCGGTGACGAGTTCGATGGCCTCGACGCTCTCCGCTCCGGAGCCCCAGACGGTGGGGTTCCAGGCCATGCCGCCGCCGAGCAGATAGCCGCTGGCTTTCACCTGAGGGCAATGGCCGGTCGGGAAGGCCAGCCCGAGGGGATTCAGCGCCTTCTGGATGTCACGGTTGCTGACGATCGGCTGAATCACCGCCTTCAGGTTATCCGCATCGACGGAGACGATCTGCGTGAGTTGCGAGAGATCGATCAGGATGCCGCCGTGACGCAGGCTCGGCTGGCACCAGTTGTGGCCGCCTCCGCGCACGACGACCTTCAGCCCGCTCGCGCGGGCGAACCGCACGGCCGCGACGACGTCGTCCTCGTCCAAGGCCTTCACGATCGCCTCGGGGGCGCGATCCGGGATCAGCCTGTTCCAGAGATTCCCGTGAATCGCCTCGAGGAATTGCGGATCACCCGCAGTGAAGACCTCGCCTTTGCAGGCATCCCTCAGACCGTCGATGTTCATGGCGTCACGCAGTAGGACGGAGGGACCGCCCGGACGACAACGATCCGGGCGGGAGATCTTGCTTCAGGTGGAATCCGAGCCGTCGGTTCAGTAAGGAACCCGGTCCGCCTTCTGGGCATACTTCTTCCAGACCTCCACGGCTTCCGTGCGCATGATCTGCGTTGTCGGAATGGAACGCTCGGAGACATCCTTCTTGAGCTCGGCATAGATCATGCTGTCGTCGAAGCCGCCGTATTCCAATGCGTCTTCGACCTGGGCGGCGTAGTACACGCGCTTGATGCCGGCCCAGTAGGCGGCCGCCATACACATCGGGCAGGGCTCGGCGCTGGTGTAGAGCGTCGCGTCGCGGAGCTTGAACGTCCCTTGCGACTTGCAGGCCTTGCGGATGGCCTCGATCTCGCCGTGCCAGGTCGGATCGTTTTCCGCGACGACGCGGTTGGCGCCCTCGGCGATGATCTCGCCGTCCTGAACGATGACGCAGCCGAAGACGCCGCCGGCGCTCTCGACCAGTGAGGTTTTCTCCGACAAGGCGATTGCCCGAGCCATGAAATCAGTGTGGTCGTGAGCCATTTCCAGTCTTTCTCGTTAGGTGTGGTCAGCTGATGCTGTCACGGGTATCGATGAATTGTTAAAACAGGTGGGAGAACAAGAACATTTCGAGCCCGTAGAGGACGGCCAGAATCGTCACGCCCAGTGATTCCGTACGCCAGCGCTTCTGCGGATCCGGTTTCAGCCACCAGCCCAGGCCGAAGATCGCGACCGCCATCAGGGGCCACGACACCAGCGAGACGCTGATGGCATTGCCGATGAAGGTGGACGCGGCCAGGGGCAACCCGTTCAGCAGGGGGCTGAGGAAGCGGATTTCCAGCATGACGACGGGAAACAGGACGAGCAGGACGAGACAGGTCTGCTTCCAGGCCGGAGGCGGAGCGAGACGCTGCTCGTTGGCGAACCACCCGGCGAACGGGTTGCTCATCCGGTGGCTCTGCCAGGTCGAGACCTGAGGCGTCGATTCGGCCAGGATGGCCTTCCTCTCCGCCGATTGCAGCCAGGCATCGAGGAAGGCCGGGCCTTCGAAGCGCACCAGCGTGGTCCAGTAGGGGACGTCCGACGACAGGGGCGCCTGGACGAGGGTGCCCATGTATCCGGGAAAGCGGGCCTGGACCTGCTGGATGCGCTCGGCCCAACGCCGGAACGCCTCCTCCTGCCCCGCCTTCACGATGGTCGTGATGACCTCCGTGACGGTGGTCGTCGAATGGTAATCCGGTGCCGCCTCGTCGGCACGGGACGTCTTGCCGTCGCCCTCCAGGGCCGCGAGGTCGGCGAGGAGGGCGGTGCGCGCCTCGTCCTCGATCCATCGGGTCAACGCTTCGGGCGAGCGGAACCGTTGGATGATCTGCCATTCGGACGAGCCGGAGAAGGCGGGGATGATCTCCAGGCTGACGAAGTCGTGAGAGGCCGAGACGACCCGGGTGAACTCGGCCTGCCACGCGGCGAAGCGCGCCTCCATGCCGGGCGGCACGGTGAGCTTCGTCGCGACGGCTTTCGTCGCCCCGACTTTTATCGAACGCGACGAATCCCGGCGGGAGCCCGGAGCTTCGCCTGCATTCGAGACATCGATCGCACCCGTTTCGAACATCGTCGACGAAGCCCTTCCATTGGCAGCTTCCAGAATACGCCACCCATGAGGCCGCCCTGTAGGTCGATGACCTACAAGACTTCGATCCTCACGCCTCTTTCGAAGGCACATCGTCAGCTACGCCCAGAACTGTAAACGGACTACGCCGCGTCGGTTCTGATTTATTGGCGAGACGAGCATGATCGCCGTGATGGTAAACGGCTGGTCTGCAATCCATGCCGCCTTGTCCGGCTGTCCTCAGCGTTTCGATCCCTGTTCGAAGGCTCGCTGTTCATGATCGCGAGCGATGGGCATTTGCCGGAGGCTGCTGTAGGTCGATGACCGACAGCAGCGGCACGGATTTTATGGAACACTACCCTGGTTGGCCGGCTCGCTCGGGGTAGACATGTCCTTCTTTCGGCTGCTGATCGTCGACGACCACCCGATCGTGCTGGCGGGCCTGAAGCTGCTGCTGCGTGGCGACGGCCGTTTCCACGTGTGCGGAGAAGCCCGATCGGCGCAGGCGGCCTGCCTCGAGGCCGAGCGGCTGCAGCCCGACGTCATCATCACCGACCTGATCATGGGAGACGGCGACGGCCTCGCGCTGATCGAGGATCTGCGCGCCATGCTGCCGGCCGCCAGGATCGTCGTCTATTCCAGCCGCGACGAGACGGTCTGGGGTCCGCATGTGATCTATGCCGGCGCGCATGGCTATGTCGCCAAATCCGAGCCGCTCGAAACCGTCGCCGTGGCCCTCGACCGGGTGATGGCGGGCGCCATCCATGTCAGCGAGCCGGTGCAGCAGCTGTTGATGCGCGATCTCGCGCGGCGACGCGACCGTCGGACGGAGATCGGCGACCTGTCCGGCCGCGAACTGCAGGTGCTCCGGCTGATCGGCAGCGGTGCGACGCTGCAATCGCTGGCCAAGGAATTGGGATTGAGCGTGAAGACGGTCGGCACCTATAGGGAGCGCCTGAAGATCAAGCTCGGGCTGGACAGCGTCAGGATGCTCGAACGCCATGCGGCGGATCACGTCGCGGGGCGTCTCGATCCGTCATGAAGGACAGTCCGTCATGAAGAGCTGGCTGGCCCGCTGGGATGTGACCCCTGCCGAACAGGCCGGCATGACGTTCGGAGAGGTGCTGACCCTCGTCAATATCCGACGGGTCGAGATCGCCTGCATGCTGGGGCTGTTCACCAAGGCGATCGAGTTCGCCACCGGACTCAGGACCGTTCAGATCGTCGTGGAAATCGTGCTGGCGTTCGCCTTCCTCCTCGCCTCGCTGGCGTTGCGGCGCGGCGGCGGACCGTGGCTCCGGCGCGGCTTCGTCGCGGTCTTTCTGGTCCTGACCCTGCTCGACACCCAAGGGGCGATCGCCGCGATGGGCGCCAAGGGACGGCTGACCAGCGGATATCCGATGATGCTCCTGTCCCTGACCCTGCTGTTCGTGCTGCCGCCCCGGGCTTTCGCGCTGGCCCTGATCCCGCTGCTGGTGAGCTATTGCTGGATCGTGCTCGCCACGGCGACCTTTCCCGCCGAGCAGGTCGTCGCCATCGTCAATGCCGCCATCGTCTCGGTGATCGCCGTCGTGGCCGCGGCGCTGATCCATTCCGGACGGCGCAGCGATTACGAGCAGAAGCGGACGATCCGTCTCCAGAACGATCGGCTGACGGAAAGGAACAGCGAACTCGACACCCTGATGGCGATCACCGCGCACGACCTGCGCAGTCCCCTCTACGGCCTGCGCAACCTGTTCGACCTCGCCGTCCGGCGCGCGCCGCGGGAGCCGGAACTGCCGCTCGTGGTGCTGCGAGAGGCGAAAGCGAGCATCGACGCGATGCTGGGTCTCGCCACGCGTCTGCTCGAGGCGCACGCCGCCGAGCATCGGCCGCTCGCGCGCCTCGCGAACGAGGATGTGCGCGGGCATGTCCTCGCCGCCGTCGACCGGATCCAGCCCCTCGCCCAATCGGCCGACGTCCGGATCGAGGTGGATCTGCCGGAACGGCCGTTGATCGCCACCCTCGATTCGGGCGCCCTCTCGCAAATCCTCGACAACCTCCTCAGCAACGGCGTCCGGTTCAGCCCGACGGGCGGCATCCTGACGATCGGCGCCGCGCGGGATGGCGGGTCCGTGGCGATCGAGGTCCGGGATCGCGGACCGGGCATCGATCCGGCCGGGTACGCTCTCCTGTTCAAGAAATTCCATCAGGCCGCCGGGGCACGCTCCGAAGGGGCGCCGAGCACGGGCATGGGCCTGTTCATCGTCGCGACCCTCGCCGACCGCATGGGGGCCGCGGTGCGCTGTGAGCCCGCGACGGATGGGGGCGCGGTTTTTGTAGTGACACTGTCCGCGGGCGGGACCGAGACGTAGAGCGCCCGATGCCCTGCTCCCCATCGAGGGCGAGCGGATCGATCCTGCCCAGCGAATTGATGCGTCGGCGTTTTGCGAGCAATGATACGCCATCCCCGAGGAACGCGGACCCGGCGCGTGCGGCATGACGTGCCGCGTCGGCCGCCGACGACCAGGATCTCCATGCGCACGATCGCCTCCTCGCTCGCCCTCACGCTGCTCGCGGCCCTGGCGCCGCTTCCGGCCCTGTCCGCGCCGGACAAGGCCGTTCTGGAAGCGGCCGAGGCCCAGAATGGCCCGTATCGCGAGACCCTGAAGGGGCTCGTCGACGTCGACACCGGAACCGGCGATGTGCCCGGCCTTTCCAAGGTCGAGGCGGTCCTGACGAAGCGCCTCGAAGCGTCGGGGCTGACCGTGAGCACCCGGACCGCCCCCGCCTTCGGCGGCAACACCCTCATCGGCACGCGATCCGGCACGGGCACGCGCAAGATCCTGCTCCTGGTCCATTACGACACCGTGTTCGGCACGGGCGACGCGGCCAAGCGCCCCTATACCGAGCGCGACGGCCGCGCCTACGGACCGGGCGTTGCCGATGCCAAGGGCGGCGTGGCGATGATCCTGCATGTCCTCAGCGCGTTGGAGACATTGCGGTTCGACGGCTACGGCACCCTCACGGTGGTGTTCAATCCGGACGAGGAGCGCGGCTCGCGCGGGTCACGCGACGAGATCGCCAGGATCGCCCGCGAGCAGGATGTGGTCCTGTCCTTCGAGCCTTCCTTCGCCGAGGCCGGCGTCGATGCCGTCACGGTGGCGACCAAGGGCATCAACTACGCGAGCCTGACGGTGAAGGGACGCGCGTCCCATGCCGGGGGCGCGCCGGAAGCCGGGCGCAACGCGGTGGTCGAACTCGCCCACCAGATCCTTCAACTGCAGGACCTCGGTGACCCGAGCAAGGGGACCAGCCTGCATTGGACCATGATCCAGGGGGGCACCAAGCCGAACATCATCCCCGAGACCGCCAAGGCGGAGGGCGACATGCGCTACTTCGTGCCGAGCGAGTACGACCGCATCCTAACGGAGGCCCGCAGGATCGTCGGTGCGCATCGCGTTCCCGACACGCAGGTGACCTTCGATCTCGCCAGAGGCCGTCCGCCGCTGCCGCGCAATCCGGCATCGACGTCGCTCGGCGACCGCGCGAAGGCGATCTACGCCGAACTGGGGGCGGGCCTCGCGCTGGCCGAGATCGGCGGCGGCACCGATTCGGGCTACGCCTTCCAGCCCGACAGCCCGGCAAAACCCGCCATCCTCGAGTCGCTCGGCATCGTCGGCGGCCACTATCACAGCACCGATGAGTTCGCGGTCCTCGCCAGCATCACGCCGCGGCTCTACCTCGCGACCCGCCTCGTGATGGAGGCGGCGCAGGACACGGGCCGTTGATCGGCCCGGCCAGGGCGTCGTCCCGAGCAGGTATCGCCGACATGGTCCCGGTTCTGCTATAGACGCCCGCGCTACATCGAAGAGCCTGCTTGGCTGCCGATAGAGGGCGCGACGCCCACCTCCGCCGTTCGCCGAGTGTCTCTCACACAACTCCCGCTTCCCCGTCTGCCGTGAGCGAGAACCGACGGTGACCGGGCGTGGTGTGAGGCGCTCATGATCGCTTTCCGTTAACCCCGGACTCGCTGCCTTGTATGTGGGGCCGCGAAGGTTGACGCTGCCCTGCGTGCCGCCATAGACAAGGCGGCCGGACGATCGGGTCGCGATCCGGTAGCAAGGGCGAGAAACCCAAGCATCCGCAAAGGCAAATTATTCAGCCTTTGCACCAGCTTGGAAGGGTGGCCGAGTGGTTTAAGGCAGCGGTCTTGAAAACCGCCGTGGGGGCAACTCCACCGTGGGTTCGAATCCCACCCCTTCCGCCAGATTTCTTTGTTAAGTCACTGATTATTTTAGCAAATATCGTTTAAAGTTGGATTTTCGCCCTCAATATAACCCACATTTTATATCGGGTTGTGTCGGCTAAAGCTGGATCTCGTTGGACTTCGCCTCACGAGCGCGAGGCCGAGCGCTTGAGTGCATGGCAGCGTTATGACCAACGCGCCCTTTTTGCCCAGAGGTACTGATCCCCGGTCAAGTGGTTGCATTCGAATAACGGGCAACCGCTTAACGCACGCGGTGACTAGGGTCTGAACCGAACCAAGATATTGCTGCGGCTGCAGTTTTGTGATTCACGTCCGCGGTTTTCAGCATGGAGGCGATGATGGCGGACCTGTTCCGGCTTTCGGATGAGCAGTGGGCGGTGATCGGGCCGTTCATGCCGGTCAACCAACCCGGCCCCGAGCGCAAGGACGACCGGAAGATCATCTCGGGCATGCTGCATGTGCTCACCTCAGGCTGCCGCTGGCAGGATTGCCCGGCGGAGTACGGTCCACGCACCACGGTCTACAATCGCTTCAACCGGTGGTCTCGGCGCGGGTTCTGGCGAGCGATGCTGGCCGCCTTGGCCAAGGCCGGGTGGTCGGGCGAAGCGGCAGCCATCGACAGCACTTACGTCAAAGCGCATCGCTCCGCCCACGGCGGTAAAGGGGGGGCAAAGCGCAGGCCATCGGCCCGTCGCGTGGGGGCCGGACGACCAAGATCCACGCCCTCACCGATGTCCTCGGACGCCCCGGCGTCCTCCTGCTGACATCCGGCAACGCCAGCGACGTCCGTACAGCCCCGGACGTGCTGGCCAAGGCCCCAGGCCTTATCCGCCGCCTGACCGCCGACAAGGGCTACGACGCCGACTGGCTGCGCGCCGATCTGCGGGAGAAGGGCATCACCCCCGTCATTCCAGGCAAACGCAGCCGCAAACGCAAGATCCGCCACGACAAGCGCCGCTATCGCGAGCGCTGGCGCGTCGAGGCCACCTTCTGCCGCCTCAAAGACTTCCGTCGTATCGCCACCCGATACGACAAGCCGGCCCGCAACTATGCCTCCGCCGTCGCACTCGCCGCTGTCATCGCCTTCTGGTGCTGATTGAGTCCAGACCCTAAAGGCCGTCGTTGAAAAGGAGACGCCGCAGTTCGTGATCCTGGGCAAGCAGGCGATTGATGACGACTCAAATCAAACTGGGCAGATGCTGGCCGCGCTGCTCGGTTGGCCGCAGGGCACCTTCGCATACCGGGTCGAAGCCCAGATCGGGAGCGTCGATGTGACCCGCGAGGTCGATGGCGGCCTTCAGACCGTGAACCTCAAACTACCGGTGATCGTCACCACCGATCTGCGCCTCAATGAGCCGCGCTACGCCTCGCTACCGAACATTATGAAGGCCAAGAAGAAACCACTCGATGAGTTGAGCCCGGAGGTTCTCGGCGTGGACGTGACCCCGCGACTGAAGGTGCTCAAGACAGCGGTGCCTCCAGAACGCTCTGCCGACGTAAAGGCCGGATCGGCGGCGGAGCTTGTACGCAAGCTCAGGATCGAGACTGGCGTCATCTGAACCCGGCCAGCCTTCGTCCTGAGCCGACTTGGCAGACCGGAACAGCCGCTGGGCAGCGCATGGCCTGTTCGCGTGTCGACCCATGGGAGGTCGACATTTCCGTCAATCGATCACATCAAAGCCCATTGATATTTGATATTAATCTGATATATGTGCCTTACTATGAAATATATAGTGCATTAACACTTTGAGGATTTGTATTAATAGCTATATATGCTCATTAAATTATTAAATTTGTATTAAAAAATTAGGAATTACATTTATTTACATTTAATTAATCAAAATAATATTATTTATAGACTGGAATTATGACAAACATCGACTCCATTAATTCAGCACCGATTCGAATCTCGGAGGCGGATCAGCCGTGAAACATCGTCACTATCTTTGGGCAGCTGTCGCTGCCGGTCTCGGCGCTATAGGCACGGCGCAGGCCCAGTCCCGACTACAGGTGAATCCGGCACCGTCCGACGCGAAAGTCCTTCCAGGCACACCCAACTCGGGCACTGCTGCTCCTCCAACATTCGCGGCCGAGGGCTTCGTGTTCAACAACACGATGTCGCTAGGCAGTTTGTGGCGGACACAACCTCGCGACTTCAGCCTTCTTGGGATTGCCAACGGCGGCACGGGAACCAGTTCGAACTGGGACAACGGCAACCTTAATTTCGATCAAGGTCTGGTGCTCGGAGGTTTGCGGGGAAGGGGCAGCATCGCGTGGTCGCACGGTCCTTTCGAAGCTTTGGTCGACGGCGTGTACTTCGCGAATGGGCTTAACAGCCGAGACCGATCCTATGTCGCGGGGACGGTCGATCGGCAGTTGAGCTTAGGTGGTTACCTCAACGATGCGTGGGTCGGCGCGAAGGTCGCCACAGATATCGGAGCAGTACGCCTGCGAGCCGGCAACCAGATCTTGCGCTGGAACGAAACGTCCTTCTCGTTCGGAGCACAGGTTACGAATCCACAGGTCTTCAGCCGAATCTTCCTTCCGGGCGCCGGTCTGGCCGATTCGCTCAAGGCGGTGCCGATGATTACCGCAGCGATGGGGGGCCCTGGAACGGGGGGCTTTGAAGCTTTCTACAAGCTCGACTTCGCGCCCGACGAGTCTATACCCTGCGGTTTCTTCCTCGAGACAAACGACTATACCTGTCCTGGTAGCCGCTTTCTCAGTCTGTCGGCGCTCGCGCCCGACGGGCCAAATTCCATCATTACGCCGGCAACTCCTCTTGGCTCCGGCCTGGTTAGAGGCCGGGACCGGGTCGAGAGTACGGCCGGCCAATTCGGCATCAATATCCGGTCACCCGATTTCGGCGGCCCCCTCAAAGCGAGCGTATCGCTACTGGCTGCGCGGTTCACGGATATGGGCGGCGTGACCAGCGCGCTTAGAGGTACACAGTCGGATCTTCTGCGTATGACGGCCGCGAACTACGATGCCGGTGGTCAGTATATCCGCGATTATCGATCTGGTGTCGGGATGCTCGGCGCAGCCTTCAGGGCTAGCCTGACGTCGACGACGCAGATCAAAGCCGAGTATAGCATTCGCCTCGGCCAGCCCGTGCAAGTCGACGACGCACAACTCATCGGAGCCTTCCAACTGCCCGCAGCCGTCATCGGCGCCTGCTCCAATGCCTCGGCGTCCACTCCCTGCCAACAGGTGCTGGCAAGAGCCAACTCAAATCAGGTGATCAGTCGCGCCGGCGGAATCACTGCCGCAAATGCCGCAGGTTTCCTTGGTCAGTTCGTGAGTGGCGCCGACTATCATGATGTATCGCAATTCGGCATCGGCGTCGTCCAGACGCTGCCTCCCATCTTAGGGGCATCCGAGTGGTTTGCGGGGGCCGAGTTCGGCGGAATGTACGTTCATGATTATAACCCGCAGATACTTCTTCTCGACTCTCCGAGCTCCCCGAGGGCTGGCACGGCGAATGGAACAGCCGACCCCTTCTCCGGCGGTTATCGTCTATTGACCCGACTTGTGTTCAAGGACCTCCTCGGCCTCCGAAGCATCGCACCTGCTCTGGCGTTCCAACACGACGTGGCCGGCTTTTCGCCAGTGCCGTTGCCGCTCTTTCTCGAACGGACGATGCGCATCCGGCTCAATGTTGACGCCGCGATCAATGAGCGCTTAACCGCAAGCCTTACCTATGTCAGCAATATCACCAGGTCCAGCCGTGCGGACCTTCTGTCCGACAGGGATTACGTACTCACGTCGTTATCCTACCGATTCTAACTCATGTTGTGGCTCCCCGCGACTTCCGGACCAAAACCCGACTCAGTAATACCAGTCCTCGAAGAGCCGGACTCATCGAAGTCTGCCCACGCAACGGCGCGGCGGCGGTCGTCCGTCGGACCTCGGTGAGACCGGCCTATGGGCAGGTTTCATCGAGACTGGGTATAACATGCCGACCACCCCGGTGCCTGACCTCGCGTCGAGAGTACATCCGACACGAGGTCGTTGCCTGCTTAGGATCGGAGGCAGATCCAGACGAGGGCGAACGATAGCGGCACGAAGGTTTGCGTAGTGACGAAGGCGCGCTCGCGCTTCCAGGTCTTGGCACAGCGCCGAACGGCATCGCAGTCGCCCTCGTAGCAGAGCCCGCGCAGCGTCTCTTAGATCCGGATCAGCGTCAACCGCCCGCGGCAGGACCTGCCGGCGTTGATGGAAAGCATCCGATCGAGATCGTCCCATCCCGGCTGCGCTCCGCCGTGATCCATTGCCTTGTCATAGGCCTCGGCCGAGTGGCACGCGTGAACGCGGAAGCCGCCTCAAGAAACTGCAGGTTCATCAGTACGAATGCGGGCGATTTGTTTTTCGAAAGCACTAAAATAATCTCCTTGCAGGATAAGTTATAACTTATAATTTAGATAAATGCTGATTTTATGAGATTGAACACCGCATACTTATCTTGTAGATATGAAACTATAGTCAGTATTCAATGGCACAAGTACCGCAATATATTGCATTGTATCAAGATATTAATTATGCAATGCTGGTATATACCTCCGGACCCTAGCTAGCCTGCGGCACCTAGTTTCAGCCGAGAGTTTTAATATCGGTGATTTCAGGACCATAACGGCGCTAGGAATTCCTCCGCTGACCGCCAACGCGCGTTCCTCCATAAAAAAGGCGGCACAACCGCACCGTCAGACCGCTCCAGTCAGGCAAATTTAACGGTTTATATTTATCTATGTGTGGAGCAATAGTTCTACGCTGATGGAATAAATCGATGAAAATTGGCATAGCTACAAAAATTCAGGCAATAACCTTCATTAGCATCCTGGGTTTGATAAGTCTAATCGCGGTTGCAGTGAATGGCCTTCGCAACGAGGTCACAGATAGCCGAGTTCTCAGGACCAAGCAGCTCGTAGAAGTAGCGCTCGGAGTCGTCACATACTTCGAAGTGGAGGCCCGGGCCGGCCGCCTGACTGACGCGGTAGCGCGCGAGTCAGCGCTCGGTGCCCTAAAGACCTTGCGATATGGTGACGGGGAATATTTCTACGTCCTTGATGAGCACGGCCGGTTTTTGATGACCCCGATCAAGCCGGAACTCACCGGCAAGGACATGTCCGGCTTCAAGGATTCGACGGGCAGGGCTATTTTCGCCGAGATGCTGCAAACGGCTAAGGCCAGCGGCGGTGGCTTCGTCTCGTATTATTGGCCCAAGCCGGGCGTTGAGCGGCCTGTGGAGAAGATTGCAGGCGTCATCAGCTTCAAGCCCTGGGGCTGGATCATTGGCTCGGGTGTCTATGCCGACGATACGTTCGAGCATCTGAAGAACCTTGTGATCGGCTTGGCAATGGCGCTGGCCTGCATCACGCTCGTGGTCGCGGCGGCCGCACTTGTCATCGGTCGGCAAGTCTCGCGCCCCGTCCGCGATCTGACGAAGGCGATGAGTGCTCTCGCCCGTGGGGATCTCGCAACGGGCATCCCGGGCCTCACGCGTCACGACGAAATGGGCGAGATGGCGCGGGCGGTCGACGTCTTCCGCCAGAACTCCCTCGCCCGCGTCGAACTGGAGGCTCGTCAGACGTCCGAGCAATTAGCCCGCCAGCAACGGGCCGACCGGGTCGACCTGCTGGTGCGCGGGTTCGAGGCGAGGATCGGCGGCGCCATCGGTATCGTCACCTCGGCCGCCACGGAACTCGATGCGACTGCGCGCTCGATGACGAGCGTGGCCGATGCTACCAGTCGGCAAGCGACGGCGTCGAGCGCGGCGGCCGAGCAGACGTCGGCCAACGTGCAGACGGTGGCCGCAGCGGCCGAGGAGATGGTGGCCTCGCTCCAAGAGATCGAGCGGCAAGTGCAGCAGTCGAACTCGGTCGCGAGCGCGGCAGCCCATGAAGCGCAAGCGACCGAGGCGGCAATGACCAGCCTGTCCGAAGCCGCCGAGCGCATTGGCGAGGCCGTACACATGATCTCCAGCATCGCCAGTCAGACCAACCTGCTCGCCCTCAACGCCACTATCGAAGCGGCCCGTGCCGGCGAGGCCGGGCGCGGATTTGCGGTCGTGGCCAGCGAGGTGAAGGAACTGGCCGGTCAGACGGCACGGGCGACGGGCGAGATCAGCAGTCACATCGCGGCCATCCAGCAGGCGACCGCCCAGGCCGCAGGGGTGATCCGGCAGATCGGACAGACCATCGGATCGGTCAACGCGATTACGGAAACGATCGCCGCCACCGTCGTGGAGCAGACGATCGCCACGGGCGAGATCTCGCGCAACGCGGTTGAGGCGGCTAAAGGTACTCAGGACGTGTCGATCAACACCGCGCACGTCCTCACTTCGGCCGGAGAGACCGGCAGCGCGGCCCAGCAAGTGATGTCGGCAGCCGGCGAATTGTCCGCCCAATCGGTCAATGTGAAACGTGAGGTTGACGAATTCCTCGCGGCGATCCGCGTGGCGTAGAACAAGGCAAGATGGCCATGGATCGTTATGGGAGTTCCCAAACCGGTTCGGACTCATCTCTTCGGACTGCTGCGCAAGGATGTCGCTTAGGCCGGGGATAATGATCCTCCCCCCGGTTTCGCGAACACCTCTGATACGCTCCTTGCGGGCGGGGAAGGTGTTTGATGTCCAAGACGAGACGCGAGTTTGCTTCGCTGCACCTTTGGTGTCACGCCAGAGTTCAAACGCGAGGCGGTGGCCCTGCTGGAAAGCAGCGGCCGGCCGCAGATGCAGATCGCGGCCGAACTCGGGATCCAACCCTCGATGCTGAGGCAGTGGCGCTCGGCACTGATGGGACAGCGGGATTGCCAGGAACCGCGCCGATGAGCCCGGTGTCATCGCGGTCCGATCAGGCGGCCGAGATTGCCCGTCTGCGGCGTGAACTCGACCGGACGCGCATGGAGCGTGACGTCCTAAAAAAAGCGATCGGCATCTTTGCGGAGATGCCCAAGTGACGTTCGCTTTCATCGMGCAGCATGCGGGCGACCCAAGCCGGTGCGTCTCATGTGCCGCGTGCTCGAAGTCTCCCCGAGCGGCTATTACGGCTGGCGATCACGCCCCGAGAGTGCCCGGTCGGCGTCGAACCGTCAGCTCTTGGCCGACGTCCAGCGTATCCATGCCGGGCATCTCAGGCGCTACGGCGCGCCTCGCGTGCATGCCGCGCTGCGGGCAGAGGGCCGAACGGCCAGTCGCGGGCGGGTGGAACGCCTGATGCGCCGTCACGGCATCAGGGCTTTGGCAGGACGTCAGTTCCGGCCCTGCACGACCGACAGCCGTCATGACCTGCCGATCCCACCGAACCTCCTGAAGCAGCTCTTCTCGGCCGCGCTGCCCAATACGGTCTGGCTGGCAGATATCACCTATCTGCCGACCGGAGAGGGCTGGCTCTACCTGGCCGCCGTCCTCGATCTCGCAACCCGCAAGATCGTCGSCTGGTCCATGCGCGAGAACATGCGGACCGAATTGACGTCGGCGGCTCTGATGATGGCCACCCAACGGCAACGACCGGGGGCTGGCCTCATCTGCCACTCGGATCGCGGCAGCCAATACGCCGCCGAGGCCTATCGCAAACAGCTCGCCGACATCAAGGCGACGCCCTCCATGAGCCGGACGGGCTGCTGTTACGACAACGCTCCCATGGAGAGCTTCTTCCATACCCTCAAGGTCGAACTCGCCCACCAGCGACGATGCACGACCCGGGACGAGGCTCGCCGCGACCTATTCGCCTACATCGAGGGCTACTATAATCGGCAGCGCATCCATTCGGCTCTCGGCTACATCACCCCCGAGCAAGCCGAGCGGAACGCGAGCTAACCACCGTGTCCGCAAAATCGGGAGAGGATCAGGACGAGTCCGCTCTTCCGATCTCAGCGCATCCATTCGGCTCTCGGCTACATCACCCCCGAGCAAGCCGAGCGGAACGCGAGCTAACCACCGTGTCCGCAAAATCGGGAGAGGATCAGGACGAGGGTTGGCTGTTTCCCGGACAGGACTGGGCCCGCCCGATCAGCACGCGCCAGCTTCACCGTATCGTGGTGGAGGCGGCCCGGTCGGCCGAGATCCCCAAGCGTGTCGGTCCCCATACCCTGCGCCACTCCTTCGCCACCCACCTCCTGGAGGACGGCGTCGATATCCGCGTCATCCAGGTCCTGCTGGGACACGCCCGGCTCGACACCACGGCGCTCTACGCCAAGGTCGCCACCCGGACGGTGCGGGCCGTGACGAGCCCGCTCGACAGGCTTGCCCTGTTCCATGGGGAGGGACCCGCGCCAGGTTGAGGCGATGCCCGCCGCGATCGAGCTGGCCGACGTCTTCCGTGCCGCCGGTTCCGCCTATCGCGCCGGTGGGGCCGGGCACCTGAACCTGGCCGCGCTCAAGGTGATGGCGGCGGTCGAGCAGTGCCGCACGGCCAGCCTCGGCGGCCATGTCGAGGGCTGCGACGCGTGCGGCCATCTGCGGGTGGCCTACAACTCCTGCCGCAATCGGCACTGCCCGAGATGCCAGGGCGCGGCGGCGCGCGACTGCCTCACCGCGCGCGAGGCCGACCTGCTCCCGGTCGGCTACTTCCACGTCGTCTTCACCCTGCCCGCCGAGATCGCCGCCATCGCCTTCCAGAACAAGGCCGCCGTCTACGACCTGCTGTTCCGGGCAGCGAGCGCGACCATGACGCGGATCGCCGCCGACCCGAAGCATCTCGGTGCCCGCATCGGCCTCACCGCCGTGCTCCACACCTGGGGCTCGGCCATGACCCACCATCCCCATCTCCACATGATCGTGCCCGGCGGCGGCCTCTCGCCGGACGGGACCCGATGGGTCGCGTCGCGCCCTGCCTTCCTCCTGCCGGTGCGGGTGCTGGGCATGCTGTTCCGCCGCCTGTTCCTCGAAGGGCTCGCCGCCCTCCACGAGGCCGGGACGCTCGCCTTCTTCGGCACCCTGGCCCCACTCTCCGACGCCAAGGCCTTCGTCCGCGCGCTCGCCCCGGTGCGCGGTAAGCGCTGGGTCGTCTACGCCAAGCCGCCCTTCGCCGGACCGAAGGCCGTGCTCGCCTATCTGTCGCGCTACACCCACCGCGTGGCCATCTCCAGCCGGCGCATCCTCGCCTTCGACGGGAAAAACGTCAGCTTCCGCGTCAAGGACTATCGGCGCGCCGAGGGCGGGCAGGGGCGGGTCATGACCCTGTCCGCCACGGAGTTCATCCGGCGCTTCCTCGTCCATGTCCTGCCGCGCGGCTTCCACCGCATCCGGCACTACGGCTTCCTCGCCGGCTCGAACCGGAAGGCCGGTCTGGCCCACATCCGCGCGATCCTCGGCACACCGCCCCCGCCGCGATCCACCGACCCTGAACCGGACACCCGAGCCGCTGCGACCGATGTTCGAGCGCCTTGCCCCCGCTGCGGCGGTCCCATGACGATCGTCGGCTCCTTCGCAGGCTGGTACCAGCCGCGCGGGCCGCCGTTCAGCCCCGCACCGAACCGGGCGTGTACGCCATGACCCGGTATAGCCTAGCACCACCACACATCCGAGGAGGCGCACCTCGGGGTACGCCTCTCCGCGTGCCGAACGCCGGAATGGTCTTCACGAACGCTGTCGCCCGACCCTGTCGCGCTCCGCCAAAGGCCGGAGACCGGGCGATCCGGGAGCGCTCAGGCACCCAGGCGACGGTGTTCACGCGCCTTCCGTCCCTCGTTGGGGACGACGGTCTACCAAAATCCCCATAGCTCTGCGCCCGCCATCCCGCGGGTTCGTTCTTCCACGACTTTCGTACGCCTCGCGGCGCCCGAAACTCTTCAGGCTTTGCGACGGTCTGCTTCCGGTAGATTATTTGAAGAAGCAGACGATGGAAAATTTGGTTTCGGCCGAATTATCTATGTTGGATGAGCGGCAATTCCGTTGATCCCGATGCCGAGCCTCTCGGGACCACGTAGCGAGGCGCCTGGCCGGTAGGGCGGCGGATCGGACAGTAATCGCGGCGCGATCAGTCGGCGGCTGAGGGCCACCAGGGCGATCTCGGCCTCGATACGGGCGAGCGGCGCCCCCATACAATAGTGCAGACCGCCGCCGAAACCGAAATGCTGGACGTCCTCCCGATCCGGATCGAAGCGGTCCGGATCGGCGAAGCGGGCGGGGTCGCGGTTCGCCGCGGCGAAGAGCAGGATGACCGGCGCGCCCTTGCGGATGGTGTGCCCCGCGATCTCGATGGTACCCAGCGCCTTGCGGGTCCTAAAGTGCACGGGCGGCTCGTAGCGGAGCAACTCCTCGATGACGCGCGGCGCGCGCTCGGGATCGGCGCGCAGCCGGTCCAGTTCATGGGGGTGGCGCAGCAAGGTGAGCATACCGTTGGTGATCAGGTTCACCGTCGTCTCATGGCCCGCCACCAGCAGCAGGATCGCCGTCGAGATGAGGTCGAAATCGCCCAGCGCGGCCTTGCCGCCGGGGCCGGGCTTGGTGGTGATCGGATTGGCGAGAGCACTGAGCATGTCGGGCCCCGGCCGCCGGCGCTTCTCGCGGATCAAGGCGCGCATGTAGCCGGAGATCGCATCGAAAGCGGCGACCGTTTTGTGGCGGCTGGCCTCGTCATGGCGGGCATCGGGCTCCAGGGCGGTGGCGAGTTGCGTCGCCCAGCGCTGGAATTGCGGTTCGTCCACCTCGGGTACGCCCAGCATGTCGCAGATCACCGCGACGGGCAGTGGGTAGGACAGGTCCTCCACGAGGCAGACTTCGTCGCGTCCCCGGCAGGCATCGATCAGCGCGTCCACGTCGCGGACGACGCGCTGCTTCAGCGCCAGCACCCGCGCCACCGTGAATTCCCGCATGACGACGCTGCGCAGGGTGTCGTGATCGGGCGGATCGCGGAAGATCAGCGGGCGGTGCGCGGTGGCGATGCGGTCCTTGATCGGATTGAGGAGCCAGTCCTTCAGGGGATTGCCGGTGCGGGGGCGGTGGGACGGAGGCAGATCCTCGGAGCTGAGGCGCGGATCGAAGATCAGGCTGCGGATCGCCGCATGTGTGCTCACCACGACGCTGCCGTCGCGCTGAGGCGAGACCGGGTTCTCGCGCAGCCGCGCATAGATCGGATAGGGATCCGCGCGATTGGCCGGGTTCAGCACCTCGGAAAACAGCGTGTCTTCAGACATGACGGGCCTCGTCGGCGTGGGAAGCGGCGCGCGGTGGCGGGAAGCCGGGCTCCCTGGTGGCGAATCGGCCCTGGTCGCTGGCATCGCGGATCGGTGGGTAGGGGCTGCCGGCCATGATCGCCTCGGCATAGGCCGGGAGCCAGCGGGCCTGGTCGAACGACACGGCGGCGATGCTGCGGCCGGCACGGCCGTAGACGGCGAGGAAGCGTCGCGATGCGCGCGAACCCTGTAAGATGGCGACGGAATCCGCGCCCTCGCTCAGGCCCACGGCCTTGATGTTGATCCCGAACTGGCTCGACCAGAACGCCGGGAGATGGTCGTAGCCGTGCTGGTCTTCGGCCGGCGCCAGCATGTTGCGCGCGGCGTGCGCGCCCTGCGCGACGGCATTGCCCCAATGCTCCACCGAGACCAGCCGGCCGCCATAGAGAGAGTTTGGCCAGCGTGCCACGTCGCCGGCGGCGTAGATGTCGGGGCAGGTCGTGCCATCGGCGGCGAGGACGCGGCAGGCGCCGTCGCAGGTCACCCCGCCGGCATCCGCCATCAGGCCCGCATCACGCAGCCAGTCCGTGGCCCGGGTCGCGCCGAGCGCCACGATGACGAGGTCAGCCTCGATGGTACGCCCGTCCGCGAGATCGGCGCGAACCACGCGGCCCGACGCATCGCCCTCGAAGCGGAGCACCCGTGCGCCCGGATGAAACGCAACGCCGGCATCCCGCAGGCATTCTGCGATCACGCCGCCGATCCAGGTGCCGAGGGATCGGGCGAGCGGCGTCGGATTGGGATCGAGCAGGGTGACGGGCAGGCCGAGATCGCGGCAGCAGGAGGCCGCCTCGCAGCCGATCAGGCCGGCACCGACGATGAGGACACGGCGCGGGCCCCGGGCCAACGCTGCGCGCAGGCGCGCGGCATCGTCCCGGCCGCGCAGGGTGAAGATATTGGCGAGGGCGCCGCCCGACGCGGCCGGCCAGGGGCGCGCCTGGGCGCCCGTGGCGATGAGCAGCCTGTCGTAGGCGAGCACCGCCCCGTCCGCGAGGCGGATGGTCCGCGCGACGCGATCGAGACCGACCGCCGCGTGGCCCAATCGCCAATCCGCATCGAGGGCCACGAGCTGTGGCAGTTCCGACGCGTCCGGCGCCAATTCGCCGGACAGGACGTGCTTCGACAGCGGCGGCCGGTCGTAGGGGCGATGCGGCTCGTTGCCGATGAGGGTGAGCCGACCCGCATAGCCGTTTCGGCGCAGGGCCTCCGCCCCGCGAAGGCCGGCCAGCGACGCGCCGACGACGACGATGCCGGCATCTGCGGCGGCGCTCACGGCGTTTCTCCATCATCGGACTGCAGGCTGATGGCGCGGACGGGGCAGGCCTGCACCGCCCGCTCGATCTCGCCCCGTCGGGCGCGGGGTGGCGCGGGGTCGTAGAACAGAATCTCGTGTCCCCGCACCTCGAAGGCGCCGGGCGCCGCGTAGCAGCATTGCGCGTAGCCCTGGCATCGGTTGAGATCGACCACGACGCGCAGGGGAGTCGTCCTGCTCGAAGCGGTCTCGGTGGGATGGGTCATGGCGATGCCTCGCTGCTCGTCAGATGCCGAGGAACGGATCGTCGCGGTCGTCCGCCTGCGGCATCAGGTTGGCGACGGATCTCATGGGCAGGCCGGTCGTCGCGGCGAGCACGAGGGTGGCGGCGAACGCGATCATCCGGGGCGTTCGTGCCCTGGCATCGTGCGGGCGATCTTGGACCGATGCGGTCCGGGGGCGGCCGGAAATCGATATCGCGGTCATGCGGCGATCCCCCGGACGATCGGCCCGCCCCGAACTACGTCGTCGATCCCGGCGAGAACGGCCCGACCCGAATCCAGTCCCGCGAAGGCCCGCGCGAGGGACGCGGCCCGCGCCCGGAAGTGGGGTTGCCCGAGCACCGTATCGATCGCCTCGCGGAGTGCGCGGGCCGTCGGATTATTGGTCGCGAGGTTGAGGCCAGCGCCCGACCAGCCGATGCGCGCGCCGATCTCCGCCTTGTCCTCGGTCAGCCCCGCCGAGACGAGAGGCACCCCGGCCGCGAGCGCCTGCGAGACGCTGCCGTATCCTCCGTTCGTCACGAGGAGGCTGATGTCCGGAAGCATCGCGTCGAACGGAAGGAACGGCGCGACCCGGGCATTGCCGGGCAGAGGCCCGCTCAGGGCTTCGACCGGGCGACCGCCGGTGGTCGCGACCACGAGAAGGTCGTCGCGATCCGCCAGGGCCGCCAAAGTCGGCTCGATCAGTTCGCCGAAATCCGCGTTGGCCAGGGTCCCTTGGGTGACCAGGACGACACGCTTGGTCACGTCGCGGGCACGCCACCAATCCGGAAGCGGCGCATGTGTCGGGGGAACCGGCAGCAGGCCGGTGAAGCGAAGATTGGGCGGCAGCGTCCCGTAATCGTACTCGAACTCCGGCACTGTCGGCTGGAGGAACAGGTCCGGGAGAATGGCGATGGAATGCGGGAGCGATGCCGGTAGGGGCGGCAGGCCGAGGAGCGCCATTTGCGCATCCGCATAGGCGCGCACGGGATCGACGAAGGCGGCATCCATCCCCGCCTTCAGGATCGCGTAATGGGCGCGCTCCGTTTCCGTTCGGGCCGGCGGCAAACCGAGGCCGACCGGTGCGTCGTCGGGCCTGTCGAGGAACAGGAAGCTGACGTTCAGGACGACGATGGGCGGACGCGGCCGGGAGCCGAGCAGCAGGGGCAGCACGCCGAGGAACAGGCTTCCGGCGACGATCACTTCAGGCCGCTCCGCCTCGACGAGCCGGCTCAGGGCCTCGAACTGGACTGGGATCGGGTCGATGAAGCGCCGCGCGAACTCGCGCCGGTAGCGCTCGGGCCCTGCGGGCAGGCCGGTCTCGCGGTATTCCGCGGCATGGCCGTCGTCGATGGGCGCGAAGCGCAGGCCAGCGGACTCGATCTTATCGCGGAACTCCCCTGCGGTGGCCATGACGACGCTGTCCCCGCGTGCGGCGAGAAGCCGGCCGGCGGCGAGGAGCGGAGTAATGTGCCCTGTCAGGGCCGTGGCGGCGATCAGCACCTTCATGGCGACGCGTCCTCGATGCAGCGGTTGCGATGCAAGGCTATCGCTGCGGCGCACCCAAGGGTTACATGCCGAGCCTCCGGGCGCGTGCGCCTGCGCACCGTTCTTCCCAGGGGCGATCATCGCTGGCGCAGGCCGCTGCCCTCCGCCCATGCTTGCAGCCGGCCCTCTGCGATCGCCTCGTGTGTGTGCCGGTAGCCGATCTCGGCGATCGCCTCGAAGCTCGACCAAGCCCGCAGGTCGATGCCGGCGAGGGGCGGCTTGAGCAGGGCGGCGGCGTGGCCCACCGCCATCATCGATTGCGCGTCCCCCGAGACCGTCGCCGCCCGCAACAGCAGGGGCGCGATGCCCGGCATGGCATCGGGGACACCGAGCATCCGCCGGATCATGCGCCCGCGCCAGGACCGCGCCGGCATCTCTCCGAAGGCGCGGTCGCTACCGACATCGATGGCGAGCACCGGCCCCCGCTCCAGGCCGGCCATCACGTCGGCGGGCAGGTTGTTCATCATCCCGCCGTCCACTAGGACACCCTCTTCGGTGCAGACCGGCGGGAGCAGGCCCGGAATCGCGATGCTGGCGCGCAACGCCCCCGGCAGGTCGCCGGAGCGATGGACCATCGCCGAGCCCGTCGTCAGGTTCGAGGAGACGCACAGGAAAGGGAGCCAGAGCTCCTCGATCCGCGCGCCGCCGAACCACGCGGCCAGGCCCGCATCGACCTTCGCCCCGCGGGTCAGCGCGTGATAGGGCAGCGTGTAGTCGTTGAGGGGATTGTGCCCGACGAAGAAGTCGAGGGTCCGCGCGCGGATCCGCTCGATGCTCCACCCCATGGCGAGGCTCGCGGCGACGACGGCCCCCATGCTGGTGCCGCCGACGAAGTCGGGAGCGCAGCCGACCTCGTCCAGGGCCTGCAGCACGCCGAGATGGGCGAGCCCGCGCGCACCGCCGCCGCCGAGGACGAGGCCACGCGCCGTGCCGCTCGCGAGACGCGCGAGCCGGCGGAGATCGTCCGTGTTGCCTGCCCGCACCGGGATGCGGAGAGCCGCGGGCAGCGCGGCGACGTCCGGGTGAAGGGCACGGGGCAGGATTGCGTCTGCCGTCTGCGGGACGGCGAGATCCATGCGGATCCAGTCCGATCGGAGGCTCCCGAGCCAGGCGGCGACGCCGGGGCGCGGCGGCCGGCCGGGCTCGGCCAGCAACAGGACATGGTCCGCGTGGCGCAGGCACAGCCGGCACCACGGGCAACCGACTTCATGGGCGACGAAGATCGTGCGGGCGTGACGGCTTTCATAGTCGTGGAACCATGCCTCGTCGGCCCCATCCGGCCAGCGGGTGAGGCATCCCGTGGTCCCGGTCATGGTGTCGTCAAAGGCGCTGGCCAGGGCCTGCCCGAAGGCGGCCGCATCGAGCCCCTCGGTGACGGCGAGCACGGCGACGCTGCGCGATGCGTGGCGGACCGCCTCGCCCATCTGCGTCGCGCGCATGCGCTCGGCGAGCAGCCGGGCGAAATAGAGCAGCATCCGGGGATGGTGCTCGACCACCTCCTCGAAATCCGCCCGCGTCAGCCGCAGCAGACACGAATCGCGAAGGGCCGTGGCCGTGGCCGACCGAGGGGCCGGCGACAGCAGCGCCATCTCGCCGAAACTTTCGGGTGGACGCAGGCGGGCGATCCGGCGTGGCGAGCCCATGGTGGCATCGGCGGAAATCCCGATGGCACCGGAGACCAGGGTGTAGAGCGCATCCCCGGCCTCGCCCTGCGCGAACAGCGTGCTGCCTCCGGCCACCGAGACCGGGACCATGCGCGCGCGCACCGCGGCAGCGGCCTCGACGTCCAATCCGCCAAGGAACGGAATCTCCGGTCCCGTCATGGCCGTCGCTTGAGCATGGCGGCCGCCCGCGCGTAACCGCCATCGGCACCATCGACGAAATGGACGTGGTCGTCGTGCAGGACCGAGGGGCTGACACAGGTCACGACGGCGGCATCCTGTCGGTGGATGCCGTAGCGCACCAACCCCGCCTCTTGCGCGAGGGCGAGGCGGGTCTCGATCCGATCCGCCGTGGCGACGGGACAGGCCACGGTGAGGCGGAGCCCGTCGTCGTATTTCCGGAAATCGGCATTGGCGGCGAGCCGCCGTCGATAGCGACGCGGCGAGAAGCGTCCGAACGGCAGGCCGAGACTGAACAGCGCGAAGGCGGCACCGCGCGTCAGGAACATCGCCGCCACGCGTAAGACCCTCGAGCCCACCAGCGTCCCTTCCGCCCGCGCATCTGCGGCGAGGCCCGACCAGGGCGGTCGCATCGGTGGTCCCGATTCCGGCAGAGGGCGCCCCATGCCGGGGCTCGCATCGACCTCGGCCAGGATGGCGCCGAGGGTGGCAAGGACGGCTTCTCGATCCGCGCTCTCTCCGGGCACGACGATCAGGGACAGGACCAGCCCATCCCGCGCGGGCACGGCCTCGAACCGGCAGGACAGGCCGGTGAGATCAGGCTTCGCACCGGCCGGAGCCGCCGGGATCGCGTGGAGCCCGCGCTTCATCGCGCCATCCGCGTAGGCGAGGCCGCCGCCCGAGAACATCGCGTAGTCGACATGGGCGGAGGCCGCGTAGCGCGCGACACGGAGGTCCCGGCCAGCCTCGCGCACCGCCGCGACCGGGATCAGCGCGGCCCGCAGATCGAGCCCGAGGGCCTCGCGCACCCACCTCACCGTCTCGGCCAGCACCGCCTCGACCGTGTCGCGATGTTCGGGTGGGACGAGAAGGGTCGCACCGTCACCGCCGAAGACGAACGGCAGGTCGGCGCCAGGAAGGGCGTTCTTCACGGCCGTGATCAGGGCGGCGCCGGCGATGTTGACCGATCGATAGCGTCCATCCTCGATGGCCCGGGTCGACATCACCACGTCGCACAGGGCGATCCACCATGTGTCCGGCACCGGGACGTAACGGGTTTCGTCGAGGACGTCGGAAAATCGTGTGAAACGTGGCACGTCGGCGTAGCGAAAAGGAACTGACACGCTCGCCTCGGCCTGACCCGTCTGCGGACATGTAGGCGAGCCCGGCCCGGCTTCGACGTCCGTTAGGGCGTGGCGCGCAGGCATCGCCGAGCATCCTTTCGCCTTCGACATCTTCCGCGGGGCAAGATTTTTGGCGAGCGACCGCCATTGGGTTTCGTCACGTTACCCGACTCGGTTACGCGGCCACCATGAATCTTTCGGTCGGAGCACCTTGTTCCGCATTACTGAAATTCAAGCGATCGACACAAAAAAGCTGCCCGGACGAGATCCGGACAGCCTCGATAGGCGGTGAAAGGCGAAATTTACTTCGGCATCAGGACGGTATCGACCACGTGGATGACGCCGTTCGACTGCATCACGTCGGCGATCGTGACGGTGGACATGCCGCCCTTGCCATCGACGAGTTCGATCTTGCCGGCCTTCTCCTCGGCGGTGAGGCTGCCGCCCTCGACCGTCTTCAGCATGGCCTTGCCACCGCCGGCCTTGATCGCCTTCTGGAGATCGGTCGCCGTCATGGTGCCGGCCACGACGTGGTAGGTCAGAATCTTGGTGAGCGTCGCCTTGTTCTCGGGCTTCACCAGCGTATCGACCGTGCCGGCCGGCAGCTTGGCGAAGGCGGCGTTCGTGGGCGCGAACACCGTGAACGGACCCTTGCCCGAGAGCGTCTCGACGAGACCGGCGGCCTTGACCGCGGCGACGAGGGTGGTGTGGTCCTTCGAGTTGACCGCGTTCTCGACGATGGTCTTCGACGGGTACATCGGCGCGCCGCCGACCATCACCGTCTTCTCTTCCGCCGCCTGGGCCGCCGTGCCGAATGCGCCGGCGCCGGTGAGTGCCATGGCGACGGTGAGGCTTGCGACCTTGAACATGCGTGTCATGCGTAACTCCGATTGTCGGCCCCGTCATGCGGGGTCGTCGATCGTTACGGCCGGAGGTACGGAGAAGTTTCAGGCAAGCCTTGCTGGGGAGAATGATTTCATCCTGGCCGCCTTGAAGAGGGAAAGTTTCTTGTTCTTCGAAGTGATGTCCCTGCCGTGAGCGAGGCTCGTCACGGCCGAGGAGCGATGAGACACAAAGCGTGACTTGGGGAAGTGGACGGAGGATGGGTCTACGATTTCCCTCGTCATAGAAGGCCTGTAACCACGCCTCGCCTTCGACGAATGACTTGTATCCCGCATCGTCCCGGAGCACGCCATGTCGTCCCGCCTCATTCCTCTTCTCCTCGCGCTGGGACCGGTCCTACTCGTGTCCGGCCCTGCGCTGGCCCGACCAGTGGTGGTTGAACTTTTCACGTCGCAAGGGTGCTCGTCCTGCCCGCCGGCGGAAGCGCTGCTCGGCGAGCTCGCTGGCCGCGACGACCTCTTGGCGCTGGGATTCCACGTCACTTACTGGGACGATCTCGGCTGGAAGGACACCGAGTCCTTTGAGGGCGCGACCGAGCGGCAGGCGACCTATGCGGGGCATCTCGGCGAGGGAAACTTCACGCCGCAGCTCGTGATCGACGGACGCAGGAGCGTGGTGGGTTCGCGCCGCACGGAGGCCACCTCGGCGGTCGCGGCAGCCCGAGCCGAGATGGGCGCCGAAACCAAGATCGCGATCGTGCGCCGGACCGGCCGCATTGCCGTGACGGTTGGGGCCGGTAAGGGTAGCGCCAAGGTGTTCCTCGTCGGCTTCGACCGGTCCCTACGCACCCCCGTGGCGCGGGGCGAGAACAGCGGACGCACCCTCGTGCAGGCCAACGTCGTGCGCTCGCTGCGCACCCTCGGCACCTGGTCGGGCGAGCCACTGGAGTTCAGCGAGGCGCTGCCGGCCGGGCAGGATGCTGCCGTGATCGTCCAGCAATCGGACGGCCGCATCCTCGGGGCCGCACGCCTTGTGCCGGGCGCTTAAGCGATGGCCTTTCGGGACGAGGCGCCAATGCCCGCCGGCTCGCCGCATACGCGCTTGATCGACAGGCTGGCCGGAGGGCTCGTCCCGGTACGGCCTCTGGGCTCACCGCTCCGGCGCGTGCTCGGCTGGCTCCTCGTCGTCGCCTTCCCGGGCGCCGGCCTCGCGGCGGTCGCCGACCTGCGGGGCGCGCTTTCGCGCCACGCCGCAGACCCGGACCTCGTTCTGGCGGCCATCGGATCGATCGCCACCGCCGTCACGGCGGCGGCCGCCGCGATCCTCGCGACACTGCCCGACCGTGATCCGCGCTGGGCCATTCTGCCCGCGCCGAGCCTCGCGCTCTGGATCGGGGCGAGTGTCTCAGGCGCAGAGCACGGAGCGCCGATCTCCCTGTCGGAAGCCTGCGCCTGCGTTGGTTTCATCCTGGGGCTCGGCGTTCCCTTCGCGCTGCTCCTCGCCGCGATCCTGAAAGGCGGCTACGCCCTCCATCCATCCCTGAGCGGCGGCCTCGCGGGTCTCGCGGCGGCCTCCGCCGCGGCGTCGATCCTGGGCCTGTTCCACACCCTCGCCATGGCGCTGAACGACCTCGCCCTGCACGCGCTCGCGGTGGCGCTGCTCTCGGGGGCCGGTGCCGGTTTCGGCCGGCGCCTGCTCCGCGCGAGCGCCTGACGATGGTCCTGCGCGACCCCGTTCGGCGAAGGCTGCTCGCGTGCCTCGCCCTCTTCCTTCTCGGAGCTTTCCCGGTGCGCGCGGCGTCCACCGCGTGGATCGGCGACGATAGGGCGGCGGTGCGGCTCGTGACGGCCACGGACGCCGCGAACCCTGGATCGCCCGTCGAGGCGGCCCTCGAGTTTCGGTTCGGTGACGGCTGGCACGGGGCATGGCGTAGCCCGGGCGATGCCGGCCTCGCCCCGACCTTCGACGGGAGCGGATCGGAGGGGGTCGTGCTCGACTCCATCGCCTGGCCCGCGCCGCGCCGCCTCTCCGTCGGCGACCTCCAGACGTTCGTGTACGAATCTGGGACCGTCCTGCCCCTTCGGTTCGCACGGCGCGGCGACGGGGCCGCGCACCTTCACCTGCGCCTCGTGCACGCGGTCTGCGGCGAGGTCTGCGTGCCCTATCGTGCGACCCTCGACCTCGCGCTACCAGCGGGAACGGATCGGCCCTCGGCGGAGGCGGGATTGATCGATGCCGCGCACGCGCGCATCCCTGGCCCCCCGGAGGCTGCGGGTTTCGCCGTCGTCGGGCAGGCCCGCGAGGGACCGCCGGACGATCGGCGCCTGGTCCTGCGGGTGACCAGCGAAGGCAGCGCCTTCATGGCGCCGGACGTGTTCGTCGAGGGTCCGAAGGGGGCCGTGACCACCCCTCCGGCGGTTGCCCTGTCCGACGGTGGGCACACGGCCCGGCTCACCCTGAATCTGTCGCCGGACGTCGCCGATACCGATCTCCGCGTCACCCTGGTCGATGGCCTGCGCAGCGCCGAATTCACGGTTTCGCCCATGGATGGCATCGGCTGGGGTGGGTGGCTCGCCATCTTGGCGACGGCCCTGATCGGAGGCCTCGTCCTCAATGCGATGCCTTGCGTCCTGCCGGTCCTGTCCCTGAAGGTCTTCGCGTTGACGCGGGCAGCCGGAGCGGATCAGCGAGGCGTCCGGGCCGAACTCATCGCCACGGCGGCGGGCATCGTCGCGTCCTTCCTCGCCATCGCCCTGGTTCTGATCGTCCTGAAGGCCTCGGGCGCCAGTATCGGCTGGGGCATCCAGTTCCAGGCGCCGTGGTTTCTCGCCGGCATGGCCCTGCTCACGGTGCTGTTCGCCGCGAGCCTGTTCGAATGGGTCACCATCGGGCTACCCCGTCCGGTCGCCGCGCTTGGATCGCTGCGCGGGTCCGGCCGCCTGTCGGAGGCCTTTCTCACCGGCGCCTTCGCCACCCTGCTGGCCACGCCCTGCTCGGCCCCGTTCGTCGGAAGTGCGGTGGGCTTCGCGCTGACCCGGGGACATGTCGACATCCTGCTGGTCTTCACGACGCTCGGCCTCGGAATGGCGCTCCCCTTCGCGCTCCTCGCGCTGAAACCGGGTTGGACGCGCCTGCTGCCGCGACCGGGCTTTTGGATGATCCGGCTTCGGAGCGGGTTCGGCCTGCTTCTCCTCGGAACGGCCGCGTGGCTCATGACGGTCTTCGCCGAATTGGCCGGCATTCCTCGGGCGATGGGGTTGGCGGGTATCCTGACCCTTCTCCTCGGCTGGCTCGCCCTGAGCCGACCGCCGCGCGTTCCCGATCGTCGCCGAAGCCTGGTCACGGCGGCCCTCGTCCTCGCGCTCGTCCCCGTCACGGTGTGGCCGTACGGCTTCGGACCCTCCCCGGTGGCTCGGACGGAGGGCGGACCCTGGCGCGCCTTCGCCCCCGAGGCGATCCCGGCCCTGGTGGCGGAGGGCAAGGTCGTCGTCGTGGACGTGACGGCGTCCTGGTGCCTGACCTGCCGGCTCAACGATGTCACCACCCTCGATCGCGCGGAGAACCGTGCGCGCCTGTCGGCGCCCGACACGGTCGCGATGCGGGCGGACTGGACCCAGGCCGACCCGGCCATCCTCGCTTTCCTGCGCCACTTCGGACGTTTCGGGATTCCGCTCGTGGCAGTCTACGGGCCCGGTCTGCCGCGCGGAGAAGCCCTGCCGGAATTGCTGACGCCGGCAACGATGCGGGCTGCCATCGTGCGGGCGGAGCGTGAGAACGCAAACAAGACAACGACGGAATTTTCGCCCTGACCTGTAACCGTCGTCGGCGCCCCGCCGAAACACAGTTCAGTACCGCCAAGATGTTCGGTACATCCCAGAAGGATAACCTCACATGAGCACTCTCTTCCGCGTCGCCGCTGCTCTCGTCCTCGCCACCGCCGTCTCCGGGGCCCCGGCTTATGCCGTCGATTCCATGGCCAAGGATAGCATGGCCAAGGACAGCATGGCGAAAGACTCCATGGCCAAGGACGGCATGAAGAAGGACGGGATGAGCAAGGATTCCATGGCCAAGGACAGCATGGCCAAGGACTCGATGGCGAAGGACAGCATGGCCAAGGACTCCATGAAGAAGTAAGTTCGGCCTCATGCGGACGGTGCGGGTCGGCCTTCCGGGCCGCCCGTTCCTCATGCCGGGTTTCTCGCCGGCTCTCCCCGCAGAGTCCGGAATCCCTGCTCCCATGCCTGTTCAATCAGCGGCATTGTCCGGCGAGGCGTCCCTGTCCGCCGCGATGCAGGCGGCGCAGGTCGGCGATGCCGCCGCTTACCGGGCGCTCCTGCGCGATTGCGTGCCGGTGATTTCCGCGATGGCACGGGCCAAGGGGGTTCAGGGCGCAGCTCTCGACGACGTTGTGCAGGACACCCTGCTTACCCTCCATCAGGCACGGGCGACCTACGATCCGGCCCGCCCGTTCCTGCCGTGGTTGCGCGCCATTACACAGCGGCGGGCGGTCGACGCGTTGCGCCGCAAGGGGCGTCGTCCGAAGGAAGTGCATGAGCCGCTCGCCTATGAGGCGCGTGCCGACGCCGGTCCCATGCCGGGTGACGACCTGGAGCGTCGCGAGCGCGCAGCGATCCTCGCTACGGCCGTCGCGCATCTCCCCGAAGGACAGCGGGAGGCGATCGAGCACATCGCCCTACGCGAATTGTCCCTCGACGAGACATCAACGCTCACAGGGCGGACCAAGGGTGCGCTCAAGGTCAACTTCCATCGCGGTCTGAAGGCCCTCCGCGTCTCTCTCTCATCCCGTAAGGAGGGCACGGATGCCTGATCCGGCCACCCATGACCGATCCACTCAAGTCCCGTCCACCCACGACCTCGTCGAGGATCTGGCTCAATCGCTCACGCCGGTCCGCCGGCTCCCGAGCCCGGGGCGCCGGACCCTCATCTGGTCCGGTGCGGTGCTCACGGTGGGGCTCCTCCTCGTGCCGATGTCCGACCTTTCGGGATTGCGGGCGCGCCTCGCCGTGCCGGACCTGCACTGGGCGGCCGTCGGCGCGATCCTCACGGCTATCGCGGCCGCCCTTGCCGCCTTCCAGAGCAGCGTGCCCGGCCGAAGCGCGGCCTGGTCATGGCTCCCGCTTCCCCCGCTCGTTCTCTGGCTCGGCGCCAGTGGGCTCGGCTGCCTTCGCGGTTGGCTCGCGCCGGCCGCCAACCTCGCCGAGCCGGAGGAGATGCGAGGCTGCTTCGTGTTCCTGATGGGGGTCTCGCTGCCGCTGTCCGTCCTGCTGGTGGTGATGCTGCGGCGGGCCTGTCCGTTACGCCCCAATCTCACGGCGGCCCTCGGGGGACTCGCCGCAGCCGCAGCGGCCGCGGCCTTGCTGGTTCCGCTTCATCCGCACGACGCCACCGCGACGGACCTGTTGGTTCACCTCGTCGCCGTCCTCGTCGTCGTCGGCCTGAACGGTCTCTTCGGCGGGCGCCTTCTCGACAGGACCGCAGGGTCGCGAGGCCGGCACCGCGAGGTCGACCTGTAACCTGCTCGATCCAAAAGGCGAATGACAGTCCAGGGCCTCGGCAAGGAACTCGCCATCATGGAACTCGGCATCATGGACCGCAGACAGATCCTCACGGCCGGCGTCTCGGCGCTCGGCATCCTGACATTCCTTCGCGCCGCCGGAGGGGCCCTGGCCGGAACCTTCGCCGTCGTGAAGAGCGAGGCCGCCTGGCGGGCCCAGCTCGGGTCCGCCGGCTACGTGGTTCTGCGCCAGCACGGTACCGAACGCGCCGGCTCGAGCCCGCTCAATGCCGAGAAGCGCGCCGGTCGTTTCGTTTGCGCCGGTTGCGACCAGCCGCTCTTCGCCTCCAGCGCGAAGTTCGAGAGCGGAACCGGCTGGCCGAGCTTCACCGCCCCCCTCGTGGAGGCCGTGGGCACGACGACGGATTCCAGCCTGGGGATGAGCCGGACGGAGGTGCATTGCCGCCGCTGCGGCGGGCATCTCGGTCACGTCTTCGACGACGGACCGAAGCCCACGGGGCAGCGCTACTGCATGAACGGCATCGCGCTGCGCTTCGAGCCCGCCTGAAACGATCCCGCTTTTCGGGCCCAACGCTCCGCAAGCCAGCAACCCTTCAGGACGGTCCCGATGCATCCCCCTTCGCCGCGGGCCGAGCGCCCGATCCACCCCCTCGTCGTCCGGATCACCCATTGGGTGAACGCACTGGCCATGCTGATCATGATCACCAGCGGATGGCGCATCTACAACGCCTCGCCGATCTTCGGCGACTGGGCTTTTCCGAAAGGCATCACCCTCGGCGGTTGGCTCGGCGGGGCCCTGCAATGGCACTTCGCCGGAATGTGGCTCCTCGTCGCCAACGGCCTCGTCTACCTGACCTATGGTCTCGCCTCGGGCCACCTGCGCCGGCGCCTCACGCCCCTGCGGCCGCGCGAGATCGCGCATGACTTCGTCGCGGCCCTGAAGTTCCGGCTCCCCCACGACCCGGGCGTCTACAACGCCGTGCAGCGACTCCTTTACGTCGCGGTCCTGCTCATCGGGATCGTCATCGTGCTTTCCGGTCTCGCGATCTGGAAGCCGGTCCAGTTCGCGCCACTGACAGCGCTGCTGGGCGGCTACGACACGGCCCGGATCGTCCATTTCCTCGCCATGACCGGCATCGCTGGCTTCGTGGCAGTGCACCTCGCCCTGGTGCTCCTGGTTCCGAAGACCCTTCCGACGATGATCATCGGCCGGGAGAACCATCTCGGCCGCAACCACGTGGTGAAGCCATGAAGCCCCTCGATCGCCTTCTCCGCCGTCCACGTCCGGATATCACGATTCCCAAGACTCACCTTATTCGGGCCGACCGACGCCTGTTCCTCCGCGGCGGCCTCGTCGCGGCGGGAAGCCTCGCACTCGGTGGGTGCGACATCTCGGACAACCCGCAGGTGGAGAGCATCCTCGGTGGGATCTCGCGGCTGAACGATCGCGTTCAGGGCGCCCTATTCGGAAGCACGCGTTTTGCCCCGACCTTCGATGTCGCGGACATCACCCCGGACTTCCCCTTCAACGCCTATTATCCGGCGAGCAAGATCCGGGTGATCGACGGTTCGACCTGGAAGCTCGAACTCGCCGGTCTCGTCTCCGACAAGGCGCCGTGGACGCTCGACAGGCTAAGGACCCTGCCGCAGGAAGCGCAGATCACCCGCCACGTCTGCGTGGAGGGCTGGAGCGCCATCGGGCAATGGTCTGGGGTCCCGTTCCGCACCTTCCTCGAACGGATCGGGGCCGACACGACCGCACGTTACGTCCGCTTCGCCTGCGGCGACGACTACTGGACGAGCATCGACATGCCGAGCGCGCTTCACCCCCAGACGGTCCTGGCGCTCGACTACGCCGGCGCGCCCCTGCCACCGAAATACGGCTTCCCAGTGAAGCTGCGCATCCCGACGAAGCTCGGGTTCAAGAACCCGAAGCACATCATGGCGATTACGGTGACGAACGATTATCCGGGCGGTTACTGGGAAGATCAGGGCTACAACTGGTTTTCCGGGCTGTAGTGAGTCTGAACGTGAATCGCCCGACATCCACCGATCGATGACATGTGGACCGCAGCTAAACGGGTGTTGCCGAGCGGTTTGGCGGCCACCGGCTCTCGGAACGGCATGAGGTTTTGAAATGCTGAAATTCTTTTTCAATGGCTCTCCGAACCCGACGAAGGTCGCGCTGCTGCTGGAGGAACTCGGACTGCCCTACGCGCCCATCCCGATCGACACCCGCAAGGGTGACCAGTTCGCGCCTGATTTCCTGGACCTCAATCCGAACGGCAAGGTGCCGGTCCTCGTCGACGACGCGGACGTGATCTTCGACAGCAATGCCATCCTGCTCTACCTCGCCGAGAAGACCGGACGATTCCTGCCGCCCTCGGGTGGCGACCGAGCTCCGCTCCTGTCCTGGCTGATGTTCGTCGCGACGGGCGTCGGGCCGTTCTCCGGCCAAGCGGTCCATTTCCAGCACTTCGCCCCGGAGCAGGTGCCCTATGCCCAGGCGCGTTACAGCTTCGAGGCACGCCGTCACTACGACGTGCTAAACGCACACCTCGCGCAGCGCCGCTATCTCGTGGGCGACGAGTATACCATCGCAGATATGAGTGCCTGGGGATGGGCCCGCATGATCCCCTTCGTTCTCGGCGAAACGGCCTGGGCGGAGTTGCCCCACCTCAAGCGCCACCACGATGAGATCGCCGCTCGCCCGGCTGCGGTGCGTGCGGTCGGTCTCAAGGACCGCTTCGCCTTCAAGCCAGAAATGGACGACGAGGCCCGCGCCAACATGTTCCGACACCTCAAGTCCTGACGATCGTCATCGCCCTGGAATGCCCCCATAGCCGGTCGTCGCGCCGTCCCTGTCGTCTCGCCGCCGCGAGGGAAACTCCGGAACGTTCAACCAGCGAACGTCCGCTTCCGGGAATGTCGCAAATCCGCCTGTTCGGCAATGTTGGGTCGACACTGGAAAATCGCCTACCTGCAAGTAAATGTCTTCTTCCGTGCAGGCCGCTAATTTCCGCTTATGGCGCAAAGCGGCTCCGCTGAATGGCGTCGTTATGTGGTTCGCGTCCGGCCGGCTTCTGTGACACAGACGCAAGAGACCGGAGGTTCGCTCGGGCTGCGACGCCTTCCAGCGTCCCGCCCATTCTGGTCGGCCAGGAACGCGGCGGAGTCCCACCGCCGACGCAGAAGGAGCGAGAACTCGACTGAGTGGCGCGAAAGCGTGAAGCGCAGTCGGAATGTGCCCTGACGAGACAAGCCACGCCGAACTTGGCGGCTCATCCTTGCCGGAGGTCCCGACCGGTCGCCGGACAAGCCCTACTCGGCCTCTCGCGCGAGGGCAGGCAGGTCCGCACCGGCCTCGATATCGGCCGCCGAAGGCAGACGCCCTAGGCCGAGCAGATGCAGGAAGGCGGTGAAGGCCCTGTTGCGGCCGATACTGCAAGCGGCGGTCACCCTGTCGCCCGTGACGTAGTAGGCGATGAAATCGAGGGCGGCGGGGTCGCCCTGCAGGACGATCCGGTCGAAACCCTTGGCGTAGCCGCCGTAATCGAGCCGCTTGCCTCCTTGATTGCTCCAGAAGAACGGCGCGCCCGCGAACGCGCCACCCCGGCCGAGGATGGCGTGGGCCACGTGCGTGCCGTGCTGCTGCGCGAGGCGCCAATGCTCGATCCGCGCTGTCTCTCCGCTCGCCGTCTCCGGGAAGGCGGCGATGTCGCCCGCGATCCAGACGCCCTCCGCAAGCTTGAGGTCGCCGCCGACCTCGAGGCCACCGCTCTCGTCGGGCGCGACGCCCGCGATCAGGCCGGTCTCCGGCTTGGCGCCTGCGCCGACGAGGACGATGTCGGTCGGAAGGCGCCGCCCGTCCTCCGTCTCGACGGCCTCGACGCGGCCGGTGCCAGCGATCCGGGCGACGGAGCCGGTCTCGAAGGTGACACCGTTGCCGGCATGGTACTGCTTCAGCGCCGCGCCCACCGCCTCGCCGAAGCGCTTGGCGAAGGGAACGTCTTCGCGCGCCAGCACTGTGACGGACAGCCCGCGCTTGGTGAGGAACGCGGCGGCCTCCAGGCCAATGAAGCCGGCGCCCACCACGACGACCGACTTACCTTCGCCCGCCGCCTCGCTCAAGCGAACCGCGTCGTCGAGGCTGCGCAGGGTGAAGACCCCGCCGAGGTCCGTGACGGGGACATCCTGGCCAGGGAACTCCGGCACCACCGCCCGGCTTCCGGTGGCGACGATGATGGCGTCGGCTGTCAAGGTCCGTCCGTCCTTCAGTGTGATCTCGCGCCGGACGGGTTCGACCCTGACGACCTCCCCGTTGATCCGCTCGACCATGTTGACCTGTGCAAAGTCGGGCTCGATCAGCACTTTCTCCGGCGGGGTCGGCTTGGCCAGGAACTGCTTGGACAGCTTGGTTCGGTCGTAGGGCGGGTGCGAATCGCGGCCGACCATGGTGATGGGGCCGCCATAACCTTCGCGGCGCAGGGTCTTGATGCAGGCGACGGCTGCCGCCCCCGAACCGACGACGAGCACGCTCCCCACGGTCGCGCCCGCCGTCTTCGTCGGCGCCGGCTCCGGCGTGAGGGTCGCGACGGCGTCCGACCCCTCGATGCGGACGGGATAGCGCGTTAGGGCGTCGAGGGCCGGCGGCTCCTCCAGGCTCCCGTCGGCCAGCGAGAAGGCGGCCTTGTGCCAGGGGCAGTAGAGGCGTGCGCCGCAGATCTCACCCTTGGCGAGCGGCGCCCCGAGATGCGGGCACTTGGCCTGGAACGCTCGCACGCCGGCGGTGTCGCGCACGAACAGCACCGTCTCGTCCCCAGCCGACCCCTCCTTCATTCCCCCCATTGGGATCGCCTCGAGGGCAACGCGGATCTCGGTTCCGGGCATAGCTGACGTCGCTCCTGGTGAGCGTCATCGCGCCCGGGCTATCAAGTCGCCGAACCCGTTCCGGTTGCGCCGCCTCCGGACCTGCGTCGGGCTGACGCCATGGCACAGGCCGTGGATCTGAAGTCGCCCCCGTCTCACCGGATAACAAGACGGGGGCGCGAGCTGCTGCGCCCGTTATTGGTTAAGCCGCCATGGGCCCGTGACGCCGGTGGCCCTTCACGTCGTAGCGGTCGAGCATCATCACCTTGTCCCAGACGCGCACGAAATCCGCCACGAACCGGCTCTGGCCATCGCTGCCCGCATAGGCATCGGCGATGTTACGCAGCTGCGCGTTCGACCCGAAGATGAGGTCGTTGCGCGTGGCCTCGAACTTCGCCTGTCCGGTTTCACGGTCCTTGAGGGCGAAGGACGTTCCGTCCGCATCGATCTTCTCCCAGACCAGATTCGTGTCTGTCAGGGTGCGGAAGAAGTCCGTCGTCAGCACGCCCACCCGGTCGGTGAAGATGCCCCGGTTCGAGCCGTCGTGATTGGCGGCGAGCGCCCGCAGGCCGCCGGTCAGCACCACCCATTCCGGTGCGGTCAGCGTCAGCAGGTTGGCCTTGTCGAGGAACAGTTCCTCCGGCGACAGGCTCCGCGTCATTGCCCCGAACCCGTCATCGACGTAGTTGCGGAAGCCGTCGACGACGGGTTTCAGCCACTGGAACATCTCGATGTCGGTCAGCTCCTGTGTGGTGTCGACCCGGCCGGGCGTGAACGGCACCTGCGTCTCGACCCCGGCATCCCTGGCGGCCTTCTCCACGGCGGTACAGCCGGCGAGCACGATAAGGTCGGCCAGCGAGACCTGCTTGCCGTCGGTCCGGCCATGGTTGAACTCCGCCATGACCCGACGGAGCGCGTCGACCACGGGCGCGGCCCGGCGGTTGACGGCCCAGTCCTTCTGCGGGGCAAGGGCGAGCCGGCCACCGTTGGCGCCGCCGCGCTTGTCGCTGTCGCGATAGGTCGAGGCCGCCGAGAAGGCGGTGAAGGCCAGATCCGAGACCGACAGGCCAGTGGCCAGGATCGCCTGTTTGAGGGTGGCGACCTCGGCCTCACCCACCGGGGCATAGGCGGCATCGGGGATCGGATCCTGCCAGAGCAGACCGTCCTCGATCGTCACCTCCGGGCCGAGGTAGCGGTGCTTGGGCCCCATGTCGCGGTGGGTTAGTTTGTACCACGCCTTGGAGAAGGCCTGCGTGAAGGCGTCGAAGTCGTTGAGGAACTTCTCGCAGACCTTGCGGTACTCCGGGTCGACCTTCAGGGCGATGTCGGATGTCATCATCATGAGGGGATGCGACTGCCCCGCGACATGTGCGTCGGGCGTCCGCGGCGCGCTCGGGTCTTTCGGCGTCCATTGCAGGGCGCCGGCCGGACTCTTGGTCTGCTCCCAGTCGAACTTGAAGAGGTTCTCCAGGTAGGCGTTGTCCCATTGGGTCGGGTCGGGGGTCCAACTGCCCTCGATGCCGTTGGTCATCGTGTCCTTGCCGGCGCCGGTGCCGTTCGGGTTGTGCCAGCCGAGCCCCATCGCCTCCATTGGCGCCATCTCCGGCGGCGGTCCGATCTCCTTGGCGGGGGTCATGCCGTGGCTCTTGCCGAAGGCGTGGCCGCCGGCGATGAGCGCCACGGTCTCCTCGTCGTTCATGGCCATGCGGGTGAACGTCACGCGGATGTCGTTGGCCGAGCCCTGCGGGTCGCCGTTCGCGTAAGGCCCCTCGGGGTTCACGTAGATCAGCGCCTGGTGGGAGGCGGCGAGGGGGTTCTCCAGGTCGTAATCGGCGTCGCCATTCTTGCCGCGCCAGCGCTTGTCCCGGTTGACCATGTCGTCGAAGCTCGACACCGAGCCCATCTCGACAACCTCCGGACCCCAGTAGGTGGCGTTGTCCGCCTCCCAGGCGTCGAGGCGCCCGCCGGCGAAACCGTAGGTCGGCAGGCCCATGATCTCCAGGGCGCAATTGCCGGTGAGCACCATCAGGTCGGCCCAGGAGAGGGCGTTGCCGTATTTGTGCTTGATCGGCTGCAGGAGGCGGCGCGACTTGTCGGTGTTGCCGTTGTCCCACCAGCTCGAGATCGGCGCGAAACGCTGCATCCCGGTGCCGGCGCCGCCCCGCCCGTCCGCGATGCGGTAGGTGCCGGCCGAGTGCCAGGCCATGCGGATCATCTGCGGGCCGTAATTGCCGTAATCGGATGGCCACCACGCCACCGACGAGGTGAGGAACTGCTTGATGTCGCTCTTGAGCGCGTCGAGGTCGATGGTCTCGAACGCTTTGGCGTAGTCGAAATCCGGTCCGAGCGGATCGGCCGCGAGGCCGTTCTGGTGCAGCAGCTCGACCCTCAAGCGGTGCGGGTACCAGTTCTCGAGGGCCGGGCGGCTTCCGAGGGCTCCGCCGATGCGGTCGCCTCCGAACGGGCATTGGCCCGCCATCGGGTACGAGTCGGTATTCGTCTTGTCGATCGTCATCTCGTTCATCTACATCCCCTTTGGCGCAGGATCGACGTTACCGGACTGTTCGGGCCGCCGGCATGCGGTTAACGGCAGCGCCAAGTGTGGCGCCCGACGCGAGACGGACGCGCTTCAACGATCCTGCATCGCGAGCGACATCAGCCGCGGGCCTCGAAAATCAAGGTTCCGCACCACTCACGCGGACTTAAAAGTCCCTCGACGCGCCTAGGGAGAAACCGCCTCACATTTGCGCGAGCCTATCGCGCCCAACTTGAATGTTTCCCTACGTTTTAACCCATCCCCCTCGTCGGCGACATGCGTGGCGGCGATCGGGAAGCCGCGCTGGCCGCTCGATGGAGGAAGGCCCCCGCCACGGTTGAAACGACACGCTCACGCAGACCGACGGAAACAGGTGAAGGCCTTGCTGGCTGCATCCAGGTCGAGAGCCTGGGCCGCTCGACGTACGAGATCGTCCAGGAGCGCGGCCTTGCCACTGACGCGAACACCGACGGCGACATGGTCGGGCGATAGGAATTCGTCGATCGTCATTCGGTGAGGCTCGGTCACGGACGGTCGGAATCCGGCAGGGCGTTCATGGGTTCGTCGTCGTCCGGAGCCCGTAACCGGTAGCCCACGCCGGTCTCGGTGAGCAGGATGCTCGGACGCTCGGGGTCCGCCTCCAGCTTGAGGCGAAGCTGGCGCATGTAGACCCTCAGGTATTGCGGGTCCGACGAGGTCGAGACCGCGCTCATGAGCTGGGCGTGGGTCAGGGCCTTGCCGGCATGCTGGATCAGGACGCGCAGGAAGTCGTACTCGCGCGGGGTCAGCTTGACGTCCGCGCCGCGCACCCGAACGAGGCGGCGCACCAGGTCGACGCTGAGGCCGTCGACCTCGAACAGGGCGCGCTCGCCCTGGACCGCGAGCTGGTGGCGCAAGGCCGCGCGGATGCGCGCCAGGAGCTCGCCCATGCCGAAGGGCTTGGTGACGTAGTCGTCGGCACCGAGGTCGAGGGCCTCGACCTTGCCGGCCTCGTCGTCGCGGCTCGACAGGACGACGACCGGGAGATCGCGAAAATCCTTGCGGATGACACGGAGCAGATCGTGCCCGCGCATGTCCGGCAGGCCGAGGTCGAGGATGATCAAATTGACCGTCTCGCGGGACAGGACATCGAGGGCTGTCCGTCCGTTGGGTGCCTCGAAGGTCTGGTAGCCCTGGGTGGCCAGGCCCATGCGCAGGAGCTTGCGGATCGGCGGCTCGTCGTCGATGACGAGGATGTTCATGCTCATGCCGCCAGATCCGAGTGAACGTGTCCCGCCGGGGGGACGGGCAGGAGGATGGTGAAGACCGCGCCCAGGCGGTCGCGGCGGTTGGCCGCCGTCAGCGTACCACCCATGGCCTCGACGAACCCGCGGGCGATGGCGAGGCCGAGCCCCGTCCCGGCCCGGACGCTGTCGGACTTGCGGACCCGGTAGAACTTGTCGAACACCCGCTCCACATCGGCCTCGGGCAGCCCATCGCCCTCATCGAGAATCTGCAGACGGACCTGATCCCGGTCCGAGATGCCCCTGACGGTGACGATGGAGCCTTCGGGGGCGTATTTGGCGGCGTTGTCGAGGAGGTTGACCAGCACCTGCTCGAACAGGACCGGGTCGAGGCGCAGGGCCGGCAGCGTGGTCGGTAGGTCGAGGCGTACCTGGTGGCCGGCGAGGATGGAGCCCAAGCGGCGAAGGGCGGTATCGACGCTCTCGCCGACGTCCTGCGGGGTGAGGCTCGCAGCCACCGCCCCGGCCTCCAGGCGGGTCATGTCGAGAAGGTTGACGATGAAGCGGTTCAGCCTCTCGGACTCCTCGATGATGGTGGCGAGGAGGTCGACCTTTGCGTCGTGCGGCAGCGCCTCGTCGAGGTCGCGCAGCGTCGTGGCCGCCCCGAGAACCGAGGACAACGGCGTGCGAAGGTCGTGCGAGATCGACGTGAGCAGGGCCTGGCGCAAGCGGTCGGTCTCGGCGGCGCGCTCGGCCCGGTCGAGATCCTCCACAAGACGCACGCGCTCGATGGCGAGTGCCGCCATGTCGGCCAGGGCGTCGAACAGGCGCCGGCTTTCGGGCGAGAGGATCGGCCCGGTACCGTCGGTGTCGAGGCCGATCACCCCGACGATGCCACGGCCCGTGCGCATCGGCAGGAACAGGCGCTTGGCCCCCGGCAGGGTGTCGGCCCCCCGCCCGGCCGGGCGCTCGTTGTCGAAGGCCCAAGTCGCGGCCCCGAGATCGGCCGCGTCGAGCGTGTCCTCCGGGGGGAAGCCGGCGCGGACCGAGACCGTCCCCTGCTCCGGCAGCAGGACGACCACCCGGACCTTCAGCATAGCGGCGACCTGGGCCGAGGTCGCCCAGAGGACGTCGTCGAGGGTGCCGCAACCGGCGAGCTTGCGACTGAAGCCGTAGAGCCGCTCCGTGGCCCTGGCGCGGCCATGCGAGACCATGGCCTCCCGGCGCGAGCGCGAAGCGAGGTTGGAGACCACCACCGCCACCACCGTGAACAGGAGGAAGGCCGCGATGTTGGTCGGATCCGCGATGGTGAGGGTGTAGACCGGGGGCAGGAAGAAGAAATTGTAGGAGAGCGACGCCGCCAGGACTGCGACGAGGGACGGCCCGAGGCCGGATCGCACCGCGACGGCCACGATGGCGGTCAGGAGGATGAGGTCGGCGTTCTCCACGCCGAGGTAAGGCTCGACGAGGAGGGCGAGCCCGAGAGCCGTTCCCGTGGCTAGGACGCCGACGATGTAAGCCAGGATCTCGAACGGCGGCTTGGCCGGTGCCGTGGCGACCGTCTTCGGCGGGACGGGTTCATCCTTCGTGGCCTCGCCGGTGATGACGTGGATGCTGATGTTGCCCGAGCGGCGGACGATGTCGTGCACCACAGAGCCGTTGAGGAGCTCGAACACCGGGGACCGGTCGGCCTTGCCGAGGATGATGTGGTTGACGTTGGTGGAGCGGGCATAGGCGAGGATGTCGTCGGCCACGCGTCGGCCGCCCGGCAGGGTCACGGCATCGCCGCCGAGGCGGTCGGCGAGGCGCAGGGTGTCGGCGATGCGGTCGCGCGCGGCTTCGTCGAGGGAAAGGCTGCGGGGGCCTTCGACCGTGATGGCGGTCCAGGGCGCGTGCAGCCGGTCGGCGAGGCGCTTGGCATGGCGCACGAGGCCGGCGGAGCGCGGATCCTCGCTGATGCAGACGAGGACCCGCTCGCCCGCACTCCATGGGCCCGCGATGGCGTTGGCCAGCATGTGGTTGAGGAGTTCGTCGTCGACCCGGTCGGCGGTCCTTCGCAAGGCGAGTTCCCGGAGCGCCGTGAGGTTGCCGCGCGAAAAGTAGTGCTTGAGGGCGCGCTCGGCGTTGCCCTTCACGTAGACCTTGCCGTCCCGGAGGCGCTGGATCAGGTCGTCGGGGTTGAGGTCGACCACCTCGATGTCGTCGGCCCGGTCGAGGATACCGTCGGGCACGGTCTCGCGCACCCGGATGCGGGTGATCTGCGCGACGACGTCGTTGAGGCTCTCGACGTGCTGAATGTTGAGGGTGGTGTAGACGTCGATGCCGGCGTCGAGCAGTTCCTCGACGTCCTGGTAGCGCTTCGGATGGCGCGAGCCCGGCGCGTTGGTGTGGGCGAGCTCGTCCACGAGGGCGAGCGCCGGCTGGCGCGCCAGGATCGCATCGAGGTCCATCTCGTCGAGCGCCGCGCCGTGATACGCAACCGGACGGCGGGCCACGACTTCGAAGCCCTCCACCAGGGCCTCGGTCTCGGCTCGCCCATGGGTCTCGACCACGCCGACGATGACGTCCGTGCCGGCCTTGAGTCGGGCGCGGCCGACGGTGAGCATCTCGTAGGTCTTGCCGACCCCCGGGGCCGCACCGAGGAAGATCTTGAGGCGGCCGCGATGGCGCTCTTCCCTACGGGCGGCCTCCAGCAGCGCGTCGGGCGAGGGACGGTCCGGGTCGCGGTGGGGCGTCGACATCGGGTGGCCTTGTCATCCGGCGAGGTTACTTCGAACCCAGGCCGTCCAGGGCGAGGTTGAGGGCGAGCACGTTCACCCGAGGTTCGCCGAGGATGCCCAGCAGGCGACCCTGGACCTGGGAGTCCACGAGGGAACGAACCTGATCCACGGAGAGGTTACGCGCCTTGGCCACGCGGGGCACCTGGAACAAAGCGGCATCGGGAGAGACGTCCGGGTCGAGGCCCGAGCCGCTCGTAGTCACGAAATCGACCGGGACAGGCTGGCCGGGGTTCTCGGCTTGGCGCGTCGCGACATCCGCCTTCACCCGCTCGGCAAGGGCGGCGCTGGTCGGGCCGAGGTTCGAGCCCGAGGAGTTCGCCGCATTGTAGGGCGACGGCACGGTCTTGGTCGCATCGGCCGGGTCGGCGGCGCTGGTCGCCGAGGGGCGGCCCTGGAAGTAGCGCTCGCTGGCGAAGGACTGCCCGATGAGGCTGGAGCCGACGACCTTGCCGTCGCGCTCGATCAGGCTGCCGGCGGCCTTGGCCGGGAAGACGACCCCCGCGATGCCGGTCATGGCGAGGGGATAGGCGAGCCCGGTGATCGCCGTCAGGGCGATCAGCAGGACGAGGGCAGGGCGAAGCTGGTTCAACATGGCGTGCTCCTATGTGGCGGTTCGAGGCGGCTCAGACGAGGTGCAGGGCGGTGATGGCCAGGTCGATGGCCTTGATGCCGACGAAGGGCACCAGGATGCCGCCGAGCCCGTAGATCAGGAGGTTCCGGCGCAGGAGAGCGCCGGCCCCCACCGCCCGGTAGGACACGCCCCGAAGCGCCAGCGGGATCAGCACCACGATGATGAGCGCGTTGAAGATGATGGCCGAGAGGATCGCACTCTCCGGTGATGCGAGGCCCATGACGTTCAGCGCCTGGAGTTGCGGGTAGAGCACCAGGAACATGGCCGGGATGATGGCGAAATACTTGGCCACGTCGTTGGCGATGGAGAAGGTGGTCAGTGCCCCACGGGTCATCAGCAGTTGCTTGCCGATGCCGACGATCTCGATGAGCTTGGTCGGGTCGCTGTCGAGGTCGACCATGTTGCCGGCCTCGCGGGCCGCCACCGTGCCGGTGTTCATGGCGACACCGACATCGGCCTGGGCGAGCGCCGGGGCGTCGTTGGTGCCGTCGCCGCACATGGCGACGAGCTTGCCCTGCGCCTGCTCCTTGCGGATCAGCGCCAGCTTGTCCTCAGGGGTCGCCTGGGCGAGGAAGTCGTCGACGCCGGCCTCGGCGGCGATGGCGGCCGCGGTCATCGGGTTGTCGCCGGTGATCATCACCGTGCGGATGCCCATCTGGCGCAGTTCGGCGAAGCGCTCGCGGATGCCGCCCTTCACGATGTCCTTGAGGTAGACCACGCCGAGAAGCCGGCCGTCCCGCGTCACGGCGAGCGGGGTGCCGCCCGCCTTGGCCACGTCCTCGGCGATGGACTGGATCTCGCGCACCGTCTCGTCGGCGAGGCCCGGGCTGTAGGCCAGCGCCGCGCCGGAGCCACGGGTCGCCATCGGCTGTGAGCTCACCGAGGCGATGATGGAATCGACGGCGCCCTTGCGGATGGAGGATTCGTCGAGGTCGACGCCGCTCATCCGGGTCTGGGCGGTGAACGGCACGAAGGTGGCGTTGAGGCTTCCCATGTCGCGGGCGCGGATGCCGTACTTGTCCTTGGCCAGCACCACGATGGAGCGACCCTCCGGGGTCTCGTCGGCGAGCGACGCCAACTGGGCGGCGTCGGCGAGCTCCTGCTCGGAGACGCCACGAACCGGGCGGAACTCGGTGGCCTGCCGGTTGCCCAGCGTGATGGTACCGGTCTTGTCCAGCAGCAGCGTATCGACGTCGCCGGCCGCCTCCACCGCGCGTCCCGACATGGCGAGCACGTTGAAGCGCACCAGCCGGTCCATGCCGGCGATGCCGATGGCCGACAGGAGCGCGCCGATGGTGGTCGGGATCAGGGTGACGAACAGGGCGACCAGCACGATCAACGGAATGGCACCTCCGGCATAGGAGGCGAAGCTCGGGATCGAGGCGACCGCGAAGACGAAGATGATGGTGAGGCCCGCGAGCAGGATGTTGAGAGCGATCTCGTTCGGCGTCTTCTGGCGCGAGGCGCCCTCGACCAGGGCGATCATCCGGTCGACGAAGGTCGATCCGGCCGCCGCCGTGATCCGCACCCGGATCTCGTCGGACAGCACCTGGGTGCCGCCGGTGACCGCCGACCGGTCGCCGCCGGATTCACGGATCACGGGGGCGGACTCACCCGTGATGGCCGCCTCGTTGACCGAGGCGACGCCGAGGATCACCTCTCCGTCGGACGGGATGATGTCGCCGGCCTCCACGAGGACCACGTCGCCGACCTTGAGGTCGTTGCCGGGCACGGTGTCGTAGTTCCGGCCCGTACCCTTCAGGCGCTTGGCCATGGTCTCGGTGCGGGTGCGCCGCAGGCTGTCGGCCTGGGCCTTGCCGCGCCCTTCCGCGATGGCCTCGGCGAAGTTGGCGAACAGCACGGTGAACCACAGCCAGAGGATGATCTGGCCGGAGAAGGCGAGGTTGGCGCCGCCCGTCAGGACGTCGCGGATGAACAGGACGGTGGTGAGGGCGGCCACGACCTCGACCACGAACATGACCGGGTTCTTGATCATCTTGCGTGGGTCGAGCTTGGTCAGGGCGCCGATGAGCGCCGGCCCGACGAGGGCGGCACTGAACAGGCTGGTGGAGTTTGGGCGGGCCATTGCGGTTGTCCGATGGAAGACATCTCGGGAGGCGGCGCGATCCTGCGCCGTCGAGCGGGGTTCAGGGCGCGAGCGCATCGCCGAGGAGGGCGGCCCCGGCCAACAAGCCGAGGGCACCGAGCAGGGTCAGACCGAGCATGGCGAGGATGACGTCCGAGAGCCGGACGTCCTTTCGGTCGCGCTCGACTTGGCTCCAGGGTTGGGATCGCGGTCGATGGCGGGGCAGGGCGCGCCGCATGGCGGCGCGGTTTCGGGAGGGCACCAGGGCCTGCTGCATCTCAGCCCCCCACCGCGAAGGTCTGACCGAGGCCGCCGGCGAGGTGCTCGACGATGGGCCCCAGCGCCAGGGCCGGGAAGAAGGTCAGGCCGCCGACGATCAGGATCACGCCGACCAGCAGCCCGACGAACAGGCCGCCATGGGTCGGGAAGGTCCCGGCCGAAGCCGGTACGGTCTTCTTCGCGGCAAGCGAGCCGGCGATGGCGAGCGCCGGGACGATGACGAAGAACCGCCCGAACAGCATGCCGAGGCCGAGCGTGGTATTGTAGAAGGCGGTGTTGGCCGTCAGGCCGCCGAAGGCCGAGCCGTTGTTCGCCGCCGCCGAGGTGAAGGCGTAGAGGATCTCCGAGAAGCCGTGCGGGCCGGCATTGGCCGGACCCGCGAGGCCGGCGGCGATCACGGTGGCGAGCGCCATGAAGCCGAGCATCATCAGGGGCAGGCACAGGATGGCGAGCACCGCCATCTTGACCTCTCGCCCCTCGATCTTCTTGCCGAGGTATTCCGGGGTGCGCCCGACCATCAGCCCGGCCACGAAGATCGTCACGATGACGAAGACCAGGATGCCGTAGAGCCCGGCCCCGACGCCGCCGACGATGATCTCGCCGAGCTGCATGTTGATCATCGGGATCATGCCGCCGAGCGCCGTGAAGCTGTCGTGCATGGCGTTGACGGCGCCGCAGGACGCCGCCGTTGTCACCGCCGCGAACAGGGCGGACGCGACGATGCCGAACCGGACCTCCTTGCCCTCCATGTTACCGCCGGTGAGGCCGAGCCCGTTCAGGACGGGGCTGCCCGCGCTCTCGGCCCAGTAGACGACACTGACACCCGCGAGGAACAGCACGCCCATGGCGGACAGGATCGCCCAGCCCTGCCGCTCGTCGCCGACCATGCGGCCGAAGACGTTGGTCATCGCGGCGCCGATGGCGAAGATCGAGAGGATCTGGACGAAGTTCGAGAGGGCGGTCGGGTTCTCGAACGGATGCGCGGCATTGACGTTGAAGAAGCCGCCGCCATTGGTGCCGAGCATCTTGATCGCAACCTGGCTCGCCACCGGGCCGACCGCGATGGTCTGCTTGGCGCCTTCCAGGGTCGTGGCCTCGACGGCACCGCCGAGCGTCTGCGGAATGCCCTGCCAGACGTAGAAGAGCGTCAGCGCCATGCAGAGCGGTAGCAGCACGTAGAGGGTGGTGCGGGTCAGATCGACCCAGAACGAGCCCACCGTGCCGGCCGAGGCCCGCGAGAAGCCCCGCACCAGGGCGACGGCCAGCGCGATGCCGGTGGCCGCCGACAGGAAGTTCTGATGGGTCAGCCCCAACATCTGCGTGAGATACGACATCGTCGTCTCGCCGCCGTAGGACTGCCAGTTCGTGTTGGTGACGAAGCTCGTCGACGTGTTGAACGCGAGGTCCGGCACGACTGCCGCCTGCCCGTCCGGATTGAACGGCAGCACCGCCTGGAAGCGCAGCAGCGCGTACAGGGTGAGGAAGCCGAGCACGTGGAAGGCGAGCATGGAGAGGGCGTAGGCCAGCCAGTGCTGCTCCTGGGCGGCATCGATGCCGGCGACGCGGTAGAGCCCGCGCTCGACGGGAGCGAGGACGGGCGAGAGGACGGTTCGCTCACCCGTGAAGACGCGGCTCATGTACCCGCCGAGAGGGCGGGCGAGCGCGATGACGACCGCGCAGAACAGCGCGATCTGGATCCAGCCGTTGATGGTCATCGGAGATCTTCCTTCAGAACCGCTCGGGGCGGACGAGGGCGTAGGTGAGGTATCCGAGCAGCCCCAGGGTCACGAGGGCGCCAAGCGTCAGGTCGATGGTCATGGCGGGCCTCAGAGGCGTTCGCAGAGGACGGCGTAGCCGGCGGCCAGGCCAAAGAAGGCGAGCCCGGTTGCGATGAAGACGATGTCGAGCATGGTCGGTCCGTTTCGGTTCGGGGGCCGATGCATGACCGGTCTCGCCCCGCTCCAATGTGGACGCGAACCGCATTAGGGTTCGAGACGGAAGCGAGGACGATCTTATAAGGATCGCATTAGGATCGCTGGGGTCGCGCATGGACCAGCCGACGAACTTGCGAGTGGCGAGATCGAGGACGGCGGCTAGGTAGAGCCAGCCCTCTTAGGTCGGCAGATAGGTGATATCGCTACGCGGTCCTTCGGTTCGGCCAGCCAAACGGTATTGGGCAGCGCGGCCGAGAACTGCTGTTTGAGGAGGTTCGGCGCGATCGGCAGGTCGTGACGGCTGTCGGTGGTGCAGGGCCGGAACCGACGCCCTGCCAGGGATCGAATGCCATGCTGACGCATCAGGCGCTCTACCCGCCCGCGGCTGGTCGTTCGGCCCTCCGCGCGCAAGGCCGCATGCACCCGAGGTGAGCCGTAGCGCCTGTGATGCCCGGCATGGATACGCTGGACGTCGGCCAGGAACTGACGGTTGGACGCCGACCGAGCGCTCTCGGGACGTGACCGCCAGCCGTAGCCTGGTCGGAGGGGGACGCCGCCGGGCTCGCAGGCGTGGCTTTCGGTGACCCCGCTGCCCGCGGTGGTGGGGAGCCACCCATCAGCGCCGAGCGCCACTGCCTCAGCATCGAGGGTTGGATCCAAAGCTCGGCTGCGATCCGCATCTGCGGCTGGCGGCTCCGGTCGATGCAGAGGGGGGAGGGGAGTGTGGCCGAGCGGTATGCTTACCCGACGGGCTCAAAGGCGGAGCGGAACCGCGTTGTCCGCACGGGACCGGACACAAACCGGACAGATCCGCCTGCGCCGGGCTCAATCGTCCGGGTGCGGCCCGAGACTGGCCGAAGCGTCCCATGGCGAAGCTTCGATGCGCGGGTGATTCTTCGAAACGAGCCGGCCATCGAGCCGGGAGCCCGGAGATCAGACCCATGCTGCCCTCACTCGTCACCACGCGGTTCCGCCTGCCGGAAGGCGCCGGAATAGCCCGGCCCGTCTCGCCGCTCTTTCTGGCGCTTCTCGCGCTGCTCATCTCGATCTGCTCGGCCAGTGCCCTGCCGGCACCGTCGAGCGGCAGCCTGGTTCTGCGTGGGCCGGATGCCGCCTCGCCGGTCGAGGCGCCGCGTCTCAGCACCGATTTCAGCGTCACCGTCAGCGGCCCGACCGCCCGCACGGTGGTGACACAGGCCTTCCGCAACACCACCGGGTCCTGGGTGGAAGGCACCTACCTCTACCCGCTGCCGGAAGATTCGGCGGTCGATACGATGAAGCTCGTGATCGGCGACAAGGTGATCGTCGCCGAGATCCGCGAACGCGCGGCGGCCAAGCGCATCTACGAGGCGGCCAAGGCGGCCGGACAGAGCGCGGCCCTGACCGAGCAGGAGCGGCCGAACGTCTTCACCAACTCCGTCGCCAATATCGGACCGGGCGAGACCGTGCTGGTGCAGATCGAGTACCAGCAGACGGTGGCCATGTCCGGGGGCACCCGCTCCCTGCGCCTGCCCCTGGTGGTGGCTCCTCGCTACAACCCGGCCCCGCCCGCAGTGGATCTCGTCTCGGCGCGCGATGAGACCGGTTCCGACCCGGTGCCCGATCGCGATCGGATCACCGCGCCCGTTCTCGACCCCTCCCTGGCCGCCCCGGTCAATCCCGTCGGTATCACGGTGCGGCTCCAGGCCGGCTTTCCGCTCGGCACGCTGAGAAGCGCCACCCACCCGCTCCATGTCGACGAGACCGGCCCGGATTCCCGGCGCGTGACCCTGGCCGACGGCGTCGTCCCCGCCGACCGCGATTTCGAACTCACCTGGGAACCCGTGCCGAGCATGGAGCCGCGCCTCGGATTGTTCCGGGAGACGGTGGCCGGGCGCACCTACCTCCTGGCCACCGTCACCCCGCCGGACGCGAACGCGGCGCAGCGCCAGCCCCGTGACGTGGTCTTCGTCATCGACAATTCGGGCTCGATGTCCGGCGCATCGATGCGGCAGGCGAAGGCCGGGCTGCTCGCCGGCCTCGCCCGGCTCACGCCGAGCGATCGGTTCACCGTCATCCGCTTCGACGACACCATGAGCCAGCTGTTTCCGGAGCCGGTCCCGGCGAATCCCGAGAATCTGCGGGCGGCCGAGAGCTTCGTCGCCGGACTGGAAGCGAGCGGCGGCACCGAGATGCTCGCCCCGCTCCGTGCGGCCCTCGCCGACAGCCATCCGGAGGATCGGAGCCGCGTCCGCCAGATCGTCTTCCTCACGGATGGCGCCATCGGCGACGAGAACCGGATCTTCGCCGCGATCCATGACGGCCTCGGCCGGAGTCGGCTGTTCATGGTCGGTATCGGCTCGGCTCCGAACGGGCACCTGATGCGTCACGCCGCCGAGATCGGCCGGGGCAGCTACACCGCGATCCACACCGTCGATCAGGTCGCCGAGCGCACCCGCAGCCTCTATGCCAAGCTGGAGAACCCCGCCGTCACCGACCTCGCCGCGACGCTGTCGACTGGCGGTGACATCACCCCGAATCCGCTGCCCGACCTCTACCGTGGCGAGCCGGTGGTGCTCGCCGCCGAGATCGCCGACCCGACGGGCACGCTGACTCTGACGGGCCGCATCGGCGAAGCGCCGTGGCGGACCAGCGTGTCCCTGGCCGACGCGGCCGAGGGGACGGGCATCTCGAAGGTCTGGGCACGCTCCAAGATCGCCGAGGCCGAAACCGCCCGCGTCACCGGGCGCGTGATGCCGAACCAGGCCGATGCCACGATCCTGCAGCTCGCCCTGGCGCACAAGCTGATGACCCGGCTGACGAGCCTCGTCGCGGTCGACGCGACCCCGCGCCGGCCGACCGGTGCTCCCCTCGTGGCGACCGAACTGCCCCTGAACCTGCCGGCGGGCTGGGACTTCGCGAAAGTCTTCGGTGAGCGCGCCGCGCAGCCGCCGCGGGAGCGCCGCGCCGCTCTCATCCCGGCCCAGGCCACGGTTCCGGCCCCGGCCCCGGCGGTCCCGCTGCCCCAGACCGGGGCGGGCACCCGGGCGCAGATCCTCTTGGGTCTCGTCCTGCTGCTCGGCGGATTGCTCACCCTTCGCCGGGTGCGGAGCGTCCGATGCGCCGCGTGACCGGGGGGAGGGTGCTCGCCACCCTCCTCATCCTCGCGGGCCTCGGCGTCCTGGTCGGAGCCGCCCGGATTCCCGCCAAGGCTGCGCTCGCGCAGGTGCTCCTCGAGCGTGCCTTCGCCCGAAGCCTCGTCGAGGGCCGCCCGGTGCGGCCCTGGCCATCGGCCGATACCGAGCCGGTGGCACGACTCACGGTGGCGGGACAGAGCTTCGTCGCCCTGCGCGGCGGCAGCGGACAGGCCCTGGCCTTCGGCCCCGGCCATCTCGACGGGACGCCGGAGGCGGGCGAGCCGGGCACCGCCATCTTCGCGGCTCATCGCGATACGCAATTCGCGGTGCTCGCAGCGGTGAAGCCGGGCGATGTCGTCTCGGTGACCCGGCGGGACGGACGCACCATCCGTTTCCGGATCAGCGGCAGCCGGGTCGTGTCCTGGGACGCATCGGGGATCGATCCGGCCGCCCCGGGACGGAACATCGCCCTCGTGACCTGCTGGCCTCTGGATGGACTGGTGCAGGGACCGCTGCGCCTGGTCGTGGAGGCAGAGGCGGTGGACGACACGGAATGAACCACTCCTCTTACTGGGCCATGTCTTGCCAGCCTGTGCGGTTTCGTGCGGATCTCTGCGGAGACGAGCGACGAGCCGAGAGACCGTGCAAGAACCCGAAACCGAGCTGCCCGAGGGCCAGAGCCGCGCCATTGCCCAGGCCGTGCGCGAGGCGCTCGCCCGTCGCCGGATCTCCCGTCAAACGCTCGCCGATCTGGCGCGGATCAGCATTTCCACCCTGGAGAAGGCCCTGGCCGGCCGCCGCCCCTTCACGCTCGCCACCACCATCCGCCTGGAGGAAGCGCTCGGCCAGCGCCTGCGCAACGGCACCGAGCCCGTCAGCGCAGCACCGGAGACGCGGCATGCTCCCTCCGAACTCGGCTCCTATTCCCGGGAATCCGCCGCCTGGCTAGAAGGGCGCTATCTGACGCTGCGACCCTCCTTCGGCATGGCGGATGCGGTTTTCGCCTATCGCACCGAGATCGCATGGGACGCGGCGAGCGCACGCCTTGCCTTCCGCGAGGCCGAGCGAAGCGATGCGCCTTTCGCCCAGACCGGCAGCGTCGCGGTGCCGAACCAATCGGGCATGATCTATCTCGTCACCAATTGGCAGGGACAGTGTCGCCTTGCCGTGCTCTGCCGGCCGACCATCCATGGCGAGATGTTCGGGCTGCTCACGACGCTGCATGCGGGACGCGGCACGCAACTCACCCCGGCCGCGGCTCCGCTCGCTCTCATCCCCGAAGCTTCGGCCGGCCCGGAACTCAGCTACGGACGCGTGACGTCCGGCATGCCGGCCTATGCCGATTACCGCCGCCAACTCGGACGGGTGTTCGAGGAGGGCTATGGGGTACTGTTCGGCTGAGCCGACTCAAATCGGACCGTGTCAAATCCGGCTACCCTCGAAGAGCCGGGGTTTGTGCGACGAGACCGTGCGGGCATTGCGCCAATGCCGGTCCAGGCCGCCGATCCGGGCTCCGGCCGAACGGACGGGTGACGTCTCGGCCGACCCCGCCCGGCGCTCAGGCGCTCAGGCTTCGCATCCAGCCGAGCAGCACCGGGGCGCTGTCGTGGCCGCGATGCGCGAGCGACCGCTCCGCCAGGGCCTCGCTCGGAAGGAATCCGAACCGCCTGCGAAAGGCGCGGCTGAAGGTCTTCTCGTCGGAGAAGCCCGTGGCGTAGGCGACCGACGAGATGCGCGGGCGCCCGCCCGCCGCGCCGAGGAGTTTCATGGCCCGTAGCAGGCGTCGCTCGCGGATGTGGCTGGCGACCCCATCCTCCTCCTCGAAGAGCCGGTAGAGGGTGGCCCGCGAGAGCCCGAACCGAAGGATCAACGCGTCGATCCCGAGGGATTCCGAGGCCAGTTCCTGCTCGATGTACTGGCAGATGGCGACCTTGTTGAGCCGGTCGAGGGCCGGCGCCTGGTTCGCGTCGGGCTGGAAGCAGGCGGCGCAGAGATCGGCCGCCGCGCTCGACAGGTAGCGCAGCTGGTGCGCCTCGGTGGAGGCGGCACTGGCCACGAGGCCGGACAGGTAGGTGTAGGACAGGTTCCGCACGGGAGCCGAGCGGTAATCGAGGGGTTTCCCGTGCAGGCTCTCGATGGTGGCGATCTGGTCGCCGAGGAGCTTGCGCGGCAGCATCACGGTGGTGGCGGAGACCGGCCCGGCTTCGCTGACGATCGGCTGCGTGAGGTCGAAGACCACGAGCTGGGAGGCGTTGATCTCCACAGAGCGTCGGGCGGCGCCCACCCGGCTTTGGCCGGCGGTATAGAACTGGATCAGGATGTGGTCGACGCCCTGCCGGGCGATGGTCCGGGCCGAGCGCTTCAGGCGCTGGGCCGGCGCGGTCACTGAACCGACCAGGGCTTCCCCGAAATGATACGTGGTCAGGGAGATCGGGGAGGCCAGGTCGGCATCCGGCGCGAGCTCGGCCTCGAAGACCGGCGCGAGATGATTGCACCAGGACTGAGCCAGCAGAGCCGGATCGGTGGGAGCGATGAAACGGTCGCAGAGAATGTCCGTCACGGATCAGTGGCCTTCAATGCAACGCAGACCCATGGACGGCACCAAGAAGTACCGATTCAGAGATAATCGAGAATACCCATCCCAATGCGAACAAATGATCGAGATCATCATCGATCAACATGCGATATGTCATCGATCATGACGACCAGCCCTGTTAAGACGCTCAAAGCTTTGACTACTTAAGCGTTGATGCGCAGATTAATTAGCGCACACTATCGATTTAATAATTGATTAATCAACGATTTTTTGAATCAAACCGAGTTATTTCTGCGACGATTAATCATCATCGGCCGATGGAGTTGCGGTCTCCCGCCACGCTCATCTGAATTGGACCGGCGGCCAAGGCAAGCGGCACGCCCCGCCGGAGGGCTCGACTATGAGACGAAAACGACTATGTTTGAGACATCAAGTAACTTAAAAGTATTTTGAGACAAAACATCACTTAGATGAGACGAAACGCCCCTCAACACAAGCACAGTCGAGATCCGGATTAAGGTCTCGATAAGTGGATCGACCCCTGTCTGGGGCGTCGCCAACAGGGCGATGTCTCGATCAACAGGATCCACTCGATGTCCGGCAGCATCACCCTCACATCCGCAACGCGCCAGAACCTGCTTTCGCTCCAGGACACGGCAAACCTGCTCTCGACCACCCAGAACCGGCTCTCCACCGGCAAGAAGGTGAACTCGGCGCTGGACAACCCCACGAACTTCTTCACGGCGCAGAGCCTGTCGGCGCGCTCCAGCGACATCAGCTCGCTGCTCGACGGCATCTCCAACGGCGTCCAGGCGATCCAGGCGGCGAGCCAGGGCATCACCTCGATCACCAAACTCCTCGAGACCGCCAAGTCCACGGCCAGTCAGGCGCTCGCCGACAAGACCGGCGGCAGCAGCGGCATCAGCGGCGGCGCGAAAGAGCAGGCCGCCAAGGTGACGGCCACCTCGACCCTGGCCTCCCTCGGCACCACCGGCGCCACCGGCGAGACCACGTTCGACTTCTCCGGCCCGACCAAGGACGCCTCCCTCGAGATCACCTTGGGCGGCAACAAGTCGACCATCCGCATCGACTCGGCGACCCTGGCCTCGTCCGGCACCGACCTCTCCAAGGTCACGTCGGACCAGCTCCTCACCGCCATCAACGGCCAGATCGCCAACAACAGCGCGCTGGCCGGCAAGGTCTCGGCCGGCACCAGCCCCGACGGCCGCATCACCTTCTCGACCACGACGACGGGCGCGTCGGCCAGCCTGACCGTGGCGGGCTCGGCCAATTCCACCATCGATATCGGCTACGGCAAGTCCACCACCACGCCGACCTCCGCCACCGTCACCGCCAATGCCGCCCTGGCCGTCGCCACGGATTTCTCCACCGGCAGCGCCTCCCTGGTGGTGAGCGACGGCAACACCTCGGTCCAAGTCAAGCTCGACAAGAACTCGGCCACCGACGAGCTCGGCGGCACCCTCGGCGCCTCGGCCTCGCGGACCGATGTGGCGAAGGCCATCAACAAGCAGCTCAAGGATAGCGGCTCCACCGCCACGGTCGAACTGTCCAGCACCAACAGCCTCGTGTTCAAGTCGGCCGATGTCGGCCCCGACGCGCAGATCTCGGTGATCGGCGGCATCGACACCACGGGCGGCAACGGCGCGGCCGGCATCGGCTTCAGCACCTTCACCGCGAGCACGCCGGCCGCGGGCACAGCGGCGGCGGATTCCACGACGACGGTAGTCGGAGTCCCGAACGGTGCCGCGGCAGCGGCAAGTACAGGTACCGGTACGGTCGGCGGACGGACGAACTTCACCGTCTCGCCCCCGGCTAAGGCGGACGTCAGCAACACGCAGACCACAAGCTTCACGGTCGCCAGTCACAAAATCACGCTGAACGCTGACAGCCTCCTCGCCAATGGTACCAAATTCGGTGACTCGACGCAGACAGCCACAAATTATGCCGACGCTATCAATGTACAACTGAATGGTTTTGCTGCCGGTGTCACGGCCTCGATAAACAGCGGCGTTCTCACCTTCGAGACGAACGATAAAACAGCGACAACGGCGGCTCCGGTTGTTGTGACATCGGGTGCCGGCCTGACCGATCAACTCGGCCTGTTCGGCAAGCCGGCCACGACTAAGCTCGCCACTACCCTCGGCGACAACATCAACCTCGAAGGCAAGAGCGCAAGCTTCACGGTCGGCGGCACGACCGTGACGCTCGACTCCACGAAGACCGACAATTCCGGTCAAGCCATCGGCAATAACCCGAACCAGAAAGCTGCCGTCGAGGCGATCAACAAGCAGCTGACCGGCGGCTACTCGGCCTACATCGGCACCGACGACAAGCTGACCATCGTCGGTCCCAACAGTGCGACCGCCGCGCCGGTCGTCACCGCTGCCTCCGACACGATCGGCCTCGGCCTCGGCACCGCCAACACGCTGACGGCCACCAATGCCGCGACCACGCCGTCCGCCAGCACCGCAGCGAAGGTGACGGCTACCGGCACCGCAGCGGCGACCCTGGCGCTGACATCGACGGCCAACACCTTCACGGTCGGCGATGGCACCAAGACAGCCAATATCTCTATCAGCACGAGCACACCGTCAGGCAGCGGAACACTCGCCTCAGCCGCAACTAAGGATCAGGTTGCAGCCGCCATTCAGGTCCAGCTCGACGCTGCCGGGGTCAACGTCACAGCCGCGTTCAACAACGACAAGCTCGAGCTCACCTCGAAGGGAGTCGGCACCAGCGGCACCGTCACGCTGACGCGCGGCGTCGACGGCGCGGGCGCTGCGGGGCTCGGCATCGGCTCGGCGGTTGCCGGCGAGACGCCCGTGACCGCGACAGGCATCCCAGCCGGTTCCATCGACCTGTCGGGCGGCAAGTCGAGCGCCTTCGCCATCAGCGACGGCTCCACCAGCAAGAACGTCTCGATCTCGTCCACCAGCCTCGACAAGGCCGGCAACGCCATCGGGAACGCGGCGACGCAGGACAAGGTCGCCGAAGCCATCCAGGTCCAGCTGGACACCGCCGGCGTCAAGGCCACCGTCTCCTTCGTGGGCGACAAGCTCCAGGTGAAATCGAACGCCGTCGGCACCGGCGCCGCCGCCCCGACCCTGACCGCGACCAGCGACACCGCCGGCCTCGGCCTCGGCACCACCACCACGGCCAGCAGCACCCCCGCCGCGGGCGGAGGCACCGCCGCCGCCGGCGTCACGGCCTCTGGCACCGAGGCGACGGACGGCTCGTCCAAGGCCGCCATCGTCGGCACCGAGCAGACCGCGACCAAGGATTTCAGCGGCACGAAGGACGCGTCCTTCACCCTGAAGCTCGGCAGCGGCCCGCTCAAGCTGATCACGCTCAACAACACGAACCTCGGCAGTTCGGCCGCCACCAGCCAGACCGCCATCGCCAAGGCCATCAACGACCAGATCAACGCCGATACCGGTCTCGCCGGTAAGGTCGAGGCGAGCTACGTCAACAGCAAGCTCGTCATCTCGACGAAGTCCTCCGGCTCCGACCAGAAGCTGACCATCCAGGCGGCCCAGGTCACGACCGGTGGTTCGGCCGGTGTCGATATCGGCTTCGGCGTCTCCGGATCGGGTGCCACCTCCCAGACGGCGTCGGGCACCGATGTGGGCGGCAGCAAGGGCACCAGTTCGGTGCGCTCGGCCCTGGCGCAGCAGTTCAACCTGATCCTCGAGAAGATCACCCAGCAGGCCCAGGATTCCGGTTATAACGGCGTCAACCTGCTGTTCCGCAACAGCAACAGCGCCGCCGACAACACCCTGCACATCGCCTTCAACGAGAAGAACACCTCGGCGCTCGACATCAAGGGCGTGAAGTTCGATGCCGCCGGCCTCGGCCTCGACGCCGTCGAGGGCGGGTTCCAGTCGGACACCGACATCAACGCCGCCATCGAGCAGCTGTCCAACGCCACCACCCAGCTGCGGACCCAGTCCTCGACCTTCGGCGCCAACCTGTCGATCGTGCAGAACCGTCAGGACTTCTCGAAGAACCTGATCAACATCCTCGACACCGGCGCCGCCAACCTCGTGAACGCGGACCTCAACGAGGAAGCCGCCAACTCGCAGGCCCTGTCGACCCGCAACTCGATCGCCACCTCGGCGCTCTCGCTCGCCAACCAGGCGCAGCAGGGCATCCTCCAGCTCCTCCGCTAAGGGCGCGCCAACACGCGGGGACCGGCCGTCAGGGCCGGCCCCCGCGCTATCCGACGATCGATTCCGGCCCGTTTCCAGAAGGGATTCACCACCATGGCCCTGCGCCTCGACCTCAAGCCCTACGAGGGCTTCCTCATCAACGGCGCGCTCATCCGCAACGGATCGCGGCGCTCCGACTTCCTCATCGAGACCCACTGCAAGTTCCTGCGCGAATCCGAGGTCATCAAGGAGAGCGAGGCCGACACGCCCGCGAAGATGCTCTGCGTCACCCTGCAGATGCTCTACCTCGCCGACGACCCGGCCGAGGCCGAGGACCTCTTCGCCCGCCAGGCCACAGAGATCATGAGGGCGAGCCCGGCGCTCGCCCCCCACCTTCTCGCGATCCACGATGCGATCGCGGACCGCCGCTACCATGGGGCGATCAAGCTGGGCCGCGCCCTCGTGACCGCCGAGCGAAGCTTCGCCGAGGCCGCGTGATCGACCAGGGCGCTCGTTTTCTTACGAGCGCGGCTTTGGAAGGCGTCGATGGGCAAGGATCGTGGGCCGGCGTCTCGGCTCGATGAGACCGAGGGGACCCGGCGGCCCCAGAAGCAGCTCGTGCGGCGCCGGTCCTGCTTCGCGGGGAATCGCGACCTTCCACAATGCGTCGTCGCCCCTGTCCGTCGACGGGTGCCGATCGGTCGCCCTGTGCTCGGGAAGAATCCACAGGATGCCGAAGGCGACGAGGGACGCGATACCGATCAGGGTCGCATTCCAGTTTGGAGCTTCCTGGATCATCAGCACGACGAGGCCGCCTACGGCAACGGCCGCGGCGTACGCCCTATTCGTGTGCCGGTCCCAGGTCATCCCTCATGTGCTCCGGCATACATAGCCATCGGGTGAAGGCATTCCGTCAAATTTTTGTTGTCGCCGATTCGATCGATAACTTAGATCTATGATTCGAATACGTGATCCGGCTTTCGAAGAACGAGGTGGCATCGACACATAACGCCCCTGCCTCTGATCTTCGTCATGGACGTCTTGATCCAAACGAGGGGGCGCCCCGGACAGTTCCAGCCGTCATCGCCCTGTCGACGGGACCGCGCGGCGGGGCGATCCCGCCATGCCGTGAGTGCGCCGCTTACCGGCCGGGCCGAAGAAAGCGCGTGCGTTCGACGAAGGAAGTTTGCATACGACGCCGATGGGCAGGCTCGCGCGTTGCTGCTTCACGGCCCCTCGGCCGGACCGCTCCATGGAGTCCGTGATGGGCATCTTTCAGAACCTTCTCGAACACGTCACCGCCTATGTCGGTGACAAGACGCTCATGCAGGCGGCCGTGTCGGCAGCCTCGAACGTGATCGTGGCCGACAGCGAAGTGGACGAAGGGGAGGTCGAGGTCGCCCTCGCGGCCATGCGCGCCAATCCGATCATCGAGAAGGGCTACGACACGCTGATGCTGGAGGCGGAGCTGTTCGACGGCATCGCGCGGGCTCGAACCCGCGTCGGACGGGCGGACAATCTGAGCCGCGTGGCCGCCATCGCGGACCGATCCCTCGAACAGCGGAACGGGGTGTTTCTGATCGCCGCCGATGCCGCCGACCATGAGGGAATCAGCGACGTCGAGCACCACGCCCTCGAGGAGATCGCCGAAGCGCTGTCCGTCGACAAGGAGACACTACTCCGGCTGGCTCCCGTGAGGCCGTCCAACCCGTCGTGACCCGGCCGATGCGCCGCGTCCGTCGGTCGCTCCGGCGCGATGCGACGGCTCCCCATCGCTCTCGCGTCGGTCGAGTGTGCTTCCGAGGCGACACCAAATGGTTAAAATCATATTAACCATTCATGACGACCCCACGTTAGAGATCCTTCGACTATAGAGCCGGCATTCAACCCCTGCCGGTCATCGCCATGATCCTCGCTTCCCGCAACATCGTCAACGAACACCGTGAAATCGCGGCCATCGCGATCACTTATGGAATCTTCCTGAGCGGGATCATGCTCCTCACCTGGACGATGGCCTGACGCAGCCTGCCGAGCGGCCCGAGGCCCGGTCCGGCCGCCCGTGCGGCGTTGACGGACGGCATCGCAATCCTCTGCGGCTGACGGCAACGGGCTGAGCATCCCCTGGACGGGGATGGCCGGACGATGTCGGGCGAGATGGCGGGCCGAATGCCTGTCTCCGGCAAGGAACCGTTGCGTCTTCAAAGATGTTCGTCCATCCAAATCGGAGGACATGAATGTCTGACAGTGCCTTAGCTTCGGTCGTCGTCCCTTCTCTCCGGGCCGCCCGCTCGGCCAGGGAACGGCTGGCTCGCGCCGGGTTCGCCCGCAACAGCATCGATATCGAACGCCACGATGACGCGTTCGAAGTCTCCATCAGCACGAAGGCGGAGAATCTGGCTCGCGCTCAGAACATCCTTCTGGGCAACCCCGTCGTCGATGACCTTCGTGATGCCGGCTCGCGCGCGCTCGGCGCCTTCCACGACAATCGGCCCCTCGCGCTGGGCCTCGCGGCCCTGGCAGGCTTTGCCATCTTCCATGTTTCGAAGAAGCGGTGAAGCCGGCCAGCGAGCGAGAGGGATAGTCCTGCAACCACGGGGTAGCGGCCGCTTGCCGTTTTGCTCCGGCCCGCGACGACGCTTAGAGCGCCTAACAGAACCGTTTGATCTGGTTGAGAGTGATGAGACTGGTCGCGAGGCTCGTGAAGGCCTCGTAGATGTCGCTGCGTCGCTCGTAGCGG
>NZ_LMNB01000009.1:0-63245 GCF_001422895.1 Methylobacterium sp. Leaf106
GACACCACCATCCGGTGGAGCGCCTCAGCGGTGGGGGCCGTCTAAGCCACCCAAATCACCCTGTCAACCCCGGTAATCCAGCAAAACCAGACCACACAACAATCAACACCAGACAACAAAAACAGACGATCACCCAGCCAATCAGCCGGATCATCCATCCGATCATCACCCAGAAGACACAAACGCCAGCCCGCCGAACCGAAGTCCCCGCTGGCCGCCGCCGATGAACAGGCTTCTAGAGGCCGCACGCCGAGCCGTCAATGCCAAAATCGCAAAGCTGATCGATTTTCGCGACAAACNGAAGTCCCCGCTGGCCGCCGCCGATGAACAGGCTTCTAGAGGCCGCACGCCGAGCCGTCAATGCCAAAATCGCAAAGCTGATCGATTTTCGCGACAAACACATGACGACACAACATAACTCGTTGCCGGCAAACAGGGATTCCCGCTTCGTGAACACCGCCCCAGCTCGCGGTCTCCAGGTTGACCGAGGTCAGGAGCCCCTCTGACGTCGAGCGGCGCGCCAGTCTTCGCCCAGCGATCTTCCATTCCGCCCGCGCGCTCTGGCGTGCATGGAAACATTCCGTCTTCCGAGGCGCCTCAATGTCGACATGCTCGACTTCGACATGTCGACCACCGACCGATACCATCGGTCGTCGCTCATGGTGCGCCGTCCCTCGCGAAACGAGATCCGGCCCTCTGAAGAGAAGAGATACGCTTGCGAGGGAACACCGTGGCGCGCGGCCGGCTCAGGATCGGAGCTCCGACGAACAGCACCGACTCCCATCCAGGGCGAGCCGCCGATGCGCCTCTCGATCTGTTCCTCACCGATTCCGCCCAGATCGATCGACGTGAGGTCAACCTGCGCTGGCTCTGTGCCAGTGCGTTGACCGGGCTGACCGGGGCCGGTCTCATCGGAGCTGCGATCTACGTGTCGTTACAGGGCGACGTCTCTTTCGCCGCGGTTCCGGAACATGCGGAGATCATGGTGCGCTCCGCGCCCAACGACGACGTCGCGAACATCGCGCGCAAGGGCGACCGCCTCGTCCGCAACCTGATGATCGCGTCGGCCAAACAGACGTTCCGCTCGCCGGTGACCGTGCGCCTGGGAGACCGCGAGATCATCAAGGTCCGGCCTTTCGTACGGATCTCGACGGCGCTCTCCATGTCGACGGGCGTCTTCTCCGCCGAGGTGCCGCGCTTCGACCCGATGAAATTCGTGTCCAGCGAACCGCTCGAACGGGCGACGGAAGCGAGCGCGGCTGATGCTCCCGGCGCGGAAGTGACCGTCATCAAGCGTGATCTCACCACGATGCCGATCGAGGCGAACACGCCCGCCCTCGGCGATGACGCCGTGACCGCCCAGGTCGAAGAGGAAAAGCGGCTGGCCGCGGAGGCCGGACGACGCACGGCGCTTCCCATCGCGCCGCAAATGATGCTGTCGCGGGCGCTCCAGCAGGGGATCGCGGCTCCGGATTTCGGCGGGATCGCCCCCCCGTCCGGCGATGCGAGCCCCTTCAAGTCCATCGACGTCCTCGTGGTGCCGGAGAACGTCACCAATCTCGCGAAGACGAGCCTCCGGCAGGGCGAGACGCCGCTGGTGGAAGACCGCGACGTGGCGATCAAGCGCGGCGAGACCCTCGAAGCCCTGCTGAAGGCCACGGGCCAGGCCAGCGACGAGCAGATCAAGGGGATCGTCGCGGCTCTCGGCGGGCGGGCACGCGTCGGCGACCTCGCCGAGGGCCAACAGTTCCGCGTCCAGATCGCACCGGGTCCGAAGCCCGGCGATCCCCGGCAGGTGACACGGGTCGTCCTGTATGGCGAGAACGGCGTCGAGGGGATCGCCGCCATCAACGACCGCGGCGCCTTCGTCTCGGTCGCGCAGGCGGTGGAAGACAAGGCGGCGCGCAAGGCGCCCGCCGCGTCGGAATCCGGAGACGACGACGAGGACGAGGATGGCGGTTCGGGCCCTCGTCTCTATCAGAGCCTCTATGAGACGGCGGCACGGCACGATCTGCCGCGCGCGACCGTGGAAGATATCGTGCGGATCTTCAGCTACGACATCGACTTCCAGCGCCGCATCGCGAGCGGCGACAGTCTCGATGTCTTCTATACGTACGACGAGGAAGGCGGTCAGGCCGCGCTCGACCGGCCGGAACTGTTGTACGCGTCGCTCAACCTCGGCGGCGAGGTGCGAAAGGTCTACCGGTTCCAGTCGCCTGACGACGGCTCCATCGATTATCTCGACGAGCAGGGCCGCTCACTGAAGAAATTCCTGATCCGCAAGCCCATCGCCGACGGCATCATGCGATCGGGCTTCGGTTACCGGCGCCATCCGATCCTGGGCTATGCCAAGCTCCATACCGGCGTGGACTGGGCCAACCCGATCGGTACGCCCATCGTCGCCGCGGGCAACGGCAGCGTCATCAAGGCGGAATGGGATTCGGGCTACGGCCGCCGGGTCGAGCTCCAGCACATCAACGGCTACGTCACCACCTACAACCACATGTCGCGCTTCGCCCGGGGTGTGACGGCGGGGGCCAAGGTGCGCCAGGGCCAGGTGATCGGCTATGTCGGTTCCACCGGCCTCTCCACCGGCGCGCACCTGCATTACGAGGTCATCATCAACGGCCATTTCGTCGACCCGATGAAGATCCGCGTGCCGCGCGGACGCGAACTCGACGGGCGGATGCTCACCGAGTTCACGCGCCAGCGCGAGCAGATCGAGACCACGCTGCAGAAATCCCGAACCGGCGTCGCCATGGCCCAGCGCGACGCCCCGCGCTGAGCCCCCTCCCCTCACCCGAATCCGAGCCGGCGGCGGATCTCCGCCGGGGTGACGCCCCGCGCCCTCAGATCGCCGAGAGATTCCGAGCCGCGCGATTTGGCGAGCTTCGTTCCGTCGGGGCCGAGGATCAGGGCGTGGTGATGATAGGCCGGGCTCTCAAGGCCGAGCAGGGCCTGAAGCAGGACATGCAGGTCGGTCGAGGCCGCGAGGTCCGCTCCGCGAACCACGTGGCTGATGTCCTGGGCGGCATCGTCGACCACCACGGACAGGTGGTAGCTCGTCGGCACGTCGCGCCGCGCGATCGGCGCATCCCCCCAGCGGGCGGGATCGGCGACGTGGCTCGTCTCCAGGCAACCGGCGTCGAGGCAGGAAAATCCGTGCGGCCCCGGAGCCTGCGCGAGAGCGCGGTTCATGTCGAGCCGCCAGCTATGCGGCAGGCCAGCGGCAATGCGTGACGCCCGCTCATCCTGGGAAAGGACGCGGCACGTGCCGGGATAGAGAGGCGCCCCGTCCGGATCGCGGGGCGGCTCCGGCCCGGCGGCCGCGATCACGGCGGCGCGGCTACAGAAGCAGGGATAGACGAGGCCGCGCGAGCGAAGTGCGTCGACGGCACGGCGATAGGCCGGAAAATGCTCGGATTGGCGCCGGACGGAACCGCCGAACGCGATCCCGAGCCAAGCGAGATCGTCGGCGATGGCGGCGATCAGGTCCGGGCGCGAGCGCACCGGATCGATATCCTCGATCCGCAGGATGAGGTCGCCGCCGAGCCGCGCGGCGAACAGCTCGTTCACCAGGGCGGAATAGGCGTGCCCGAGATGGAGGCGCCCGTTGGGGCTCGGCGCGAAGCGAAGGCGGATCGGAACGGACGACCCGGTCATCCCCCGGAATGGCGCAGGCACTGTTTCGCTTGCGGAACGCAGGCGATGCCCGGCAGGGAGCAGGCTATCCCCTCCCCGTGGCGTCGGCAGATCGTGCAGCCGTCGCTCCATTCGGCGCAGGACGCATCGGCTGCCGGAGAAACTGGTCCTGAACGCCCGTGCGAGGAGGGCGCGAAGGTGCCGATCAGGACGGTGACCACCACGACGGCCGCCACGGCCAAGGCCACGAGACCATCCCGGTTCTGCGACGTCGGCACGGGTGCCGCGGCATCCGATGGTGGCGAGGTTGGTGCGCGCATGGCCCGTGTTCGCTCGCTCGCCGCGCCCTGTCAACGCGAATTGCCGCTCAAGCCGCGGTGACGGCACGGCGTTCGAGGAGGGCGGGCAAAGTCTTGAGGTCGAGGGGTTTTGCCAGGAATTCGTCGAACCCGGCCTCCCGCGCGGCCAATTCGTCCTCGCGACCGGTATTGGCGGTGAGCGCCACCAGCCGGAGCCGCGCACGATGGTGCTCGGCCTCGCTGGCACGCAGCCGCCGCGCCGTTTCCAGCCCATCGATTCCCGGCATGCGGATGTCGATGAGGGCGAGGTCGAACCGGGATGCGGGATGGTCGAGCCGAGCCAGCGCCTCGGATCCGTCCCGCGCCAGAACCACCGTCGCGCCGAGACGCTCCAGCGCCCTGGTGGCCAGCAGGGCGTTGATCGGGTTGTCCTCGGCGAGAAGCACGTGGACGCCCTCCCCCGCGCGCGCGCCGTCCTTGTCCGCCGGGATCGCGCCGTCGTCGGGCACCGGTTTCGGCACGGGGCCGGTCGCTTCGACCCAGGAGCTCGGCGCCAGCAGCCTGTCGAACAGTGAGCGCGCCCGGACCGGCTTGATCAGGTAGCTGTCGAAGCCCGCCGCCCCCGGCGCACCGAATTCCCGCCGATCGAAGGGGGACAGCAGAATGAGGCTGCAGCGCACTCCGCGTCGCCGGGCTTCCGCCGCGAGGCTGCGCACGCTCGCGTCGCCGAGAGCGCGATCGGCGATCACCGCATCGAAGGGCACGCCCGACAGCGTATCGAGCCCGGCCTCGACGGTCGGCACCACCACCGCCGACGCGCCGGACCGGGACAGGCGCCGGGCGAGGAACGGCGCCTGATAGGGAGAATCGGCGACGATCAGGATCTTCCGCCCCTGCAGCGAGACGGGCGGCAGCGCATCCTCCGACGCAGCGCCGACCGACAGGGGCAAATGGACCGTGAAGGTGCTGCCCTGGCCGACGACCGAGCGCGCGTCGATGTGTCCCCCCATCCGCGAGGCGAGGCGCCGGCTGATGGCGAGGCCGAGCCCGGTTCCCTCATGGCGCGTGCTGGCGCTGTTGTCGCCCTGCTCGAATTCCTCGAACAGGATCGGGATGCGCGCCGCGGGGATACCCGCCCCCGTATCCGAGACCGCCAGGACGATCTCCTGCGCGACCCATGTCACCGTGACGCCGACCCCGCCCTGATTGGTGAACTTGATGGCGTTGCCCGCGAGATTGACCACGATCTGCCGGACACGGTCCGCATCGCCGATGAATTCGGACGGCACGTCGTCGGCGACGTCGATGGCGATCTCGATGCCCTTGTCCTGGGCGCGGGGCGCCAGGAGTTCGACCACGCCTTCCACCACCGCCCGGAGATCGAAGGGTTCGGCCGACAGGTCGAGGCGTCCCGCCTCGATCCGCGAGAAATCGAGGATACCGTCGATGAGGGTCAGCAAGGCCCGGCCCGACGTGTGCACCGCCTCCACGTAGGTCCGCTGCTCGGCATCGAGGCCGGTCTCGAGAACGAGGTCGGCCATGCCGAGAATGCCGTTCAACGGCGTGCGGAACTCGTGGCTGACTGTAGCGAGAAAGCGCGACTTGGCGACGTTGGCCGCTTCGGCGCGGTGGAGCGCCTCGTCGAGGGAGCGGGCGGATTCGATCCGTTCGGTGATGTCCGAGCCCGCACGCAGCCATTGCGTGCGCCCTCCGGGACCGGTGACGCGCGTCTCGATGAAGGAGAACCAGCGCGGAATGCCGTCGACGGGGCGCACCTGCATCTCCACGCGGCTGACGCCGTCGGATTGCTGTTGCCGAGGTCCCTGGTCCAGGATTTCGAGGTCCACCGTCGAGCCGAGCAGCGTCAGCGGTTCGACCCCGAAGAGACGCCCGAATCCATCGTTGGCGAAGGTGATGCGCCCTTGCGTGTCCCGCTGGACGATGACGTCGGTGGTCGCCTCCACGAGCGCGCGGTAGCGCTCCTCGCTCTCGGACATCCGCCAGATGCTGTCCTGGAGACGTTCGACCTCGGACGCGTCGCCTGCCGGCCGTCGCAGGCCTTGGGCGACTAGGCTCGCCGTGGCCAGGACCGCGAACAGGGTGATGGCGAGAGCGACCTCCAGGGTGATCATCGACCTCTCCGTGGGGCGGCCCGAGCGGATCGCCGCAGGGCGAACCGCCGCGCAGACTGGCGATGACGCCGAGGTTCCCGCTCCCACTCCATTCCTGTCATTCGCATGTGAGATTGAAGGACGGCTTTCGAAAGGAGCTTAAGGCTTCCTTGCCGCGACGGACGACATCCCTCGCCCCGCATCGGTGCCGTCACGCTCATAGCCGATGCCGGACAGCTTGGCGCGCCGCGCTTCACGGGCAGGCCGCGATGGTGTAGGCGCGACGGCTTGTACCTGGGCCGTCCCTCCCCCGAGGCCAGGCCGCGAGACGCAGGCACCATGACCTTTTCTTCGTCAGAGACCTCTTCGCAGCCGGACACCGCCGGTTCCACGAAGACACGCATCGAGGCCACCTTCGCCCGCTGCCGCGCGGAGAAGCGCGCCGCCCTAGTGACCTACGTCATGGCCGGCGACCCCGATGCCGAGACCTCCCTGAAGGTCCTCCGGGCGCTGCCGCAGGCCGGCGCCGACATCGTCGAGTTCGGCCTTCCCTTCACCGACCCGATGGCGGACGGGCCGGCGATCCAGGCGGCGGCGTTGCGCGCGCTCGCAGGCGGCCAGGATCTGGTCAAGACCCTCGACCTCGTCCGCCGTTTCCGGGAGGACAATTCCGGAACCCCGGTGATCCTGATGGGATATTACAACCCGATCCATGCCTACGGCGTCGACCGGTTCCTCGACGACGCCGTCGCGGCGGGGATCGACGGGCTCATCGTCGTCGACCTGCCGCCGGAGGAGGACGACGAACTCTGCCTGCCGGCGCTCGCCAAGGGACTGGCCTTCATCCGGCTGGCGACGCCCACCACCGACGAGCGCCGCCTCCCCGCCGTCCTCGCGAACACGGCCGGCTTCGTCTATTATGTGTCGATCAACGGCATCACCGGCACGGCGACACCCGATTTCGGTCGGGTGGCCGAGGCGGTGGGCCGTATCCGCAGCCATACGGACCTGCCCGTGGTGGTCGGCTTCGGCGTCCGGACGGGCGTCCAGGCCGCCGCGATCGCCAAGGGCGCGGACGGTGTGGTCGTCGGCTCCGCCCTCGTGGATGTGATCCACCGGGCGGTGGTGGACGGCCGGGACGCCGTCGAGACGGTGAGCGAACTGGTGCGCGAACTGGCCGAGGGCGTGCGCGGCCGGACCGCCTGAGAGAACCACACCGGAACGATCCGTCCGCGAGCCGATCCCCGGCTCATCCGAGACCCCTTCCCTCAAGAACGGTCAGTCGACGATGGTTGAACCCATGAACTGGATCTCGGAGGTCGTGCGCCCCAGGATCAAGACCCTGTTCAAGCGCGAGACGCCCGAGAATCTGTGGGTCAAATGCCCGGATAGCGGGCAGATGGTGTTCCACAAGGAAGTGGAGGGAAACCACTGGGTCATCCCGGGGTCCGAGCATCATCTGAAGATGAGCGCGCAGGCGCGCCTGAAGATGATGTTCGACGAGGGCACCTGGATCGACGTGCCCCTGCCGGAGGTGGCCGCCGACCCGCTCAAGTTCCGTGACGAGAAGCGCTATGCCGACCGCCTGAAGGACGCCCGTGCCAAGACCGGGATGCCCGACGCCTTCAAGATCGGCTTCGGCCGGGTCTCGGGCCTGCCGATGACCCTGGCGGTGCAGGATTTCGCCTTCATGGCCGGCTCCCTCGGCATGGCGGCGGGAGAGGCCTTCGTGCGCGGCGCCGAGACGGCGCTGGACAAGCGCACGCCCTACATTCTGTTCTCGGCCTCCGGCGGCGCGCGCATGCAGGAGGGTATCCTGTCGCTCATGCAGATGCCGCGCACGACGGTGGCCGTGCGCCGGCTGAAAGCGGCGAAGCTCCCCTACATCGTGGTGCTCACCAACCCGACAACGGGCGGCGTCACCGCTTCCTACGCCATGCTCGGGGATGTCCATCTCGCCGAGCCGGGCGCCCTGATCTGCTTTGCCGGGCCGCGCGTCATCGAACAGACGATCCGCGAGAAACTGCCCGACGGGTTCCAGCGCGCCGAGTATCTGCAGGAACACGGCATGGTCGATCAGGTCGTGCACCGGCATGCCCTGAAGGACACGATCTCACGACTCTGCGGCCTGCTGATGAACCAGCCTGCGGCGGCACCGGCCGGCGCGGGCGCCGTTGCCGAGCCGGCCTGAGCCCACACGCTATACGGCGAGCCGATCCATGGATTCCTCCGACGCGCTGATGGCCCGCTTCCTGGCCCTTCACCCTCGCACGATCGACCTGTCGCTGGGCCGGATCCAGCGCCTGCTCGAACGGCTCGGGCACCCGGAACGCAAGCTGCCTCCGGTCATTCATGTGGCCGGCACCAACGGCAAGGGCTCGACCATCGCCTTCATGCGGGCGATTCTCGAAGCCGGCGGCCTCGCTGCGCATGTCTACACCTCGCCCCATCTCGTGCGCTTCCACGAGCGCATCCGCATCGGTGCGGTGGGGGGCGGCAGCTATGTGCCCGAAGACCAGCTCGCCGACGCCCTCGCCCGCTGCGAGGCATCCAATGCGGGCGAGCCGATCACGGTGTTCGAGATCACCACCGCCGCGGCCTTCCTCCTGTTCTCGGAGACCCCGGCCGACGTGCTCCTGCTCGAAGTCGGGCTCGGCGGCCGGGTCGACGCCACCAACGTGATCGACAATCCCGCGGCCGCCGTCGTCACGCCGATCGGGCGCGACCATGCGGAGTATCTCGGCGACACCGTCGAAGCGGTGGCGACCGAGAAAGCGGGCATCTTCAAGCGCGGTTGCCCGGCGATCATCGCCGCCCAGGATTACAAAGAGGCGGATTCGGTGCTCTGCCGCATCGCCGAGGAGATCGGAGCCACGCCGATCCGGGTCGGGAACCAGGATTTCTCGGTCCATGCCGAGCGCGGTCGCATCGTCTACCAGGACGAACTCGACCTGTTCGACCTGCCGCAGCCCCGCCTCAACGGACGGCATCAGTTCACCAACGCCGCCACCGCCATCGCGGCCCTGCGCGCGGCCGGTTTCGGCGATATCGGAGTGGAGGCCATCGAGACCGGCCTCAACAAGGTCGAGTGGCCGGGCCGCCTCCAGCGGCTCACCCGCGGCCGCCTGTCCGACATGGCACCGAACGATGCGGAGCTCTGGCTCGATGGCGGCCACAACATCGATGGCGGTCGTATTCTCGCGACGGCGATGGCGGATCTCGGCGAGCGCAGCGACGTGCCGCTGATCCTGGTGGTGGGCCTTCTCGGCACCAAGGACGCGGAAGGCTTCCTGCGTAACTTCGTGGGGCTGGCGCGACACCTGATCGCGGTCCCGATCGGAGGCCAGATGGCGGCGCGGCCGGCCGAGGAGGTCGCCCAGATCGCCGCCGATGTGGGGCTCACCGCCTACGTGGCCTCCAGCGTCGAGGCCGCCCTGGAGAGCCTCGCCGACATCGCCTTCGAGCGGCCGCCACGTATCCTGATCTGTGGTTCGCTCTATCTCGCGGGCAACGTCCTCACCGCCAACGGTACGCCTCCGACCTGATCGCGTCGGGTGGGAGGCGGTCTCCTGGCGGAAGGCAAGTGATTCTGCCGGACGAGTCCTTGCCCTCGTCGAACAGGGTTACCGCATCGTTTGTCTTGGACAACCATGCCGGACGAGGGTCTCCGGCAGCGGCCGGACGTGACGAACACAGCGTCCTTGCTTAGGATCAGCGGGCGACACATCGCGACAATCCCCGCTTTTCACCGAACCGGCCACACTTGTGGCATCGGACATCGGGTGTGGCTCCTGCGCTACATCTCGGCTGCCCGAAATCGACTAGTTTGATTGTGGATCGGGCAACTCGCTGGGGATCAACGATGAAAAAGCTTCTCACCTCTTTCGCGGCCTTCACGGCCCTCACGGCAGCGGCAACCGCCGCCGACCTTCCGCGTCGCGCTGCGCCGCCGGTCTTCGTGCCGGTGCCGGTGTTCACCTGGACGGGCGCTTACTTCGGTATCAACGCCGGTTACGGCTTCGACGCCGGTAGCGACAGCAACCGTTACGCCCTGCCGGGTGGTTCGGTGCTGAACTCCTTCACCCGCACCCCCGTGGTCGTCTCGACCACCGGCGGTAACGAGCTCGAAGGCTTCGTCGGCGGTGGCCAGGTCGGCTACAACTACCAGTTCACCCCGGGTTCGGGCSTSGTCGTCGGTMTCGAAGCTGACGCCCAGTACACCGACTTCGGCAACAAGAGCCGCWCCGTGACCGGCACCGTCAGCCCCGTCGCCGGCGCTCTCAACAGCCCCGTCGGTGTCCGCGTCCCGGGCAACGAGATGAACTTCTTCGGTACCGTCCGCGGTCGTCTCGGCTACGCCTTCGATCGCGTCCTGTTCTACGGCACCGGCGGCTTTGCCNGCGTCCCGGGCAACGAGATGAACTTCTTCGGTACCGTCCGCGGTCGTCTCGGCTACGCCTTCGATCGCGTCCTGTTCTACGGCACCGGCGGCTTTGCCTACGGCGACGGCGGCACTGGCCGCGACGACTTCCGCACCGGCTACACCGCTGGTGGCGGTTTCGAGTACGCCATGCCCACCGACTCGTTCTTCAACTTCTTCAAGTCGTCGGCCGTGACCCTGAAGGTCGAAGGCCTGTACGTGAACCTCGAGAACGAAGGCCGTACCGGCGAACGCTCGGTGTTCAACCCAGCCACCAACGTTCTTACGCTCAGCCGTTCGGTCACCGCTCGCGAGAGCGAGTTCGCCGTCGTCCGCGCCGGCCTGAACTACAAGTTCGGATCTTACTAAGNCACCAACGTTCTTACGCTCAGCCGTTCGGTCACCGCTCGCGAGAGCGAGTTCGCCGTCGTCCGCGCCGGCCTGAACTACAAGTTCGGATCTTACTAAGGCTTTTCGTCTTATATCATCTGCCTGAGCATCCCCGGCCCGATCCAGATGGTCGCTCAGCCAACAGACGCCCTAGGAGCTTCTCCTGGGGCGTTTTTCGTATGTGCATCGATCTCATTAGGGTGGTGAGAGGATGTGGCTGGCCAGTAGGGCGGACGAGCGCATCCCGATGGCCTGAGCTGGCTCACACACACTCTCGCCGAACTTCAGGAGGATCGTGGCTGCGGTGCGGGGCCTGTCCCGCTGCACATCGGAGCGAGCACGCCTATGATCAAAATCCTGACGGCGATCCTGTCGGTCTTCGTGGTCCTGGCGCTGGGCGCCTGTTTGACGGCTCTGACGCTTCCCTTCCGAGCCGTGCGCGGTCTAGTGCGCAGCCGAGCCCTGCCTGCATGAAGCGGGTCTTCCTTCCGCACCTTAACGGTTTGTTGCCGACGTCCGGTTAGGAAGTCTCAATCTTTTGAGGACCTCCCCATGCGCGTGCTGCTGATTGAGGACGACGCTTCGATCGCGCAGAGCATCGAACTGATGCTCAAATCGGAGAGCTTCAACACCTACACGACGGATCTCGGCGAGGAAGGAATCGACCTCGGCAAGCTCTACGATTACGACATCATCCTGCTCGACCTCACCCTCCCCGACATGTCGGGCTACGAGGTGCTGCGCTCGTTGCGCGTTGCGAAGGTCAAAACGCCGATCCTGATCCTCTCCGGCATGGCCGGTATCGAGGACAAGGTGAAGGGCCTCGGCTTCGGAGCCGACGATTACCTCACCAAGCCCTTCCACAAGGACGAACTCGTCGCCCGCATCCACGCGATCGTGAGACGCTCGAAGGGCCATGCCGAGTCGGTCATCACCACCGGCGACCTGAGTGTGAACCTCGATCAGAAGACCGTCGAGATCTCCGGTAGCCGGGTCCCTCTCACCGGCAAAGAGTACCAGATCCTGGAGCTCCTCGCGCTGCGCAAGGGTACGACCCTGACGAAGGAGATGTTTCTCAACCACCTCTATGGCGGCATGGATGAGCCCGAGCTCAAGATCATCGACGTCTTCATCTGCAAGCTGCGCAAGAAGCTCGCGAACGCCTCGTCCGGCAAAAACTACATCGAGACCGTCTGGGGACGCGGCTACGTGCTTCACGATGGCGTAGCCGAGATGCAGGCTTTGGCCGGCTAGGGTCTCTCATCCGCGTTTTGCGAGCAAACTCCAGAACCGTTGCGCGGCGAAGCGCTGCGCCTGGCCGCCGATTAGACCCTGCATGTCGGGGAACTCTCCCGACTCTGGTTGAGCCTGCGCGGCCGGTGTTTCGCCCATGGTCGCAGATCCGCCGCCCATGATCGCTTGTAGGGAACTCGCAGCACTGAACGAGTGAGTTGGCCGAGCTTCCGTTGGCATCTGCCTAGGCGTCACCGGCCCGGTCGAAGCTGGCGCACTCGATACACCACACTGGCCTGAGGGCGCGAGGCTGCGTCCAGCACCCGCATGCCGAGGTGTCCCGCGGCCATTCGCTCAAGTCGTGAACTGCCGGGGCCAACCCTGACGGGGGCCGCTCAAAATCTAACAGAAGAATAGACGAACATTTGCGCTCCTCCGCCTGCGCGGCCGGATCGCTGAGGACGAGGGAAAAACAAGGACAAGAGTTGGGCGAAGGTACTTCGTCGAAAACCCCGGAAGGAGGGGAACAACGGAACGCGGCTCTAGACAGAGCCTGCGGGACGTCGGCGCGGCTCCTTCTATCCTTTCCTCAACCTGAGAACCCACATCATGACATCATACACCGTGCCCCAGGGCGCGAACGCCGTCGCACGCCTTGCGGAGCCCGCCGGTATCACCGTGCGCGCCGAGATCAGCCGGCCCCACCGCCATCGGGACGGGTGGCAATTCGAGCTCAGCCCCCTCGATCGATCGCGGACGGGACGGCTGAGCGCCTTCATGTCAGACGGCTTCGCCCGACAAATCGAAGACGCCTCCGGCATGCTCTTCCATGCGGAGGATCTCATCGGACAGCACCAGGTGATGCTCACGATCAGCATGGACGCTTTGCTCGGGCTGACCGCGCGCATCATCGGCCTCGATCGCGGGATCCTGGTCGAGGCCTGGAACCGGCAGGATGCGGCCCTCGAGGCGGCGCTCATCGCGGAAGGGGTCTGGCAGGCCCAGCGCGCCCTCCCGAGGCCGCAACGGCTGCGCCGCGTGTTGCTGATCGAGCCTCACAGCGGCGCCCGCACTGGGGCGATTGGCGGGATCCTGTCCCGATGGGCGGATCTGGGGATGATTGCCCTGATCCGCTGGTCCGTCGCTTTCGAAGAGCCCGGATCGCTCGAGGTTCTCCAACAGACCCTTGAGGCCGCGGCAGATCAAGTCGAGTGGGGCACCGCCGACGTACTGATCGTCGATCGCGGCCCGGGTTACGCCTTCCGAGCCTTGTCGGACCCGGCCCTCGTCCGGCGGTTATGTCAGTTTCCAGTGCCGATCCTGACGCTGCAGGGGGGCCATCCGAACCTGCTCGATCGGCTGGCCTGGCACGCTTTCGAGACGACCGAGGCAATGGAGGCGGCCCTGACGGACATCCTCAGGGAGGAGGTCCGGCCGGCCGGCCGTGAACGCTTCGATGCGATCGTCCGCGAATTGGAACGGATCGCGGTCACCGCCGCCATGGCTCGATCGGGAGCCCTCTACGACTGAATTCTTCCCCGGCTGCCGACAGCGGCAGCCGGAACCCATGATCGGGCGTGTGTCGCCCGCTCATGAGCCGATTGCGCGCATCCGCGCTGCGGGCAGCTCCGGGAACGGTGCCGCACCGCTTGTCCTCGCCACCTTCGATCATCCCTCACTTTGGAACCCTATAATGCGTCAGCACAAAATTCCCGGCTGGAGCAGCACGCTCCCGGCTGCCTTGCCCCCTCAACCGTCTATTGAGGACGGCGGCAGCCAGCCAACCGCTAGGGAGCGTTCCGTCGCAACGGACGCCGCCGCCATTCCCCTGCAGCACCTCCTGGCCTCGTTACGCCAGCACGTCAGAGGGGACCACGTCGTTGATGCCAGCGTGCTGAGCGTCGAGGCCACGACGCGGGATGGCTTCGTGCTTCTCCTCGGCGAAGCCGAGCCGGCAAGCCGAAGCGAACCGCCCCGGCTCGAAGCTCACCTCAGCGAGGATCGGCGAGCTACCATCGAGGCCGAGCTCGGACGGCCCTTCGATCCTCTCCTCCTGGCCAACCGCAAGGTCCGGGTGGGGCTACGAACCTCCTTGAAGCAGCGCTTCGGTCGTGGGGCGACGGTCCAGGCCAAAGTCATCGGTCTTCATGCGATCAGCGAATTTCCGATCGAGCTCGAGATCCAGCGTGACGAGGTGCTGCGACAGCTTCGAGCCGATCGAGGGCGGTTCGGGCCTTCGACTTGGAGGGACCCCGAAGAACTCTACCACGTTGCGGTCGTTGCCTCGGAACACGGCGATGCCCTGCGCGATGTCGAGCATGTGCTGAAGCCTCTCGAGGCGTCAGGGCTGATCCTGATTCGCCGCATCAAGGCAAGCTTCGAGGGACCGAGCGCGGAACGCTCCTTGGTGGCAGCCATGGCCGAGGTCGAGGCTCTCCACGCCGAACACGGCTTGTCCGCTACCCTCGTCGTCCGCGGCGGAGGCCCCGCATCGTCCTTCTCACCCCTCAACGCCTGGGCGACGGCTGCGGCGGCGCGGCGCCTCCCGAACCTCGTCGTTGGCGTCGGCCACGCCGCCACGCCGCGCACCGTTCTCGACGACGTGGCCGGACGGTCCGTGCCGACGCCGACCGCAGCGGCCATGCTGATCCGTGATCTCGTGCTCGGCACGGCGCTGCGTGCCGAGCAGGCCATCGCTGCCCTGGACGACGCTCTACATGAGCATCTCGAGGCAGAAGCACGCAGAGCGCTGTTGCGGGTGATGGCGGCGTATGAAGACGCTGTCCGTCTGTGTGTCACGCACGCCGAACAGCAGCTTCTGAAGCTCGGCCTGACGGTCGAGAATAGCTTACTCGCTTCCATCGCCTCTCACAGCGAGGTGGTGGTCGCAACCGAGATGACGGCCGGAGGCATGGGCGACGATCGTCCTGCGGACCCACACGACGCTCAAGACCCTCTCGTAGAGGGCGGTTTGGCAATGGTCATCGAAGCAGAAACTGGCTTCGTGATGACCACGGCCGCAGACGCCCGTCTCGCCAGCCGCCTCATCCTGCAGTTCTCAGACGGCCTCATGGGCGTCTGGAATCACCAGAAATTAATCACAACCCACTGAACTTAATCATCAAAAGGAGTCCCACCTCATGAACGACACACCGAACACCCCCATCCCCTTCCTTGAAGCTCTCCGCCAGATTGAGGCCCTGACTTTACGTATTCGACAAGAAAGACTGGCGGCCTTCGAGACAGTAGAGGAAACCTACGCTGAAGTGCAGCGTCTCCGCCTTGTCCTGCTCGCCCGGGTCGCCGCGCTGCGTAGTGTGGCAGGCTGAGCCTGTATCCATAGAACGTACTCGAACCGGACCAGGATGGGACGGGGGGCCGGAGCGGCCCATGATGAGCAGCTCCGCCCCTGCGATGAACTTCACCACGCGAGGTGAGCGTTTCGCCGTTGATCAGTAAAATCGCATCACTTCATAGGCGTCGATAGGACCGGACCGGGAGGATCCGATCCATCGCCATGAGTGCCGATCAAAATCCCAGGATGTCTCAGGGTACGACATCACGCTTGAATACAGGCTAACGGGCGCCCAGGTAGGTCAGAAGCAGACAATGTTGGTCTCGTATCGGCACACGTCACAAGAATGATTTGTTTCGTACGAAACATCGTCAGCGAAACAGACAAGCTCCAAAGGCATGGTTTCGTACGATATGATGATAACTTTGACGGACCCGACAACGCGCACGTATTCCGGTCTCTCACATGCCTACGACTTTTTCAACGAGCGGCTGTTCTCGGCCAAGCTGCCTCCTTGCCTCATAACTATGCAGCGAAAGAACAAGGCCTACGGCTACTTCGCCGGGGACCGTTTCGGTACGCGCGGTGGCGAGGAGGTCACGGACGAGATCGCGCTGAACCCGAGGCATTTCGCCGAACGCACGAACGAGGCGACGCTCTCGACCCTGGTCCATGAGATGGTCCATCTCGAGCAGCATCATTTTGGAGCCCCGTCCCGCACGGGCTATCACAACAGTGAATGGGCCCAAATGATGCGGGCAGTGGGGCTGATCCCGTCCTCAACAAGTGAGCCGGGCGGTAAGGAAACCGGACAGCGGATCAGTCACTACATTGAGCCGGGGGGACGCTTCTCGGTCGCGTGCGTGGAGCTCATCGACGAGAGGGGCTTCACACTGCCCTATGTCGAGCTCTGCGACGATGGTGAGCGCGAAACGCGAGCGAAAAAGGCATCGAGCAAAACGAAGTACACCTGCCCGAGCTGCAGAGTGAACGCCTGGGCGAAACCTCGGACAAGGCTCCTCTGTGGTGGGTGTGGAGAGGCTGGCAGCGCGATAGAGATGATTGGCTGAAGCAACAAGCAATCCTTCACAGGAATAGGCAACCCTGAACGGATTTTGGCAAGCTGACGTCATAAAAAAGCCACAATATCAAATTGGTGCAATTTTGCAACTATTAAAGATTTGTTAAAATACCTTGATTTACTTACAGCGAATCGCTCGACAGCTTGAGTAAAAGGTGATCCGCGCAGATATATTCGTATTTTGAGCGATTCATTTCATATCTATGCTTCTATAGCCATTGACACTTATGCGCGGCATCTGCATTTGAATGATCGCGGCGCAAGCTGCATCTAACTATCAAAGCAAATGGAGTTGTCCTATGGACTGGTTCAGGCCGGGTTCTATAAATTTGCCCAAATCACATAGATATATAAGTAAAATATCTAGTAATAGTACATACTATATTTGTCATATTAAGCATTCAAGGGAATGCTTTAGCGAGTTGATGCTGTGACAAGTCCCCGCCGCTTCAAAGATGCCCTTGAACAAGTCCGGTCTGCCGATAAAACTCTCACAAGATGGATGCGCGAAAACGGACCAGATATTTTCGAAGAATATGGCTCAAGACGGCTTAATCTTCGTGAGCTCTCTGCGATTGTTCGTTCTGCCAACCTCACAAACGATCAGGGTGGTCCTCTAACTGAGGCGACGATCTCTAAAACTTGGGCTCGCCAGCGCCAGCGCATGCTGACGCCGAGAAACGTGCTCAAGCCCGGCGAGCTTGTCACTGGTGTCGTTAAGTTACCTGGGCACGAAGTCGAGCCCCTGTTGACGCCAAAGCCAGTCGTTTACCGCGAACGACCGCCTGTACCAGTAAGACCGTCAATTGAGTCTGCTCCTGCACATCTCAGTGCTGTAGAGCAGATCGCGCGCATGGAGGCAGATCAACGCGCCCTGCGCCCCCCAATGCCGAAATCCGTCAACCTTGGGATACGGCTCAGCCCCGCCCCAAAATGAAAGAATAAATTATGAGCAAGAGTACTGCATCTCCCAAGACTTCCGCGTCCCCACATAGCGACGATGCACACGATAACAGTCAGCTGGATACTTCCGCAATCCGACAGATTGTGCCGGAAGATAGAGTCAATAGCCCGGTCAATCGAAGAGCAGTTCAAACTCTTATCGTGCCGGTTGGCCGAGGACGAGGAGGAAAGTCCTTCATCAGCAAGCTGACCGTTGAATGCGCCAAAGCCGTTGGTACCCCCCTGCGCTTCAGTGATACGGATCCGAAGAACGTAGGATTGAAAGACACGCACAGCGACGGAGTTTTGGTGGAGGATGCTCATCCGCAAATTCTTTATGACCATGCCCGCGCCGAGATCGAGCAGTTCCTCGAGGGAAATTCGTCTTGCCTTCTCGACTTTGGCGGCGGAAATCCAACCTTCGAAAACATACTTCGAGAACTCAATCTCGCCAGCGTGATAAAGCGTCAGAAAAAGCGGCTGCTCTTGTTTTGCATGCTTGCCCCCGAGAAGGGCGATCTTTCGCAAATCATCACGTTCCTCGACCTACCCGGTCTGGCGGATGCCGATGTCGTCCTGTGCTGGAACGAGGGCCGGGTACAGCCAGGTCGTGAGATGTCGGCTTTGAAGCCCTTCGTTGAAGCCACACCGATCGTGGACGCCCTTGACCGCGGCGCCCGTCTCGTCCGGCTGCCGCGCCTCGCCCCTGCGGAGCGGATCGACGATCTTGGGCTGACCTTCCGGGATGCTGCGCTTGGCCGAGCCAGCGCTTCGGGCCAGCGTCTCGGCTGGCTCGACACGCAGATCACGGCGGAGTGGCTGATGCGGCTCCCTGGGAGTTTCGCGCCGATCGCCGATTGGATGCAGTTCGCACCTGTGGATAGCCTGCTGTCCGGGATCGAGGTTTAAGCGTCATGAATAGCCCCATCCCACCCAACAGGACGCCCGCGTCCGTCGGTTCATCACCGACGGGCGCGAAAAGCTCGGCGTTGGAAGCTCAAATCCACAAGCTGTTCAAGACCTACGAGGAAGCCGGCCTCCCCTCGAACGATGTCTTCCACAATGTCCTGATCTCCGTTTGCGCCCTGACTCTCATAGCGGATCAGTCGCGCAGTGATCACGCCTCAGCCATGAAGCGTGATCTGGCTCGGCTCGAGACCATTGCCGCCGGGATCCAGCAAGTGGGGGATCGAGCCGGGAAGGCGATAGTGAATGTCGAGCACGCTACGCAGCGGATCGAGCACTCCAATGCAATGGTTGCGGGCAACGTCGCAAAGCTCGAGGATCTCGATCGCAGATCTGAGACACACACTGCCCGGATCGAACAAGCCACGAGCCTCGACCTCCCCTCGATCGTCGCAGGCTATACCTCGATGATTATAGCCGTCGTGGTGGGAGGCCTCCTCATTGGGGCTACTCTTGGCTATAACCTCGGCGTATGGGAAGTCTTTGGCAGCCGATACACGGTGGCCGAGCGCGTAGAGCGGACGCTTGGGATCGACGAGCTCTCAGCTAAAGCTTTAAGCGATATTGTTCCACTCAATCGTGATCTGGGAATTACCATAGCGCGATGCAGAGATACCCAGCTATACTATTCAAAGACTGAGAGATTCTACTGCGATTGGCGGATCATCGTCCCTCCCCTGTCCCAGAAACCCGTGGCCCCGTGGTGAAGACGGTCTGGGCCCCTTGGATGGTCCGGCTCCATTCTTCATCTTTCCGTTCCCCAGGTCCTGTGCCTGGGGACGGGCCGGACCGAGGTGTGAGACCTCGGACCGGCCTCGGACCGGGCACAAACCCATCCCCGAGACGACATCCCCAACCTCGTACCCGTCGGGAAGGCGCGTCCAACCCGTCTTGAACCGGCGCACGACCCGCCTCCAACCCGCCTATCCCCTCCCTCAATTCTAACCCACAGACCAAGGCACCCCTTGGTGCAGGAAGCGATGAGATGCCCAACCCCACAGCCCGTCCTGTTCCTTCGGCGCCTCTCAATCTAGCGGATGACCCGCCCTGGACCCTGGACCGCCTTGCCGGGCTCACGGTCGCAATGATGCAGACGCTGGACGCGCTGACCCAGACCGCCGACGTCCATACCCAGTTCCTGCGCAAGGTGCTGGAGGCCGCTGACGCTCCTGGGGAGAGCAGCGAGTTCAGCCCCCTCAATCGGAACCTGAGCCAGATCGCCATACTGCTCAAGGCAAACGGTGATCTCTTGAGCTTAATCAGTCAGCAGGTGGGCGGATCTCTGCCGGCCAAGCCGTAGGATCCGCGCCCATGATGACCTACCTGACCGGGCGGGTCAGCACGCCCGGCCTCGCGATGGCGCGCCACCTGATGCAGGTGACCTTGCCGCCCGACCTCAAGGAGGTCGCTGCCTATTACGGGTGGTCGAATGACCTGCCGGGAGCCGGAACCGACAGAGGGCCGGCTCCAAGATCGCGCCAGGATCTCGACCCGCGCCTTGCACGCCTGCTCGGCCTCGATCTGGCTGCACCGCTGGACCTCGCTACTGTGGCCAACCTGCTCGCGGGCCACAGTAGCGATGGACGCCCCATCCCGGGCAAGCAGATCCAGGCTGGCGAACGTGTCACCTTCATCGATCTATGTTTCAGTTCGGACAAGTCGGTCTCCATTGCTTGGGCGCTGGCTCCGACAGAGGCAGAGCGGGCGGTGATCGCGCTCGCCCACCGTGATGCGGTCGAGGCGACAATGACCCAGGCGGTCGCACCGCTCATCGGCCGGGCGCGCAGGGGCAAAGCCGGCTGCGGTGGATCCGAGGCGGGAGCGACAGCCTGGTTGGCCTTCGACCATTGGACGAGCAGGCCGACCCCCGGTGAACCGAAACATTCCGGGCTCCAGACGCATGGCGACCCGCAGATACATACGCACAACACGGTTCTGTCCGTGGTTCTGACCCCCGATGGTCGGATCGGCAGCCTCGACCTGCAGCGCATGAGGGGCCGGGTGCACGAGCTGGGGGCGATCTATCAGGCCTATCTGGCGCGCAACCTCCGCCGGGCCGGGATCGCCGCCGTTCTCGACCCGCAACACGGCTGCGCTCGGATTACGGAGATCCCGGACGCTGTACGCACGGCTTTCGCTAAACGCACCCTGATCGGTACCGCAGCGGCCTATACCCGCGCCGAAACGCTCGGCCTCGACTGGAATGAGCTCGACGAACGCGCCCGTATCGCCCTGCTTAAGCAGGGCGTTCAAGGCGACCCGCGCTCGGCCAAACGGGATGACCTCGGCGATCGCGCCGCTTGGCAGGCAGAGGCGATGGCCATGGGCTATGCCCATCTAAGTGTGCTCGGCACCGAGCCGACGCGGCCTGCCCCAAGCCGCCTAGAGCGCCTGGAGCGAGCCTACGCCACGGCCCTCGACCTGATCGAGCCGGAGCTCGAGAGCAAGGCGGTGCTCAATGAAAGCCGTATCCGGTTAGCCGCGGCCCGTGCCCTGATTGCGACGGGGATCGAGGCCCCCGATGAGGTCGAGGCGATCCTCGGGCTGATCCAAACTCGTGGGGTGCGACAGGAAGGAGCGCAGGTCACGCTTCTGCCAAGCGCCGGCGATGCCTATGACGACGGGTCAGGATGGCAGCGTACGACCCGCTCCTACACGACCGGACTGCATCTGGAGCGGGAGCGCGAACTCATCGCCTTGGTGCGCGAGGCAGCCATGGAACGGGCTGGAGCGCTCGATGAACGGGCGATCACGCTTGCGGCGACCCGCTCAGGGCGGGATTTTGCCGGTACGGAGCATGGACGCACGCAGCGCGCGGCCATGGACCGGCTTGGGACCGGTGCGGCATTCACAGCCGTGATCGGTGTCGCCGGGAGTGGAAAGACCACCTTGCTGCAGCCCCTGGTCGACGCTTATGGCACCGCCGGCGCTCGGGTCTATGGCACGGCGTTGGGCTGGAAGCAGACGCGGGCGTTGGCTGAGACCGGCATACCGACAAACCGCTGCCTTGCCCTGGCTAAGCTCCTGGTCGATGCCGAGCAAGGTAAGCTCGTTTTGGGTCCCGATGCAGTCGTGGTCATCGATGAGCTGGGGCAGGTCGGTACCCGCGACCTTCTACGGTTGATGCGTCTGCGAGCAACACACGGGCGCTTCCGGGTCCTAGCTGTCGGCGACCCACGTCAATGTGCTTCCGTGGCGGCCGGACCGGTGATTGAACTGCTGCGCCAGGCGCTTGGCGCCGAGGCGATCCCGGAGATCCGGACCTCCGTGCGACAACGCGACGAGCGTGAGCGTGAAACGACCGGTCTGTTTCGTGAAGGCCGCGCTGCGGAGGCACTGACCCGCAAGCGAGCGGACGGTACGGCGCGGCTCGTCGCGGGAGATGGGGTCCAAGTCGCAGAGGCCGTCGCGGATCTATGGTGGGAGCGACGAACGCTTCACGCGAATGATCCCAACTACACACTGTCCGTGAGCACTCCGACGAATGCCGACGCCCTGGTCCTGGCCCACGCGATCCGAGCCCGGCGTCGGGCTGCCGCAGAGCTCCAGGGCCCGGATTTTCGGGTCCAAGCGACAGATAACGTCGGACGGCGCTTCGAGCTCGACGTGGCGGTCGGTGATCGAGTTCGGCTGTTCGCGAGGACGCCCGCCCGAAGTGACAGTGGCCAGACGATGGAGATCGGGGTCAACGGCAGCGTGTTGATCGTCGAGGCGATCACCTTCGAGGGGATGCGCCTACGTGACGCCCAAGGTCGGTCGGGCCGGGTAGCCTGGTCGACGCTGCTGCGTCCCGACGGTGATCCCAACGAGCCGCGCTATAAGCTTGCCTACGGCGATGTGATGACGATCGACAGCATCCAGGGCGTGACGAGTGAGGAGAGCATCTTCGTCATGCCGCGTGGCTCTGATCTTGTCGATGCCTCCCGTGGGTACACCGCCGCCAGCCGGCACCGAGGGGACAGCTACATCATCTGCAGCGAGGCAGCGGAGCGTGCAGCACTCGAGAGGCGCCGTCCTATTGGAGCGTCGCGCACTGTCACCGAAGACGAAATCTGGGATCGGGTCGCGGCCAACCTGACGCGTGAGCCTGCGGCGGTGACCGCAACCATGCTGGTGGCAGGTGCGAGAGCGGCGCAGACATCGGCGCGGCAAACCCTGGCCCTGTCACTAGCGCCCGTCGAGGCGGCTGAAAACCGTGGACTGATCCGGGCCAGCCTGCGGCGCGGGGTGGGGCGTGGACGGGAAGTGACGCAGATGGCGGCTTGGGCAGAGCGAGTGGCGGAACCGTTAGCTCATCAGCTTGCCGATACGGCCGCACTCGCTCGCCATCTGGTCGGTGCCAAAATGATATCCCCACCCCGTGAGGCGATCGAAGAGGCCGAACCGGTGGGGTTCGGCCGGGTCCGAATGCTGCGGCGGCGGGAGGTGTGGGCCCATGAGAGCATGGGTCCGATCGATCAGCAGCTCAGCCGGGTGGCCGGATTGGCGCAAAGCCTGACTGGTGCATCGACTGGTGTGATGTCGAGGCCGGGACAGCTGGCACAGCGCTTTAGTCACCGACGGGCTCTCCAACGTATCGACGACTGGGCCCGCTCGCTGGGGGATTGGCTGGAATTGAACCTCCAGGCCACCGGGGAGCTTCTCAAGGCAATTGCCGGAAAATCTTCGAAGGCGAGCGAGCTCGGCACTCAGTCAGAGCCTATGCCTGTTGGGTTCGTCGCTGATCCGACGATGGAAGAAAAGCGGGTACGACGGAAGCCGATCAAGGAGCGTTCAGTGAGGAAGGGAGGCGGCGGCCCGGAGCGGTGATCGAGGTTCCACTGTGTCCAGAGTATTCGGTAGCCACAGAGTACGCCCCCCGAAACAGGTAGCCGGAGGCATCGCGCCGGATGCTTTCTCCATCGGCGACATTCATGTTTCGAACGACATGAAGGTCTTTTGGCGCGTCAAGCGAAGGCCGCGCCAAAAAGGTCGAGCTGCTTGGAGGTGAGCGCAGACCGAGGCCGGCGGCCTCCACGTCCACGCTTAAGAACCAGCGGGTTAGGAAGCTCGACATTCGCTTTGCCATGCAGGACGGCACCAACGATCTGACACCCGTCCCCAGGGTGAAACACGTACAGGGTATGAGGTCCTGAGCGCAGGATTTCCTGTACGAGCGACGTCTCTGAAGGGATTGCTTGCAGGACTCGCAGAAGTTCAAGCAGCCCTACGAACTGGATATCCATAGCTCGAAACTCGATACCGCGCGTACTCCAAACCTGCCGCAAGACAGCCGCGCTGGTGATCGCAAAAGGCGCGTCGAGGAACTTGGTGGCTTCGTCCAGAACGAAGCCTGCCATCATATCCCGAGCCTCGATATGGGAAGTGCTCATGAGTGAGGCTGCAAGCTGGCGCTTCGTAACCGGCATCAAAGACTTAACCGCTCTCAGGACCCAACATAACGTCAAGCTCGCATAAGACCGTGCGGGAAGCGAGCCAAGGAGCGAAATGAGGGGACGGAACGCCAAGGAGACGGTGGCTAGCAATCAAAATCTGACATTTGGTACCCGCTACCGGGGGCTGCTTTCGACCCTCTCCGGACCCCGGGAAGGTCCGCTTTCCGGCAACTTGGCGGACGAAGACCTACGACCGGATCGGGTGGGAAGCAGCTTGGCTGCTTTCAGTCGCAAGACGTTCATAAGCGGACCTAGGATGACCCGCCGTCTCCGGATGGACGGTCCAACCCATCGCAGGGTCGAAGTTCGTTAAAGTCGGATGCCGACATCATCAGAGGCGATGCGACCAGCACGAAAGTGCTCTGCCTCGGGAGACAGGGTGATTCACGATTGCAAAGCCCCGGTCACGCGACATCTCGTGCTGGTCCGGCATGGCCAGAGCGTAGCCAACCGATCCGGCCTGTTCACGGGATTGCTGGACTCGCCCTTGACCGAGCAGGGCCGGAGGGAAGCCGAGGCAGCCGGCCGGCGTTTGGCAGAGTGCAACTGGCGCTTTTCCGCTGCCTTCACCTCGACGCTAACGCGGGCCGTCGTGAGCGGCCGGCTTATCCTCGATGCGCTCGGGCAACCCGGATTGGTCCCCCAAAGCTTCGCCGCGCTCGACGAGCGAGACTACGGGGACCTCAGCGGGCTCGACAAGATCGCCGCCGATGCGCGCTGGGGGGCGGAGCGGATCGAGACCTGGCGCCGCTCCTACGCAGAGGCGCCGCCGAACGGTGAGAGCCTGCGCGATACCGTCTCCCGTATCGTGCCATGCTACCTCCGAACCATCCAGCCGGCGGTCATGGGCGGAGACGTGCTCGTCGTCGCCCACGGCAATTGCCTGCGGGCGCTTGTGATGGCGCTCGAAGACCTCAGCCCGGCGGAGGTCGAGCACCTCGAACTCGCGACGGGCTCCGTCAGGATCTATGAGCTTGCCGCGGACACGACGATCAAGGCCCACTGGATCGACGGGTGAATCCGCCTGTCGGCCTCTCACAATGGGTCTCCGTGATCTGCGAAGGGGCACTTATTTCATCTATTTCAGTGATGGGAAGCATCTAATCATTCCGTTGGAGTGAATGAAAAGAACATGGGATTCTCCGGCATCACATCGGAGCCACCCATGTCCGCGCCCAGACTTTTCTCCCACGCTCGGTCAATGCGTGCCTTGGCCGGCACGAGAGCCATCCTTCCGGGACTGGGTCTCTGTATGGCGGTCACCGCCGCAGCGGTCGGCTTCGAGGCCGTCGAGGCGCATCTGTTCGGTCGCGCCTGGCTCGAAGCCCTGGTGCTGGCGATCCTGCTCGGGAGCGCGATCCGCACCGCCTGGACCCCGTCGCAACGTTTCTTTCCCGGCATCGCCTTCGGGGCCAAGACCGTACTGGAGATCGCGGTCGTTCTACTCGGGGCCTCGCTCAGCCTCACGACGATCCTCGCCGCCGGTCCGGGTCTGCTTTTCGGCATCGCGGGCGTCGTCGTGGTCGCGATCCTGTCGAGTTACGGCATCGGCCGAGCGCTCGGGCTGCATCCGCGCATGGCGATCCTCGTGGCCTGCGGGAACTCGATCTGCGGCAACTCGGCGATCGCCGCCACGGCACCGGTGATCGGCGCAGACGGCGAGGACGTCGCCGCCTCCATTGCCTTCACTGCGGTGCTAGGCGTGCTGGTGGTGCTCGGCCTGCCGCTGCTGGTGCCGCTGCTCGGCCTGTCGCCGATGCAGTACGGCGTGCTCGCCGGCCTTACCGTCTACGCCGTGCCGCAGGTGCTCGCCGCCACCGCGCCGGTCGCGGCGCTCAGCGTCCAGGTCGGAACCCTGGTGAAGCTCGTCCGGGTGCTGATGCTAGGCCCGATCGTCCTGGTGCTCTCGCTCGGCGCGAGCCGGCTGCGCGAGGAGACCGACGAGGCCGCCCCCGGCGTCACCGCGGGCGACCGCCCGGCCCGCGGCGGCCTCGCGATCCACCGCCTGGTGCCGTGGTTCATCCTCGCCTTCCTTGCGCTCGCGGGCCTTCGCTCGACGGGCCTGATCCCGCCGGTTGCGCTCGCGCCGATGTCGGAGACCGCCAACGTGCTGACCGTGGTCTCGATGGCGGCGCTCGGCCTCGGGGTCGACGTGCGCAGCGTCGCCAAGGCCGGGGCGCGGGTGACCCTCGCGGTGGTCGCCTCGCTCCTCGCCCTCGGCGCCGTCAGCCTCGGCCTGATCCGCGTGCTCGGCCTCGTCTGATCCGCGCTATGGCATCGATCCAACTCCTTGATGAAAGAACTGCCGTGACACGTTCGTCCCAATCTTCGTCCGAGGCGGTCGCGCAGGGGACGGGATGGTTGATGGGGCCGGGTCGCGAAGCGGCGGACGCGGCAGCCCTTCTCGACGGGTTCAGTGCGTGCCTCTCGGGGCTTGGCCTGCCACTGGCCCGCGCCACCACCCACGCGCCGACCCTGCATCCGTCGTTCCGCTGGGTAATGCGCGTCTGGCATCCAGGAGCGTCGAGCCTAGCCTTGCGTCGCCGCCACGGCATCGAGAGTACGCCGACGTTCCACGGCAACACCGTCGAGCGCGTAGTCGAGACCCGTACCCCGTTCCGATGCCGTCTCGACGGGGATGGGCCGCTGCCGTTTCCCGTGCTCGGCGAGCTTCGCACCGAGGGTCTAACCGACTACCTCATCGTGCCGCTGCGCGCCGCGCGTGGACGCATGGGCGCCGCCTCCTGGGCCACGGCGAGACCGGGCGGCTTCACGCCGATCGAGATCTGCACGTTGCTGGCGCTGGTCGAGCCGTTCTCGCTGCTGTTCGAGATCAAGGCGCTCGACGACATGCTAGGCGCGGTGCTGAGCGCCTATGTCGGACGCGACCCGGCGCGGCAAATCCTGACCGGCACGGTGCGGCGCGGCGACGTACGCTTGATGCGGGCCGCGATGATGCTGACCGACCTGCGCGGGTTCGGCGAACTGTCCGACCGGCAAAGCCCCGACCGTGTCGTGGCCGCCCTCAACCGGATGTTCGATGCCATCGTGCCGGCCGTCGAGGCGGAAGGCGGCGAGGTGCTGAAGTACATCGGCGACGGGCTACTGGCCGTGTTCGATGCCGATCGCGACGAGGCCGAGGCGCGCAGTGCCGCCTTGCGTGCCGCCGAGGCCGCGCTTGATGCGCTTGCGACCCTGCGCAACGGTGACAGGGCTGCCTTCGAGGTCGGCGTCGCACTTCATGTCGGGGAGGTCGCCTACGGCAATATCGGCGGCGGCGACCGGGTCGATTTCACGGTGATCGGCCGCGATCTCAACGTGCTCGCCCGCGTCGAGCGCCTGTGCAAGACCTACAACACGCCGCTGATCGCCACCGACACCTTCATCGACGGGTTGGCACATGCCCTTGAACCGCTCGGCACCGTCGCCTTGCGCGGTTTTTCCGAGCGTCACGCCCTGTTCGGGTGTCGCAGGACCGCGCCCGTCGGCGCGCCGGCGGCGTGACGCCGAGACGGCGTCCTTGATCGTCCCATTGGAGATCGAAACTTCTCAAATTATCGCGTTTGGAGATCATTCGTATCGCGAAAGACCGTTGGTGGGAATAAATCGTATCCCGTAGCATCTCCCTGGTCGCGAGGAATCGCCACGGGTCCGATGCCTTCGAACGCATCGACGCCGACATCCTTCAAGGGGAGAGACCATGCACGGACTGGACAGACCGATGAACCGCCGCCTCGTCCTGGGTTGCCTAGGGCTCGGAAGCCTCGGCGCCGCCATACCGGCCTGGGCGGCGGGCTCGGTGAAGCTTCCGCTGCCCGGCGGCCCGGACGAGCGGGCGCTGACCACGGCCTTTCCGGGCAAGGCCGAGATGATCCTCCAGCGCACTCATCCGCCGCTACTGGAGACGCCGTTCTCGGTGTTCGACGAGGGTGTATTCACCCCCAACGACCGCTTCTACGTCCGCTGGCACTGGGCCTCGATCCCGACCGAAGTCGATGCCGGCACCTTCCGGCTCAAGGTCCACGGCCATGTCGAGAAGGAGCTCTCGCTCTCGCTCGACGCCATCGCCGGCCTGCCGCGCTTCGAGATCGCCGCAGTGAACCAGTGCTCGGGCAATTCGCGCGGGTTGTTCGAGCCGCGGGTGACCGGCGCGCAATGGGCAAACGGTTCGATGGGCAACGCCCGCTGGACCGGCGTGCGCCTCAGGGACGTGCTCGAAAAGGCCGGGGTGAAGGCCGGTGCCGTGCAGGTGCGCTTCAACGGCCTCGACGAGCCGGTGGTCGACGACGCGCCCGACTTCAAGAAGTCGCTCGATCTCAAGCACGCCAACAATGGTGAGGTGATGATCGCCTACGCGATGAACGGCGAGCAATTGCCGCTGCTCAATGGTTTCCCGCTCCGGCTCGTGGTGCCGGGCTGGTACTCGACCTACTGGGTCAAGATGCTGTCCGACATCGAAGTGCTGGACAAGCCCGACGACGGGTACTGGATGAAGACCGCTTACCGCATTCCTGACGTGCCGGGCGCTAACATCAAGCCCGGTCAGACCGGCTTCAAGACGGTGCCGATCAACAGGATGGTGCCGCGCTCGTTCGTCACCAACCTGACCGATGGCGCCAAGGTGGCGGCCGGAACGCCGGTGGCGTTGCGCGGCATCGCCTTCGGCGGCGATTGCGGGGTGAAGGCGGTGGACTTCTCAGGCGACGGCGGCGCGACGTGGTTCCCGGCGCAGCTCGGCGCGGACGAAGGCCCCTACAGCTTCCGCCGCTTCGACGGCAGCTTGCCGGCATTGGCTGCCGGCAGCCACACGGTCAGGGTCCGCTGCACCAACACCAACGGCGTCGCGCAGCCCCTGGACCGGGTCTGGAACGGGGCCGGCTTCATGCAGAACGGCATCGAGGCCGTGTCCTTCCAGGCCGCTTGAGGAGAACAGCCATGAACCCGATCCGCCCTGCGGCCCTCATCGCCGCCCTCATACTGTCTCCCCTGGTGGCGTTCGCCGCTTCGGCTCCCGAGCCGATGCGCTTCACCTCGCAATCGATCGAATTCCCGACTTCCGACCGGATCTTCCCGGACGGGCCGGGGGCCGAGGCGGTCAACAACAACTGCCTCGCCTGCCACTCGGCCGGGATGGTGCTGACCCAGCCCAAGCTCACGAAGGCGCAGTGGACCGAGACCGTGAACAAGATGGTTCACGTCTACAAGGCGCCGGTCGATCCGGCCGACGTGCAGACCATCGTCGACTACCTCACGGCGTTGAAGCCGACGCCCTGAACCCCCGAATCCCGAGGCCGCCGCGTTTTTTTCGCCGGCCTCGGGGAATAGACCGCGCCCTCCGGCATCTCCCCAGGGCGATGCACGGCCAAACCGGTCTCGCATCACGCAATCCGAATTAGAACCAGCCCTCACGGCAGGCCCCGGCCGCCGAACGAGCGCGCATGCCAGAGAGACACGCTTCATGACCCACGTCCGCACCAGCCTCCGCGCCCTCCTCGCCGGAGCCGCCTTGCTCCTCGCCCAGGGCCAGCCCGGGTCCGCCGCTGGCTTCGACGGCGCGATCAAGAACAACGCCCTGGCGCTGAACGCCGCTGGGACCGTCGCCGCTGTGTCGAACAGCGAGGAGAGCGCCGTCATCGTCTACGACGTCGCCAAGGGCACGGTGCTGCGCCGCCTCGACGGCTTCGTCACGCCGCGCAACATCGTTTTCGCGCCGGACGGCGCCCGCTTCTACGTCTCCGACAGTGGCACCGGCCGGATCACGGTCTATGAGACCGCCACCGGCAAGGAAGCCGGCGTTCTCGCCGCCGGCCCCGGCGCGTTCGGCACGGTGCTCTCGGCCGACGGGGCCAAGCTCTACGTCAACAACGAGGCCGCGAGCACGCTGACCGTGTTCGACACCAGGACCATGCTCGCCGAGGCCGTGATCCCCGGCTTCGCGCAGCCGCGCCAGGGCGTGAAGCTGTCGCCTGACGGCAAGACCGTGTTCGTCACGAACTTCCTTGGCGACAAGATCACGTTGGTCGATACCGCCACCAACAAGATCACCGGTGAGATCGCCGGGTTCGACAAGCTGCGCGCCATCTCGATCACCAAGGACGGCAAGACGCTTTTTGCCGCCAACAGCGGCCGTAATACCATCGGCGTGGTCGATGTCGCCGCCCATAAGGTCACCTCCGAAGTGGAAGTGGGCAAGGACCCCTACGGCGCCGCACTGACCCCGGACGGGCGCTTCGTCTATTCGGGCAACCTCAAGGACAACTCGCTCTCGGTGATCGACACCGGCACCCTCAAGGTCGTCGCCACGGTGACCGGCCTGAACGAGCCGCGCCAGGCGATCGCGTTCTCGGCCGACAACGCCCATGCCTACGTCCTCAACCGCGACCTCAGCGTCGCCGTAGTGGACCGGGCGAAGAACGCGGTGGTCTCGACGATGAAGCCCTGAGGCGACGCGCGCCGGGGGCCTTATCGCCCCCGGCGCGTTCTCGTCGTCGATACGTCACGAACGCAGGACAAAAACCCCATGCTCGGCCTGTTCCAGCGCAAGGACCGCCTCATCGTGCACGGCGAGGCGCCCTACAATGCCGAGCCGCCGCTCGATCGCCTGCGGGCGGCCTTCCTCACCGACCAGGCCGACTTCTACGTCCGCAGCCACGGCGACATCCCGGACCTCGACGCCGACGGCTACCGCCTGACTGTCGACGGGATGATCGCGACGCCCCTCGAATTGTCCGTCGCCGATCTGAAGGCACGCTTCGCGCACGTCACCGTCACGGCGGTGATGCAATGCGCCGGCAACCGCCGGGCCGACATGCTGGCGGTGGCCCCGGTCGCCGGCGACCCGTGGGCGGCCGGCGCCATCGGCAACGCGGAATGGACTGGGGTGCGGCTCGCCGACGTCCTGCACGCCGCCGGGATCGATGCGGGCAGTCCGCGCCACGTCGCCTTCGAGAGCCACGACCGTATCGCGGGGTCGGACATACGCTTCGGCGCCTCGATCCCGCTCGCCAAGGCGCTGGCGCCCGAGACGCTGCTCGCCTTCGCGATGAACGGCGAGCCTCTCGCCCCCGAGCACGGCTATCCGTTGCGCGTGGTGGTGCCGGGATTTGCCGGCATCCGCAGCCCGAAATGGCTCGCCCGCATCACGGTGCAGGACCACCCCTCCGACAACCCGATGCAGGCCGACGACTACAAGCTGTTTCCGCCCGACGTGACCGCCGAGACCGCGGACCCCGCCCACGGCATCACCATCGAGGCGATGCCGCTCAACAGCGCGATCTGCGAGCCCGCCCGCGGCGCAGCGTTGAAGCCCGGCCGGCACGCGATCCGCGGCTACGCCATCGCCAGCGATCGCGCGGTCGCCCGCGTCGACGTCTCGACGGATGGCGGCCGCAGCTGGGCGCAGGCCCGGATCGACCGCGATGCCGACGCGCCCTACGCCTGGACGTTCTGGGAGATCGACCGCGAGCTGACCGCGGGCGAGCACGAACTCGCGGTGCGGGCCTGGGACTCCGCCGGCCAGACCCAGCCGGCCGCGCCCGACGACACCTGGAACTACAAGGGCTACCTCAGCGCCGCCTGGCACCGGGTACGGGTCACTGTGGCCTGACCGTCACGCCCAGAGCAGGGCGGTGGCCGCAAGGCCCGAGATCGCGATCAGCAAGGCCACGATCCCGACGGTGAGGATGCGCGGCATCATCGGGATCTCGGCATCGGCGAGACGCGCCCGGATCGCCCGGTCCCGCCATGCGGCGCCGGCGAACGAGGCAAGCGCGCAGGCGATCAACGTGAGCGACAGCACCTTCAGCGGCCAGACCGCCAGCACCTCCCGCAGGAAGCGCTGCGCGGCCAGGCCGACGCCGAGGAAGGCGAGCCCGGTGCGAAGCCACGCCACGAACGTACGCTCGGCTGCCAGAACCGTCCGGTCCTCGGCGAGCCTCACCCGGGGATCGTCGGGGTGCACGGGTTTCGCAGGATCGCTCATCCGGCATCCGCCATCGCGATCAGGTCGAGCAACGCGTCGGCGGCCCGGCTGCGGTAGCGCTCCTTGTGGCGCAGCACCCGGAACGGCCGGCTCGGCAGGGCGAACGCCGCCCGCACCAGGGTTCCGGTCCGAAGCGCGGCGGCGACCACGGTCTCGGACAGGACGGCGGCCCCGCCCCCGGCCTCGACGGCGGCGCGCACCGCCTCGTTAGAGGGCAGTTCGAGCGTGACCCGAAGCTGGGCGGCTGCGAGGCCGGCCGCACCCAGGGCCGCCTCGAAGGCCGAGCGGGTTCCCGATCCCGCCTCGCGCAGCACCCAGTCGGCCCCGGCGAGATTTTCGGGTTCGAGGTCGGTCGCCCCGGCGAAGGCATGGCCAGGGGCGACCACGAGGACCAGTTGGTCCTGCGCGATGGTGGTGCTCGCAAGCGTCGGGTCGTCGAGCGCCCCCTCGACGAAGCCGAGTTCGGCCTGCCCGGCGCGCACCGCGTCGGCGGCGTCGGTGGTGTTGCCCACCGCCAACCGGATAGCGATCTCAGGGTAGGCCCGGCGGAAGGCGACGAGGTGGCGAGGCAGCCAGTCGCTGGCGATGGTCTGGCTGGCGTAGAGCGCCAGCGTCCCGCGCCGCAGGCCGCTGAGGTCGGCGAGCACCAGTTCGGCGGCCTCGGCCCGGGCGAGCACGGCGCGGGCCTCGACGAGAAATATGCGCCCCGCCTCAGTCAGCTCGATCCCGCGGCCGACCCGGTGAAAGAGCTTGGTGGCGTGTCGCCCCTCGATGTTGGCGATCGCCGTGCTGACCGCCGACTGGACGAGGTTCAGCGCTTCGGCGGCCCGCGTCACGTGCTGTCGCTCGGCCACCGCCACAAAGATGCGGAGTTGGTCGAGGGTCATGGTTGCCGCTGCGGAACCGGCAGTCCACGGACTTGCGCGTCGACCGACTGCGCGACGATCAACAGCCGCGCCTCGTCGGTGCGACCCGTGACGACGTAGGACATGCCGCCATCGACCCAGGAGAAGGCGGCGATGTCGCCCTCGCGGGCGAAGCGGAACACCGTGCGGCCATCCGCATCGCCTACGCGGCTGTAGAGTGTCAGCCGGGTGCCGTGGTCGTCATCGTACATCAGCATCGCGGCGGATTCGGAACCCGCCGGCAGCAGCCGGCCGCCCATCAGGCGGAAGCCGTACGCCGTAAGGTCGGGGGTGGTCACCGCCCGGCCGAGGCGCTTCGAGAGCCACGTAACAAGGTGCGGCTTCTCGTCGGCGCGCACCTCCACCGGATGCACCGCCTCGACCACGTAGGTGCGGAAGGCCGCCACCGCGTCGTCGGTCGCTGGCTCGGTTCGCGCGAGCGTGACCGTGGGTACCTGCCGCGCGGCATGGCCGAACCAGCCGGCGGCGCCGCCGACCGCGAGGCAGAGCACGGCCGCAGCCGCGACCGGAAGCCAGCGGTAGGTTATCGGGCGATGTCGCGAGCGGATGTTGGCCACCCGGAGCCGCGCCGGAATCGCCTCCTCGGCGATCGGCGCGAGGCGGGCACGCAAGCGCTCGCGTAGGGCGCGATCCGCCGAGACCTCCGCCGCCCGCGCGGGGTTTCCCCTGAGCCATGCCTCGACCAGCGCCTGCCGCTCCGGTTCGAGACGACCGTCGATCAGGCCGTGGAGGTCGTCCTCGCCGACCGGGCGCGGATCCCCGCTCATTTCACCCTCCTCAAGAGTCCGGTCCGGCCAGTTTCCAGAAAACCGCGCATCCGCGTCCGGGCCCGGCTCAACCGCGACATCACCGTGCCGAGCGGTACCCCGAGCACCTGGGCCGCCTCGGCATAAGACAGATCCTCGACCGCGACGAGGAGCAGCACCGAGCGCTGCTCCTCGGGCAGGGTGTCGAGCCCGGTGAGCACGTCGCGTGCCCCCATAGCGGCCTCGGGGTCGGTACCCGGATCGGGCACCTGCTCCAAAGCCTCAGCGCCGACATCGATGCCGCGCCGGCCCCGGCGTCGAACAGTGCCAAGGAACAGGTTGCGCTCGATCGTGAACAGCCAGGCTCGCAGGTCGCCGTCGCGGCGACGTCCGGACCAGGCGGACAACGCCCGCTCCAAAGTGTCCTGGACGAGGTCGTCCGCCGCTTCGCGGTCCCGCAACAGTGCGACTGCGTAGCGCCGCAACGCTGGGATCTGCGGTTCGATGAGGGCGGCGATCTCGTCCACGAGGCTTTACCGATTAGGGCTTGGCGATGTGCCATGCACCGTTGAGGAATCCGTCGCCGGTGATGTCGCCGGGCTTCGTATCCTTGGCGAAGGTGTAGAGCGGCTTGCCCTTGTGGGCCCACTGCATCGTGCCGTCGTCCCGCGTCACCATCGTCCAGTCGCCACTAGCAGCCGAGCCGGAGGCGGCCATCAGTGCCGGCCAGTTGGCGGCGCAGGGGCCGTTGCACATCGACTTGCCGCCCATGTCCTTGTCGAAGGTGTAGAGGGTCATGCTCTTGGAATCGACGAGCGCCGGCCCCTTGGCAGTCTCGGCCGTTATCGCAGGCGCAGCGGCCTGGGCGGCGACGGCGGAGAAGGCGAAGGCCGCAAAGGCGGCGCGGATCAGCATGGTGCGCATGAGTGAGGTCTCCGGCGGTCTACCATGACCGCATCGGGAGAGATGCCGAACGGGCGCGTCTATTCCACTGACATTTGGAAAAGATCGATCACATCGGCAGGGCCACCAATTCGTCCCCGGCCAGGGAATAAAGCCGTTTCCCCGGCATCTCTCCCATCGACAACGAACGAGGAGGACGGCCCATGCGCGGAGCACTGGGATTTGCGCTCACGGCCGCCGTGATGGCCGGCGGCCTCGTCGGCGGCCGGATGATGATGCCCCCGACGCTGGCCGCCGCCGAGCCGCCGGCCATCGTCTCCGCGTCCTTCGACGCGATGATGGCGCAGTCGATGACGCGGATGCATGCCGACATGATGGTCCCGCCCTCGGGCGATCCGGACCGCGACTTCGCTGCGATGATGATCCCGCACCACGCGGGCGCGATCGCGATGGCCCAGGCAGAGCTGCTCTACGGCAAGGATCCGGTCCTGCGCCGCCTCGCGCAGGGGATCATCGTCGAACAGGGCCAGGAGATCGCGGTGATGCGCCGGGCGCTCGCCGATCTCCCTCCCGCGCCGGATTCGTCTGCCGCAGCCACCCACCTTCACCACCATGGCACGGCCCCTGCCGCCGAGATGCCTTCGGAGATCTGCCGATGAAGACCGCCCTCACCCTCCTCGCGCTCGCGATGCTCTCCGGCTCGGCTCTCGCCGGGCAGGCCCCGGGTGCAGCCTTTGCACCGGACGTGCCGGTCAGCGGCAGGGACCGGTTCTATACGTCGGACCAGTTCTCCAACACGGTCTCGGTGGTCGATCCCGCCGCCAACGTCCTGCTCGGCGTGATCCGGCTCGGCGACCCGACGCCGATGAACCTGAGCCCGATCTATCGCGGCCAGCTCCTCGTCCACGGCATGGGCTTCTCGCCCGACCACAGGACGCTGCTCGCGGTCTCGATCGGCTCGAACTCCGTGAGCTTCATCGACACGGCGACCAACACGGTCCGCCACACCGCCTATGTCGGCCGCGCGCCGCACGAGGCCTTCTTCACGCCGGACGGCCGAGAGGTCTGGGTGAGCGTGCGCGGCGAGGACTACATCGCCGTGCTCGATGCCGCGACCGCCAAGGAGACGCGCCGGATCACCGTGCCGAACGGGCCCGGCATGACGATCTTCTCGCCGGACGGCGCCTACGGCTATGTCTGCTCCAGCTTCAGCCCCGAGACGGTGGTGATCGACACGAAGACCCACTCCATCGTCGGGCGCGTGAAGCAGGAGAGCCCGTTCTGCCCCGACATCGCCGCGACACCGGACGGCAAGCAGGTGTGGTTCACCCTCAAGGATGTCGGCCGGACCCAGGTGTTCTCTGCGACGCCGCCATTCGCGCCGCTGAAGACGATCGAGACCGGGCCGATCACCAACCACGTCAACATCGTCTCGACCAAGGCCGGCCAGTTCGCCTACGTGACGATCGGCGGCCTGAACCAGGTCAAGGTGTTTCGCACCGACGACTTCACCCAGGTCGCCACCATTCCGACCGGCGCCCTACCGCACGGGCTCTGGCCCTCGGGCGACGGCAGCCGCGTCTATGTCGGCCTGGAGAACGCCGACAAGGCGGCGGTGATCGACACCGCGTCGAACACGGTGATCGCCGAGGTGCCGATCGGGCAGGGTCCGCAGGGCGTCGCCTACGTCCCGAACGCCGTGCCGGAGGGCGACGGAATGCAAAACCTCCAAGCGCTGGGCGCAGCCGGCAAGACCAGCGCGCTGACGCTCGCGGGTACCGATGGCAAGCCGGCGACGCAGGTCACCCTGTTCGACCAGGGCGTGTTGCAGACGCTGCAGGCCGCGGTAACGGGACTGCCCTCGAAGATGCCGTTCGTGCTGGCGCTGGCCGCCGATCCGAAGGGGGCCGCAGGCCTGGAGCCGCTCGCCGCCTTCATGACCAACCCGGCCGGCGCGGCCATCGTCAACGCGATCGGCCCGATCCGCCAGATCACCCGCACGGATGCCGGCGCGAGCCGGCGCTACCTCGTGGTGGTCTCGGGCAAGCCCGGTGAACTCGGCGGCGTCGTCCAGATGCAGACTGTGGATTGAACGGGCGGCCTCACGAGCGCGGGAAGCGGGAATCCGAGAGCATGCGTTCGCAGCGCGCGTCCAGCTGCAACGTCTGCTTTCAAGGCCTCCATTGGCTTGCTTCTATGACCGAGTAGGGTCGGAACCGGAACGTCTGCTTCTGGGCGAAGCATCAGGGTTAGCTTTCCATCTGTGGACGCCCCCTGGCACGCAAGTGGCTTTTGGTGTGTAGGCACGGTGTCGGTTGCTGCCATCTGTCCGGCCTCTGCTGCAGCTTTTGGCTGCGGGCCCGTATGGGAGTTCGCGGACCGGAACCAAGTCACCCGAAGCGTGCTCGCTGGCACGGTAGAAAGCACTGGTTCTTCCGGCCCCGTCTCGCCGACTGTTGTGCCATACCCTCCTTCGACCGACCTCGCGTCCCCGACAGCCTCTGACGCCGACCCCGGTTCTACGCCGTGGCCACCGCCAGAGCTCGGTAGCTTCCGCCCTTCGCCAGAAGGGCCCAGACGATGCGCGCCATCTTGTTGGCCAGCGCCACCGTCACCAGCATGCGGGGCTTTCGCGCCAGCATCTGTTCCAGCCACGATCCTTTAGGCGCTCCGCGTCGCGACGCCTGATGCACCACCGCACTGCTGCCGATGATGAGGAGGCGTCGCAACGTGCGTTCGCCCATCTTCGAGATCGCGCCCAGCTTCTGCTTGCCACCCGTCGACCGTTGCAGGGGGGCAAGGCCAAGCCACGCGGCGAAGTCCCGTCCCTTGGCGAAGGTCTCGGCCACAGGAGCCAGAGCAATCAGTGCCGTTGCGGTAATGGGGCCGATGCCGGGGATCGTCATCAGCCGACGAGCCGTCTCGTCCTCCCGAGCCCGGCGGGCAATCTCTCGGTCGAGTTCGGCGATGCGGTCATCCAGGTCGGCCAGGAGGTCCAGCATAACCCGGAACATCGCGACAGCGGCAGGCGGAAGCAAGGAGCCCATCTCGTCCTCCAGAAGATCGCCCAGCATCGCCATAGGGGACGGGCCTTTCGGTGCGACCCAGCCATACTCGGTGAGATGTCCCGTGAGGGCGTTGATCAGCTGGGCGCGTTGACGGACCAGAAGGTCGCGGGTGCGGAAAAGGAGAGCCGACGCCTGCTGCTCCTCGCTCTTGACGGCGACAAAGCGCATCGTCGGACGCTGCGCCGCCTCGCAGATCGCCTCGGCATCGACGGCATCGTTCTTGTGGCGCTTCACGAACGGCTTGACGTAAGCTAGCGGGATCAGCCGCACCTCATGGCCCAGCGGCATCAGTTCGCGGGCCCAGTGATGCGCACCGCCGCAGGCCTCCAGAGCCACCAGGCAGGGCGGCTGGGCTGCAAAGAAGCCGAGAAGCTTTGCCCGGCTCAGCCGCTTGCTGAAGACGCCCTGCCCACGCGCATGAAACACGTTCTTCGCGATGTCCAAGCCGATCGTGGTAACCTGGGAGACGGACGCCTCCCTCGATTGGTGCTCAACACCACCACTCTGGCACAACGATGCCGCCGGGGGGCGTCCACCCCATCACCCATCTCGGACGTTCGGGGGCGGTACCGAGTGTCAGATTTCCACCACTAGTACGAACCTCGGAACAGGTCGCCGGAGGCCTTGCGCCGGAAAAGGGTTCGCCATCGACGACGTTGGTGCTCCGGCCGGTCATGGTTCATGTGGCACCGCTGACAGAAGGCAGCGAGGTTCTTGTCCGTGTTGTTGCCGGTGTCGTGGTCGCGATGCGCGGTAGCGAGCACCACCCTGGTCGGGCGCAGGCGCCCAAGCTCCTCGAAGCTCGGCAGGCTTTGGAGAGTGTGCCCCCTTCCGTCACGCCAGCAGCCGGTCGAGGCATCCCACCAGCGTCCATCGCCCAAATGGTAGATCGTCTGCCCGTGCGGCCGTCCGCAACCCTCACAGGCGCCTCCTGCCCGTCGGAAGCGGATCACGGCGGAGAGCTGTGGCCAGTCGATCGGGTAGTAGAAGCGGTGCTCGCGCCGGATTGGCATCGCGATCAGGTCTCCCTGGCTACGACAGCAGCCTGGCTGCGTGCCCGGGCCTGAGGGAAGTAGCTGTAAAAGGTGTCCCGGCTGACCCCGAGGCGCTGGGCAATCGCCGCGATCGAGATCGTACCGGATTGCAGCAGAGCGCGGCCTACCTCGATGTCAGCCTCAGTAAGTTTCTTCGGTCGCCCTCCCTTCCGGCCGCGGGCTAGGGCCGCCTTCAACCCTTCCATCGTCCGTTCGCGGTTCAGGTCAAGAAAGTACTCAGCCATGGCACCGTGCATCTGCAAGGCGAAGCGACCATGAGCGGTGTCACTATCAAACTGTTCGGTCAGGCTGCGGAAGTGGATCTCCTTCGTACGAAGGCTATCGATCGTGCGCATCATCTCCACGAGCGAGCGGCCGAGCCGATCGAGCTTCCAGACCACTAACACGTCGGTGGGGCGTAGGTAGGCGAGGGCCGCATCGAACTCAGGCCGCTTCGTACCGGCCTTTCCCGACTTCTTCTCCTCGAACAGCCGTTCGCACCCGGCCTTGGTCAGCGCATCGCGCTGGAGGTCGAGGTTCTGATCGAGCGTAGAGACGCGGGCATATCCGACGAGCATGTCGGGATAGTGATTCAAGAGCGTTTAATCTGCAATAGAAAACCAGTCATATTTTCCCGACAGGAACGGGGCCGTTTTAGAAGGCAGACCGAGCCCAACTTACAAGTGTCGGGAAAACGGTCGTTTTCCCTCGCAAAAATAATTCCTGCGCTTGAAGCAGAGGGAATTAGCTTGTTTCTATATGCACGAGCGTTTTACATTCATCAATAAAAACTCCGATTTAAAGATCGTGAGTATGACGGTTTGATTTATAGATGTATTAGCTTATCAAATTTAACTGCCGCTGGATTAGAAAGGCGTCCCACCACGCTCAGCCGCCATAGGATCCGCTCGATCCGCAGATCACGGACCGGGACGACGACTATTGTCCCGATGGAAATCTGGTCACGAATTGTAGCGACCGAGACTATTGCTACACCAAGGCCGCTCGCTACAAGTTGTTTGATCGCCTCCGTGCTGCCAACCACCAGACGGCGAATTGGGCAAATTTTATTGGCACTTAGTGCTTCGGAGACGATCTCACGTGATCCGGAGCCTGGCTCCCTGACGATAAAAATCTCTTCCGAAATGCGCGCTGGATCAATTGGCTCAGCTGCGTTCGCGAAGGCGTGGTCAGGCGAGGCGATTAAAACCATCTCGTCCTGACGCCAAGCTTCGCTGACAATACTTGGTTCCTCAACAGGTCCCTCAACCAATGCGACATCGATTGCGTGTTCGATCAGAAGGGCCACGATCGCTCGCGTATTGGCGCTAATAATGCTGAGTTCAACACCAGGATACGCACGATGAAAAATACCAAGATAAGTTGGTATCATGTAAGTTGCAATTGTGGTGCTTGCGCCGATCCGCAACATCCCGCTCCCTAGTCCCCGCAGAGCGTACAGTTCTTCTTCAGCCGCCCGCTCCATGGCGAAAAGAGTTTTGGCATGTCGCAGCAGGGCTTCGCCCTCTCGGGTTGGCCGAACTCCTCGGGCGCCACGGTCAAGCAGTCGACATCCCACCTGGAGTTCAAAATCCCGTACCCCTTGCGAGATCGCCGGTTGGCTGACGTGCAGCTCCTCAGCTGCTCGGGAGAAGCTGCCGGTCTGAGCTACGGTCGCGAAGAAGCGCAGGAGGTGAAGATTGAGAGCCATAACCACAGCTTATAAGGCCAAAATGGAATTATATTAGTGCGAATCGTGGAAAAGGGAGCAAAGTTATCCTGCGGGACGAGCAAAATAAGAAAAATGATGCTCCCTCTAGCTCGTTCTCTCTGAACGGATGAGGGGCTGGTTACACGCTCAAGAAAGTCCGGGCGGCGTTCGCGGCGCACGTCCTGGACGCCAACGAGGGAACGTCCAGGAGACACGCCATGCACCTTGCCACAGACCCCCCGATCGGTATGGGGATCGAAATCACCGCTTCAAATCGAGCCGCTGCTGCGGCTACGGCCAACATTGCCGGACGTCTGGAGCGTCTGCCGATGTCGGCGTACCAGCGGAAGGTGTTCGCAATCATTGCCTCCGCCTGGCTGGTCGACCAGGTCGACGTGGCGCTGCTCACCTTCTTGCTAGGTTCGATTGTTGTCGCCTTCGGGCTCACGCCCACTGAGGCAGGCCAGCTCGCGGCGATGACCTTCGCAGGTCAGCTTCTCGGTAACATTGTGGCGGGCACTGCCGCCGATCGCTTCGGGCGCAAGGCCGTATTCCAGGTCACGATGGTGGTCTGGGGACTTGCCAGTCTCGCGGCTGCGGCGGCCTGGAGCTTGCCAGTCCTGATGGCCTGCCGCTTCCTGATCGGTGTCGGGGTCGGCGGCGAGGCCCCGGTCGCGCAAGCAATGGTCTCGGAGATTGTGCCGGCCAACGTGCGCGGCAAGTACATCGCCTTCATGGAGGGCTTCTGGGCCATCGGATACGTGCTCTCCGGTGCGATCAGCTTCTTCGTGCTGCCTTATCTCGGCTGGCGTTGGGCCTTTGTGATTGTGGGCCTGCTTTCGATGGTGGTGCTGTTAGTGCGCCGCTCCATGCCAGAATCCCCGCGCTGGCTCGCTGACAAGGGCCGCCACGCTGAGGCCGAAGCCGTGATGGCGACGATGGAGCGGGAAGTTGAACGCGCCACTGGCCGGCCGCTACCGCCGGTAGCGCCGTCCCTTGTGGACGCAGTCACGGCGCCCGTACCGTATCAAAACCCAATCGCGACGCTGTTCTCGCCTGAGTACCGCCTGCGCACGGTCATGGCCTTCGGAATGTGGTTCTTCGCGTTGATCGGCTTCTTCGGCCTCAACTCGTGGATCGCGGTGCTCCTGAAGGAGCGTGGCTTCTCGATCGTCGGCTCGGTCGGTTTCGTGACGCTGATCACGGTGGGTGGCATCCCCGGCTTCTTCACTGCGGCGCTACTCTTGGAGAAGATCGGGCGCAAGCCCACTACGGCGGCCTTTCTTATCTGTTCGGCGATCGCTGCATATTTATACGGTAACGCCGTCGATCAGACTTGGCTGTTCGTCTGGGGCTTCGTGATGCAGTTCTTCATGTTTGGTATGTGGAGCTGTCTCTACGCTTACACGCCGGAACTCTACCCCACCCGTGCCCGGGCGACGGGAGCTGGTTTCGCTTCGGCCTTCGGGCGGATCGGCGCCATCCTTGGGCCCATGATCGTGCCAGTGCTGGTGCAGAACTACGGCCCCGCCACTGCCTTCCAGGTCGGTGCGGGTGGCTTCCTCATCGCAGCTCTCCTCGTCCTGACGCTTGGCGTCGAGACGCGCGGCAAGGTGCTGGAGACGGTCTCTCACTGATCTGACCAACCTGGCGCTCAGGATCGTGCGCCGGGTTCCCCCTAACAAGGAGTGAAGAAGCCATGCCGATCGTAGACATGCGTAGCCGCCCGACCTTCCTGCACAAGTTCTTTGGTGGGGCGCCTGACACTCCTGAGTACGGCGTTGTGCGCTGGCTGAACGGGCGTGTTGGCGGCCGCGAGATCGACCACTTTACCCGAGGGATGACCGTTGAGGGCTTTTCTGCGGAAATGGACGGGGCTGGCATCGACGTCGCCGTCATGGTCGCCCGCTCGGTGCCGGGCGTGCGGATTGCCAACGACGACCTTGCTACGGTCGCTCGACACAACTCGAAGCGGCTGGTCGGTATCGCCTCGGTAGACCCAGTGGAGCTCGGCCGTGATGCTGCCGTGGCCGAAGCCCGCCGCGCGGTAACCGAGCTCGGCTTCAAAGGCGTCAATCTCGATGCTGGCTTCTACGGAGAAGCCATGCGCGCCGACGACGAGCGCCTGATGCCGCTCTACGAGCTGTGTCAGGAATTGGGGGTGCCGGCCTTCGTGATGTCTGGCCCGACGACGCCCGACTTGCGCCTCAATGACCCGCTTGCGGTCGATCGGGTGGCGAAGACCTTTCCGAAGCTGCCGCTCGTGTGCTGCCACGGCTTCTACCCGAACGTCGCCGAAATGGTGACGGTGGCTTTCCGCAACGAGAACGTTTTCGTCTCGCCCGACATGTACACCTTCGCGCCGGGCGGTGGCCTCTACGTTGAGGCGGCCAACAGCTTCATGCGGGATCAGTTCCTGTTCGGCTCCTCCTTCCCGTTCCGGCCGATGCGGCAGGGCGTGGAGGATTTCCGCCAGCTCGGACTCTCTGAAGACGCACTCGACGCTGCACTCTGGCGCAATGCAAACCGGTTGCTAGGGCTCGGCCTCGGCGCCTGACCACCTCCGAAGCTGCTTTTCAAGAGAGGTGTGCAATGAGGAAAGAAATTCCCAGACGTGAGGTCCTATTCGGCGCAGGCGCCCTAGCGCTGGTCGGACGTTCGGTCCTCGCGGCCGAGGTCGGTCTGCCCTTCGGCAATGGCGAGCGCCCGCTGGTGGCGTATCCGGGCAAGCGCCCGCTGTTGCAGATGACGGCCCGGCCGCCGCAGCTCGAGACGCCGTTCTCGGTCTTTGACGAGGGGGTGATCACTCCGAACGACGCGTTCTTCGTGCGATATCACCTCGCCGACATCCCCACAGAGATCGACCCGGACACCTTCCGCCTCAGAGTACAGGGCTACGTCGAAGCGCCGGTTTCACTCGCGCTGGCCGATCTTAAGGCAATGCCGCAGATAGAGGTCGTCGCGGTCAACCAGTGCTCAGGCAATTCCCGCGGCTTCTTCGAACCGCGCATGGCCGGTGGCCAACTTGCAAACGGTGCGATGGGCTGTGCGCGCTGGACCGGCGTGTCACTGAAGACCGTGCTGGATAAGGCGGGCGTAAAGGCGGGCTCCGTCCAGGTCGCGTTCGAGGGGCTTGATGGACCGGTGATCCCGGAGACGCCGGACTTCGCGAAGGCCTTGAACATCGACCACGCTCGCGACGGTGAGGTGATGCTGGCTTGGGGGATGAACGGGCAGGACCTGCCTTGGCTCAACGGCTACCCCTTACGCCTCGTCGTGCCGGGGCTCTACGGCACCTACTGGGTCAAGCACCTCAACGCGATCACCGTACTCGACAAGCCGTTCGAGGGGTTCTGGATGAAGACCGCCTACCGTATCCCCGACACGCCCTGCGCCTGCACCGAGCCCGGCAAGGCGGCAGCCAGCACCGTACCGATCGGGCGCTTCAACGTGCGCTCATTCCTCACAAACCTGATCGAGGGAGCCAGCGTGAAGGCGGGCCCGACGCCGCTGCGCGGCATCGCTTTCGACGGCGGCTCCGGCATCAAGACGGTTGAGGTCTCCGCCGACGATGGGGGAACCTGGCTGCCTGCCAAGCTGGGTCAGGATTTTGGGCGCTACGCCTTTCGGGCCTGGACCCTGGACGTCGACCTTCCCGCCGGCTCCCACGTCATCCGGGTCAAAGCAACGGCTAACGATGGCACGAGCCAGCCGATGCAACCGCGCTGGAACCCGGCTGGCTATATGCGCAACGTGGTTGAGAGCACCCACGTGCGGGCGGCTTGAAAGGGAATGGGATGACGCGATTTCTTGTCACCAGCATCGCACTCATACTCGCTGCCGGCACGGCCGTGGCCGAGCCTCGGAGTTACGCGCTACCCGAGCCCACGGCACAGCTGCGAGCACCCCAAGGTGGGACGGACACGACTCACATAATCGGCTTCGAGGCGGCGCAAGCCAACTGCATGAGCTGCCACTCCGTCGACTACATTGCGATGCAGCCGCCAGGGAAAGGCAAGGCGTTCTGGGAAGCCGAGGTGAGTAAGATGATCAAAGTCTACCATGCGCCGATCGCTGAGGCCGACGCCAAGGTCATCGCCGCTTACCTAACAGCGACCTATTAAAAGCTTCTACAGCCCAGCATTCGCGGGTTGGGAAAAATAGCTCAGGCCTCAGATCAGAGCCACGACCTTTGCGGCGTACGAGGCGACCGTTTGAACCACAGGCAGGTCAGCGGCGTAGATGCGTCCAGCCAGGATCAGAAGCGCCAAGCTCCAGAATATCACACCGCCGATTCGGCGAGCGGTGTGGTCGCCCGCGGTAGATCTGTAAGCGCGCGCAACGCCCTCGGGGACCGGCTCGCCGAAGGGATCGAAAGTGATCGGTGATGACCACGTGTCAGGAGTGTTGCGCATGACAAGATATGTCGCGCCCAAGGCCGTCTCAAGCAAGGGAGGGGTTTTCCGAACTTCACTCCCTCTGGAGAGAGTACTTCTCCGCAATGGAGAACCAACGAACGTTTTCTTCCCAACACGCCTCAAAGCCGCATCGTGAGCCTAGACGCATCCCAGAAAGCCCCCGCAATGGCAGTGCTCCGCGAAAAGCCTGTCTCGCCGGCATCGGTTCTGCCTGGCATTGGCCTGTGCGTAGTGATCACGCTCATTGCCATGGCCGCGCAGGCCTTGGAAGAGCATGTCTCCGGTCACCCTTATGTTGAGGCCCTGGTGTTGGCTATCCTGCTCGGCATCGCAGTGCGCACTGCCTGGGCACCCGATGCGCGCTTCCACACCGGCATTGCCTTTTCCGCCAAGCAGCTTTTGGAAGTCGCCGTTACCCTGCTTGGAGTCTCGCTCAGCCTTGGCGCGATCCTCGCTTCTGGCCCGGCGCTCTTGGGAGGTATCGTCGGAACGGTGATCCTCGGCATCGTAACGAGTTTTCTCATTTGCCGTGCGTTCGGCCTGCCCGCGCGCATGGCTATCCTGGTGGCCTGTGGCAACGCAATTTGTGGCAACTCAGCCATCGCCGCGGTCGCGCCGGTGATCGGGGCTCAAGCCAAGGACATCGCCGCTTCGATTGCCTTCACGGCGGTTTTAGGTGTGCTCATGGTGCTCGGGCTGCCCCTGTTCGTGCCGCTGGCCGGGATGAGCGATAACCAGTATGGGGTGCTGGCGGGGCTGACGGTCTACGCGGTGCCGCAAGTGCTGGCAGCGACCGTGCCCGTGAGCCTCCTGAGCACGCAAGTTGGCACGCTGGTTAAGCTCGTACGCGTTCTCATGCTCGGCCCCGTCGTGGTGGCCTTTTCACTGATTGCCTCGCGGCTTCCGGTCGAGCCCGGCACTCCAACACGGAAGGCTGGGCGGCTCGGCCTCACCAAGTTGGTGCCATGGTTTATCCTCGGCTTCCTGGCGCTAGCGACTTTGCGCTCTCTCGGTCTGATCCCGGACGTCGCGGTGAAGCCGCTGACCCAACTCGCGGGGTTCCTCACCGTGTTGTCGATGGCCGCTCTTGGTCTTGGCGTCGATGTCCGTGTGCTTGCACGCGTCGGTGGGCGCGTCACGCTCGCTGTCACTGCATCGCTGGCTGTTCTGATCGGGGTCAGTCTGTTGCTGATCCGCGTGCTCGGCATCACTTGAACGACGCACCGTCAAAAGTCGCTAGGATGGCTACTCAGGCGCACAAGAGGCAGTGAGGTCGCGTTCCTGGGACACGAGCAGGGATGCCGCACCAAGCGTCGGCCTGACGCAAGGGCTCCAGACGGGCCTGTCGCGAACTCAGTGTCAGGCCGCGGAAGGCTCTCTACCGTTCTGCTTTCACGCTTTGTTCGCCTGCGGAAGCCCAAAGCAGAGTGCGAGAAGACGGTTCTGCTCGCGGACCGTCCACGCGCCGGCGAAACCGAAGCCCTTCCGCAGCCAGAGCATGGCCTCGAAGCCGCAGATCGTGCGTCGCGCTGTATGGAAGGAGCGGAAGCCGCCGATCCGGGGCATGTTCTTCTTGACCCGGAAGTGGTCGCTCTCGATGCCTTGCTGCAGATGTTTGGTGACGTAGTGGAGCGGCGCGTGGGGCAGAAGACTATCGCTCTTCGCAGCCACGATCGCGGGTGGATAGGTGCTGGCACCATCCGTGCCGATCCGATCGGGCGCAAGAAGTGGCTGATCCGCCAGCATCTTACGGAAGAACCGCTTGGCCGCGTCGAGATCGCGGTTAGCGGTGAGGAGGAAGTCGACTGGGTTGCCGTGCTTGTCGACAGCTCGGTAGAGGTAGCGCCACTCACCACGCACCTTGATGTAGGTCTCATCGATCCGGATCGACCCGCAGTGCGGCTTGCGAAATTGGCGCAGCCGCTTCTCGATCAACGGCGCGTAGGCGAGCACCCAACGGTTCAGGGTGCTGTGGTCCACCTCGACCCCGCGCTCCAGGAACAGCTCCTCGATGTCACGATAGCTCAGCGGGTAACGCAGGTACCAGGCGACGGCCTGAACGATCAGGGCCGCCTCGTAGTGCCGGCCCTTGAAATCGGCTTTGGAGCGCTGCTTCAGCTTCGCGGCTATGGCGGACAGGATCATGGGGTGGCCTCCGAAACAGGAGGTGCCATGCGGGCTCTATGGTCAACGCGGGGTAAACGCCACGGGTTTGCGACAGGGCCCCCCCGCCGTCAAGAAACCCTGGTTCAATCTGGGGCTGGTCAGAGTTTTACGTTTAGGACGCTGGCGCCTCAGGGTTGGTCCGGGCTGAAAACCGGTCCCGCGCGGTGATCCGATCGACCGGCAGATGGGCGACCGACCGCTGAAACACCTCCTGCCGCAGGAAGGCGCGCTCGCCCTCCAACTGCTCCTCATCGCAGTCCATGTACCAGCAGCGCCGCGAACCGCTCCAGCGGAAGCCGCGTGCTTTCAAGGCATCCTTGGTTTCAAAGGCGGCCCCCTGCGCCCACAACCGCACGGTCGGCTTGCGAGCGGTCTCCAGCAGGGATGACAGGGCCAGACGGCCGGAGACCTGTAGCGGACGAGCCAGCAGCGCCATCAAGGCGTGGCAGTCGTCGATCGCCCGGTGGCCCTTGTGGAAGAACCCGTAGTCGATCAGCAGGTAGCCGAGCTTCATGCCTTCATGGCCCTCATCGCGCCACGGGATCTGGTGGCAGGAGCAGGCCCAGTTCTTCTCCGCGAACACCGGCCAGCGGCCCTCGCACATCTGCCGGTCGAAACTGGCGTTGTGAGCGATGACTACCGCCGCGTCGGCGGCAAGCGCCCGCACCGCGGCGTCATCAATGCGCTTCCCGGCCACGTCGGCATCGGTGATGCCTGTGATCCGGGTGATTTCGGCCGGGATCGGTTTGCGCGGCTGATGCAGCTGGTTGAACGTCTCCAGCACACGGTAGATGCGCCCGCTGGCGCCATACTCGAACTTGAGAATGCCAAGCTCGATCACCTCGTCGGTGGCGTAGTCGGTGCCGGTGGTTTCGGTGTCGAGGACCAGGCCGATGAAGGTCGGCTCATTGGGCGCATCCGGAGCGTCCGTCAGGGGTTCCAGCCGGCGCAGCACGCGGTAATCACCCGTGCTTTCGAGCACGGCGGCGATGCTGTCGAGGGGCTGGCTCACGGTCTGGTGCGTCCTGCTTGGTTCTCCGGGGTAGACGGCACTGAAGCCGGCCGTCATTGGGTCAAGCTTAGGCTCAGGTCACGCGATCTGACCAGCGTGATTGTCGGAGATCCACAAGGGGTCGGACGGTCACCCGGCTGGAAAGAGAATGGCGTCGTAATCCTGCGCCCCGTTGAGCACGTGCAGCACCTCGACCAACGCCTCGGCGTCGCTGAACCGGTAGAAGATCAGGTAGTTGCCGTGGGATCGGCGACGAATGCCGGCCTGCTCCCGGCCGGGCAGCAGCGGAAAGGCCCGCGCCATGCCAGCAAGCCCCTGACAGCGCTGCTCCAGCTCCTCCACAAACGTCACGGCGCGAGCGGGGTTATCCTCCTGGATGAACCGGCCGATGCGGAACAGATCCGCGATCGCCTTTTCGGTCAGGACGACCCTCACGGGCGCTTGCTCTCATCGACCATCCCGAGGGCGGCTCGGATCCGCGCGAACGCGTCCTGCACCGGCACAACCCGACCAGCCTCGGCGTCGGCGATGCCGGCGGCCAAGGCGCTGTCCAGCGCCCGCAGTTTGGCCTCATGGTCCTGCTCGGCGAGGTAGCGCTCGCGCACCAGGTCGCGGATGTACTCGCTGGGGGTGGCGAAGGCGCCGGCGCGCACCTTATCGCGTACGTACTGCTCCAGTTCGCGGGTGAGGGTGACGGTCATCTGACCATTGGGCGTTACCATGATCGGGCCTCCTGTTTGTAACTTTATAACACACAGTGATAATCACTGTCTAACAGTGCCAGGCCCCGGTCCTCCTGTTGTGACACAGGCCCAAAATCCCAATGTTTACGTTTCGTTAACCATGTTTTGGCACCCAGACGACGAGTGGGCGACCCCCGCCTCTCGTCATGGGTAAACCCTGCTTCAGCCTGGGGCTGGGCGGGGTTTTTCCGTTCAAGGCTCAACTGCTGCCCCCTAGGTACCGAGCCGCGTCGCAGTCAGAACCAGCGGGAGGATCTGCTGCCTGAGTGAAAATCGGCGTCAAAGGATGACCCTGGGCAAAACAGACGTAATCCATTATGAAAGCTAGGGAATTTATATTAGATGTAGGGTCACGATCGGCGCCGATCGTGACCCAATCTTCGGGAAAGATTGCGCTTCAAGAGCAATGACTTAGCGCGATCTTAGGGAGGGTCATTCTTCGAGGCTTTTTCACAGCCCCAACAAGCCACTTGTGGCGAACCATTTGCCACATGTGGTATATGATATGTGGCTCCGAAGGCTTGAGCCGCTTACTTAAGCCTGTGTCCGGCCCATGTGTGCCCGCATGAAGTTCAAAACCTATCACTCGCCTGCCAGTGCGCAGCCAGAGGCTCAAAGCCTAACCCTCGATCCGCGGACCCGGCTTCGCCTAGGGCGGCAGCTTCAATCGATGTACAAACCGATCATTGACGAGCCGCTGGATCCACGCCTGGCTGAACTGATGCAGCAGCTGGCGGCCGACCGGCACACGTAAGCCCCGGTCCTCGGCGCGATCGGCGCTGGTTTAGATCACCATTGCATGGGGAGCAGGTTGATCCGGTCGCATGGCCCCTGCCCTATGCAGGATTGGCATACCACCATGGCCTTTCGGCTCTTGCATTGTGCGGTGCAGCGTCCGACAACAGTGGAGTTAGACAGCGATGGCGTCGCGGTCCTGCAGCCCTTCTTGGGCGTTTCCTCCCTAGACTTCGGGCCGCTCCCTCATCGGGGCGGCCTTTTTTCTGTCTAGGACTGGGCTTCTAACGGGCAGCCCCTCCCCGAACAAGCACAATCATGCGCCACTCGTTCGGGAGAAGAAGTTTCCTGCGCATAGTGCCGTTTGGGCGTCCGAGCCGCGCCCTAGGCGCCTCTGGCGCCCGGAACCCGCCTACGGCGGTTTTCGCCTGACGGTGACGGTCGCTGACGCGATCAGGGCTTGTGGCAAGCCACAAGTGGTTTGCTGTTTAAGGCCAGTCGCCGGTAGCGGCCTCAAGGCACGCTACGCTCTCCGGCCTTGACCCCGCTACCGACGCCCGGCGATGGGCTGTCACGCGGGGGCCTAAGCCCCCGCATGAGCAACGGCTCTTCGTTCTATTGGAAGGTGCCACAAACCATTTGTGGTTTACGGTTGGGCCGTACGGTTGGCAGCCCGTTATGGTGAGGTAGCAGGCCGGGCCTACTGAGCGCACGTATCTCTATGTGCCGTAATTTGCCACAAGTGGCATGCCATAAATGGTGTGCCATAAATGCTACATGGCAAACGGCTTGTGGCTTGCGGCAAGCCATTAACCACTTGCCGTTTATCGTCATCTCCCGAAAGGATGCTGCCATGAATGTTCTCGCACTCGTCACGCAGAAGGGCGGCACCGGCAAAAGCAGCCTGGCCGTCTCCCTCGCCGTCGCCGCGCATGAGCGCGGTCTCCGCACCTATGTCATCGACCTGGATCCGCAGGGCACCGCCAAGAACTGGTACGAGCGCCGGAAGGAGGAGGGGATCGAGGTGGCTTCCTTGAACGCCAGCCAGGTCGAGGCCGCGATCGGCATGCTCAACAAGCAGGGCATCGAGCTGGTTATCATCGACACGCCCGGCGTGGACTCGCCGGCCACCACCGCGGCGATGAAGGTCGCAACCCTGTGCCTGATCCCGGCTCGTCCGAGCGTCGCCGACATCGAGGCAACCCGGCCGACCATCCAGAGCCTCAACAAGCTCGCCAAGCCGTTCGCCTTCGTCCTCAACCAGTGCCCACCCGGTCGCTCGATCCGGACCAATGACGCGTTCCGCGTGCTGCAGCTGTCCGGCGCCGTCGCCAGCACGCCGCTCGCGATCCGCGCAGACCATCAAGACGCCATGGCAACAGGGCAGGGGGTCACGGAGCGCGACACCAACAGCAAGGCTGCCGCGGAGATCCGCGAGCTGCTGCAGTGGGCAATCACCAGAATGGAAGGAAAAGTGAATGAGCAAGAAACCCGCGTCGCTTGAAATGGCCCTGGCCGGGAACAACACGGCCGCGCAGCCTGAAAGCGCCGCGGTGGTTCAGCACCCGTCCAGCGCCCCGGCGCCCAAGTCCGCGAAGGCCTACGAGCAGGTTGTCGCTTACATCCCGACCGCTGCGAAGAAGCGGCTGCGCCTGATGTGCGTCGAGCACGAGCGCGACCTCAACAGTTACATCCGCGAGGGCATCGACCTGATGCTGGCCAAGCACGGCCAGCCGTCTCTCAAGGAATTTGAGGGTAACTGACACAAGCCATTTGTGGTTTGTGGTTTGTGGTTTGTGGTTTGTGGTAAATTTTATGCGGTTATATGGCTTAATGAAGCGACTTTTATCCCGACAGGGCAGGGACTTACGGCGTGACAGATCCTGCCCGCTGACGGTAACATAAGCCCATGGAGAACGTCCGCCTTGACCTGATGTCGCGGGAGAGCTTTGCCGCGCTGACCAAGGCCGACAAGGATCTGTACCTGCAGGAGCTGACCGCCCGGTATTGCCGGGCCAGCGATATGGCCGAAGTCACGCTCGACAAGCAGGAACTAAGCCGCCTGCGCCGGTTCTACGCCCGGCGCAGCCTGGCCGAGCTGCACCTCGATACCTACCCTGACAACGACCTGGGCCAAGCGCTGCGCCGGCTCGCCGAGGCCATGAAGTCCAGCGAGCGTCAGGGTGACGTGCTCGCGATCCTCAAGGGAGAAACCGCGCCGTCGCCGGTTACCCGAGGCGACGAATGACACGCTGGCGCTGATCAAGGCGGCTCGTGAAGGCGTGGCCCGCACCTGGCGCGAGGCACCAGGCGACCGGCCGTGGCGCTCGCTCGCGCATCGAGCGCATCGTGAAGGAGGAAATCGGCATCAGCACCGATACTGCACTCCGGTTGGCCCGGTACTTCGGCACTTCGCACCAGTTCTGGCTCAACCTACAGGCCGATTTTGAGAGCGATACCCTACTTTCCGAGATCGGCCTGGAGCTGGATCGCATCGAGCCGCTGCCGGCTGTTGCGGCCTAGTCCCAATCCGGGCCGGGCTGGTTCAGCCTGCTTGTTCGTCTGCTAACCAGCTCACCCCTCGCTCGCGCATCGAGCGCATCGTGAAGGAGGAAATCGGCATCAGCACCGATACTGCACTCCGGTTGGCCCGGTACTTCGGCACTTCGCACCAGTTCTGGCTCAACCTACAGGCCGATTTTGAGAGCGAGACCCTACTTTCCGAGATCGGCCCGGAGCTGGATCGCATCGAGCCGCTGCCGGCTGTTGCGGCCTAGTCCCAATCCGGGCCGGGCTGGTTCAGCCTGCTTGTTCGTCTGCTAACCAGCTCACCGGCATCCTCTCCGTCGAGCCAAGTTGCGTACCGGCTCAGCGTGAGATGGACGACCCACCCCGCCGGCCCCGTGATCAGATCGGGGCGGCGGGGCTGAGYCCGCCTCCCYTAACGTCCGTAGCTAGGCTCATGGACGGCCTAGGCGGCATCCATGAATGCCTATCAAGCAGCGGGCGCCTTACGCGGCCGACCCGCCTTCTTGGGCTTATCAGGAGCCGGAGGGGCCTTCTCGCTGACCGTCTCCTCCTGCRCCGCTGACTTTGMCGTTGCCGTCTTATTCCGCTGCTGTCCAAGTCCGAGGGACCGGGCAAGCTCCGAGCGCTGCGCCGAGTAGCTCGCAGAGGTCATCGGGTAATCCGGCGACAGACCATGCTTCGCGCGGTAGGCTTCAGGGGTCAGACCTCGGAGCGTCAGATGGCGGCGCAGCGTCTTGTAAGGCTTGCCGTCTTCGAAGCTGATYAGCGCGTCCGGTGTGATCGACTTCCTGATCTGGGCCGGCGTCGCCTTCTCGATCTTGTCAGCTTCCGCCGTGGCAGATCCCCCGTTGGCAAGGCCACTGACGGCAGCATGCACGCTGCTCAGCAGTTCGCCCAGTGATCCTATCGGAACCGAGTTGTTGGAGACGTAGGCGGCGACGATGTCGGCCGTGAGTTCGATGTGGTTTGCTTGGAATTCCTGATTGATATCGGTCATGCTGATTTCTCTGAGGGCTAATAAATAYCCTATAGATACTTTCTAGGRRCTTTTACAATAGGGCAGGATATCGGCGGCTTAGAGAATTAAAATGGCTGCATATCGTGAAGTGAACAATTTCAATTCGATTTGCTGAGGGCGGAAAYGTCATCACCCCCGGTATCATCGGAAAATTACAGCTGGCCTCACGAGCACATTGAGCCAGTGGGATGCACGCTTCCAAAGTATGATTCGGAGCGTGTTGGATTAGGGTGTAGGCATGRGCAAAGAAGGAAGCCMCCATGCCGCGCAGGAAGACAACGCTTCAGCGCTCTGCACTCCTGGCGTTGGTCGCGGGAGGCCTCTGGCTGCCCGCCGGCATCGCTTCATCTCAACCATCGCCGAGCACGTCCGATGCCGATCGGGATAAGCGGATGGAGGCTATGCACCAGCAGCACGTCCTGAATTCCGCAGGGCAGGCAAAGAAGGATAAGGATCGGGACGCCCGCACCGATCGCCTATCGAGGTCCGTTTGCATCGGATGCGGCGGTGGCGTCGTTCCGTTCGATCGATCAGGCGGCGCTGCAAAGAAGGAACCGCGCAAGGCTCAGGCAGCGAAGCCCCGTCGTATCGATCCAGCGCAAGCTGACGGCAAGAGTAGCGATTGACGGCTCAAAACAGCCGGTGAACTACCCACCCATCAGATCGAACTCAGTCGCAGCAATTATCCATGGCAAAGCTAGCGTTCAATTTGATGCTGGAGGAGCCGCGCGARACATACATTGTCACCAGCGCCGCATTGATCGTCGGTAGGATCGACTGYATTCAGGCCGAGCCTGTGACGGATCAGCAATGGGCATGGGCTATGCACCTCGACATTGGAGTGGCRCCATTCCGGCGCGGCGGAAACGCTGGTTCTGCCGACGAGGCGGCATCCAAGATGCGTGAGGCTTGGGAGGATTGGAAGGTCTGGGCCGGGCTGCAGGATGTCGAGGGAGCCGGAGGCACCACAACAGCGGYCGTTCAGGTGCCGATYAAATCGCTGACGWGAGGTATGGCAAAGTTAGCCAGCTCGTTGCCATAGCCTCGCGCTGACCACCATACCACCATCAGGCCCTCTATATGCTCGCGAGAGRCTCTGTCGCAGTCGTTGTCCGTGTTGGTTGCYGCCGGATGTCGTAACGGGRAGAGCTTTCCGCACCCGGTCGACGCTCAAGCAGGCACGATCTCGAATTCCATTCCCCTGCCCGGTCCCTGATCGGCATARTCGACTAGCGCATACCCGCGCTCGCCCAAGCCGGCATCRAGGATGTCACGGTGCTTGCGGACCATCTGGCCAATCGCGAGGGGCGTTAGGCGGGGGTTGCCCCGCCGCAGCTGATCGACACCGATACTGACCGGCGCGCCCTCGCGATCCGCGATCCTGACGAGGGCCGATGCYAGATCGGTGGCCTTCGTTTCCGAGGCTGATTTTGCTTTGAACGCCATGTCGTCTCCCTGATCCGGCGGTGAGCCTACCYGCCCTGGAGGCTCTCGCCGAAATCATCCGGAATCTCGCCGAACTGGCCGAGGATTGTCGCGCTCTCCAGCTCGCGGGCCTCGGCATAGGCCAGCGGCCCATGAGCGGCGATGAGAGCCGTCGCCTTGGCCTCGATCTCGCGGCGGAAGCGCCCAGGTCGCAGCCGGTCTGTAAGCCAGCGCGCCACCCATGCCGAGCGATTGCCGAGCCTGTTCACCCCCGGGGCGCCCGCCAACCGGCCGCCCTGGCCTCGTCCTCGGAGCAGAACATGCGCTCGCCGTCCTTCTCACTGATCCGGGTGCGGTCATAGTCGCGCGATCCGGGGACGTGGAAGACCCTCTCGCCCTTCCGGCTGATGTTRCCCTTGATCGCGCACCCGCCGGCCTTGGGGGGCGGCTGTGCCGAAGGTATGGGGCCATCCGGGCCGCCCGGCGCGGCGAACCCCATCGTCATGGCCCGCTCGCCCTTGCGCCAGTCCCCAGGCGTCGTGAAAGAACCGGCCCAGATCCCRAGCTTCCCCGCCTTCGCGGTGTCCTCGGCGGTGATGTAGTCCTCCGAGTACCGGCGGTACGCGACGGCATGACCCTGCGCGACTAGCCACGCGTTCAGGTCCTCCGCGCCCTTCCGGCAGACCGCGACGGTGCGCCCGTACTTGTCGATATCCCTAGGATCGCAGGAGACAGGCGCAGAGCCGATCCGGTCGGYTAACGCGAGGGCRGCGGTCTGCCCGCATCGGAAGGTCTCTCCTGCCTTTCTATTGCAGAGCTGTGCGCTCTCGGGCGCATCGATCCCGTGGAGCCGGATACGGGTGCCGCCGATGTCGAGGGTGTCGCCGTCTACCACCGAGGCCCTATCGATTTCATCAATACCGGATATCGATTTGATCTGTTGGAATGATGGTGCACCGCAGCGCATATTTCTCTCATCAGACGGGGCGCAGTTCCCGAAACACCAGTGGGATAAGTACCATGACCGTTCGCAAAATCGTGCTCGCCGCTCTCGCCGCTGCCACCCTGACCGGTACGGCGATGGCTGAGGATCGCGTCAACATCACGCCGACGCTGTACCGTGAACAGGCTCGCGTCACGGCATCGGTTCGTCCGGCTTCCGAACTGACAACTACGCCGTCCCTGGCCCCGCGTGTCCCCGCGACCCGGCGCCTTGTTGCCGATGCAGAAGCCTCGGCCCGTTAAGACGGCTTCCTGGCCGGCCTGGTCCCACCACCAGGCCGGCCGGGATGCGATCCTCATTCTGCCGGATCGCGCCGTGCGCCCGTCGCCACCACCTTCATCATGGCGTCGGGCAGCGGGCGCTGTAGCTCAAGGGCGACCTCTGTCGGCGCCTCGAGCCACGTCTGCCACTCTTCTGGCGTCGTCAGCAGGACCGGCATCGCCTTCGGGTGGACCGGCCCAACGATGCCATTCGCATCGCAGGTGAGGAACGAGAACAACCGGTGCTCGGCCTCCTCCCTATCGGGGTTCTCGGCCTTCGTCCCACGCACGCCCGTCCAAGGCCGCCAGATGCCGGCGAAGGCGAAAAGCGGCCGATTGTCATCGAGGGCGAACCACGTCGGTGTCTTCTTCGGCTTGGTGTCGGCGTACTCGCTGAAGGAGGAGACCGGGACGAGGCAGCGGTATTCCGGCTTGAGCCAGGGCCGCCAGTGCGGGCTCTTCACATTTCGGACGTTCGTGACCGSGTGCTCCCCGTACTGCTTCGGACCCGGGATGCCCCATCGGAGCATCTCAAGGGTCCGCTTGCCGTCCTCGATCCGAACGATGGGCGCCATCTGGTCAGGNGTGCTCCCCGTACTGCTTCGGACCCGGGATGCCCCATCGGAGCATCTCAAGGGTCCGCTTGCCGTCCTCGATCCGAACGATGGGCGCCATCTGGTCAGGGAAGATGCCGGGCACCCTCGGCAGGTTGCCAGCGCGGTCCTCCTCCACACCGAACGCCTCACGGATCTCCGCTTGTGACGTGACCAAGCTGTAGAGGTTGCACATCGTTCACGTCCCCAGAGACCCACAGGTCGCCATTACACACCGAGATTGCCATCTCGGCAGGTTGCCAGCGCGGTCCTCCTCCACACCGAACGCCTCACGGATCTCCGCTTGTGACGTGACCAAGCTGTAGAGGTTGCACATCGTTCACGTCCTTAGAGACCCACAGGTCGCCATTACACACCGAGATTGCCATGTATCTCGTGTGGCTCGAACCTCAGCCAACGAGCCTCAGCATGGAGCTCTCTGGCACCGACCGGACGGTAGGATTGGTTCTCGTCCCCAGCCTCAATGCCGCGCTTGGCCCCCATGTCCTGGCGCGGTCGATCCTCACCCCCTATCCCGTCCGGCCCATCACAGCCGCCGGACCTCATGTCAGCCTCGCCAGCCTTCAAGATCGAACCCGGCAGCCCCCAGGCGTGGCGCGAAGCCTTCCTCGGCATGAAGCCCAGCGTGGTCCCGTGCCCCGGTCTGACGCCCGCTGGCTGGCAGGCCGTTCATGCCGCGTCCCTGGACTTCCTCGACAAGCACGCCGACGAGGCCGGCCGGCTCGGCTGGACGACGCTGCAGCTCTTCGGCGTGCATCCCGACCTCGGAGTGATCCGTTCCGATTTCTGCGGGGCGATGGTCCTGAGTGGCGACCACGCGTCGGCCGTCGAGGCGGATTTCATCCGGTTCGAGCGCACGCGGTACTTCCGGAACGTGCCGGGCCGACCGAAGGGCGCAGTGCCGATCTGGGCGGTGAAGAGGTAGGCGGCGGGGGAGCCAGCCCTACCTCTTCGCAGTCGCAACAGAGACCCGATCATGAGCCACGAGCGCGAAGAAGGCTACTTTATCGCCCTGGCGAACATGCGAAGCCACCTACGGCGGCGTGTGAATGAACCCGACATCACGAACGACGCAAAGCTCGAACTCCTCGATCTGCTATCGATGTTGGACGACATGCTGAAGGGCGGGACGCCTCCCGAGGAACACAACAACGACGCGCCAGAGCCGCTAAGCGGGAGCTTTTAGCCAGAGCCACCCGCACCTCATGCGGATCAAATCTAGGCTGTGAGGCGCTTTTCGTCCTTGGAAGTGAATTCCTCAGTGATCGTCATTGAGATCTTCGACAACCACGCTTCTGCCGTGCGAGCTCGCTCTTCCGCTTCCTTGACGCGCGCATCGGCGGCTTTCAGCAGCGCATCGGACCGGGTTTGAATATCCTGGGCATGGCTCTCAGCCGCCCTGATGCGGTTAAGTGCGGCCGTCATATCCTCCCGAACCCGGTCAAGAAGCTCACGAACGCGGATTTCCTGCTCTTGAGCCTCTGCCTCAGCCTCCCTAACGCGATGCGCCGCGTTCCTAACCCTATCGATCAAGTCCGGCCAATCCTGCGGCGTCGAGTGATGATTGAGGGGAAAGTCGGCGGTTTGCCTGTCAGTCGGACCGATGACACGCAGGATGCCGGCCAGTGGAGGCGTGGGAGTTTGCTTTGCGTCGAATGTCTGCCGCTCGGCTTCGAAATCCTTGGTGAGATCACGCATGATCTTTTCGATCTGATCCACCGTATGATTCCTTACAATCAACCTAAGCGCATCTTCCGGGCTTCAAAAAAAGCCGAACTGAGAGCACTCCCTGATTTTCCGTAATCGTCAAGCGCGACAAAGTCGGTCAAACATATTCCGACAGAACCGACTACTCAGTGTTGCACATATATCTCTCAGTATCAGAGACGTCACTTCCCTGTCCTGGTGTTGCCCTGCTCACATGGGGCTGCTCAGCGCTTGTGACGTAGGTCGGACGGCATGCCTCGCCTAACTGGCGCAGCAAAGCGCGGCTTACGCCTGCAACCTATCACGGTCGCGCTCGACCACGGCAAGCAGACGCTGTAGCCGTTCCACCTCCGCGTGAAGCTCCCCCGCATCCACAGCCAGCTCGACGCACTGGTCCTGAACCTCCGCGAGTTGGGCGCGCAGCTCGGCATTCTCGGTCACCAGGGCGAGCAGGAGCAGGGTGTCGGAAACGACGGACCTCCCAGGGATCGAGCAGGCCGTGGGCGTCGCCGATGAGGGTTAGCGTTGACTTAACCGCCCCGCCCGGCCGACATGGCACCGTGCCCGCCTCTCACGCTTAGCGAGTCGTGAGCCGACCACCGTTGAGGATGATAGCCGCGAGAAAGATCTAGAGCCCCCAACGCGAAACGGCCCCACCCCTGGCAGGGCGAGACCGTTTGAAATCGCAGGGCTTGTGAGGCCAGTCACTTCCCCTCACGAGCCATAGCTCCCGCTGGGAGTCAATCGAGAACATGCTTCTCAAAGCGATATTGCTTGGCCTTCTGAAAGGTGCCCCACGACAGGGAGCGGCCCGCTTTGACGCGGCCTAAGCAGGGCTGTGAACGATGTTCGCTAACGAACTCCGGCGCTCGGTAGAGGCGGCGACGAGATCGAGGCTGCCTGACGTGGCGGCGGTGATGTGGCGCGCCTATGGGGCCGGTCAGATCAGCGAGACGGAGGCCGAGGCCCTGTCCGCCCTGATCGAGGCGCGGAAGGGCCCTGCCAGCCACGCCGGCTGCCCCCAGGAGGCCCGTGGGCTCGCGGCCCCGCTCAGATTGACAGCATGGAGCGCCGACGCCGCTGGGCGGCCTCTGGTAGGCTTCCGCAGGGCATCGCGGCTCGGTTCACGCTGGCCGAGACCGCCCGCCGCGGCGATTGCCGGATGTACGTCGACCACATTGCAGCCGTGGCAGGCGTGTCCCGCTCCACCGTGAAGACCGCGATCCGACAGGCCAGGACGCTCGGCCTCATCACCGTTGAGGAGCGACCGCAGACTGCCTTCCGCAACCTTTCGAACATCGTGAGGATCGTTTCGAAAGAATGGACCGCCTGGCTGCGTCTCGCCCGCTCTGGCGGCATAGGGGTCAAATCCTCGACTGGCACGAATACTGAAGCTCTAAAACTACGAGGAAAGCGGCCAGCGGAAGGGCAAAAAAAGCTGCCGGAAACCGGCGGTTTGCCTCGGCCAAAGAGACCACAAAGGAATCGGTGCGAGCGGCAAGAAGCGTGACGCCATGCAATGAAGGTATGCAGCCGGATGATATGACGAACGCCAGCTTGGCTGACCGCAGAATCACGACCACGGCGCAGAGCCATAGGGCATGATGATGGCTGGAGCCCGAACTGAGCTGTAATCAATCCAAGAAATCCGACACTGAGAACAGGCACATCGCGAAGAACAGGAGAGCAAGGGCACACACATCGAGCATGGCGTGGTGGTAGGCTGCTCCTTAACCTGTCTGTTGACGGTGCATCCGAAGCGTGGCCGTTAGCAGATGGTGACTATGAGCTACGGTGTTGCTATTTAGCATCATCTAAGCGAAGCATTTCTTTGCGACGCTCCTCTCGTTGAGCGAGTTCCTGCCCCACCTGCCAAAGGAGAGCACGCGTCATAGCAAGCATGGCGGGTGTACCCACTTCGATGACGGCCTCATGCGCGGCCAAGCAAGCCTCGACCATGGAATTGAAACGCTCGTCGTCTTCCATTCTTCACGAGCCTCCTGTCCGACATCTATCTAACTATCTCAAGTTAGTAAGTTACAAAAATTATTCAGGAATCAACCCTGGTTTTATCCACGAGGCCGTGATTTGATTGATGCTTGAAAAGTAGGTAATTCGATTGCGCGCAATCGGAGATATCGATGTCTGAGTGGGATGCTTCTGGGGACGGTACGAACCAAAAGGCAGCCCTGTTAAATAAGCTCGCTACGGCACTGGATTGCCCAGTTTCGGCGTTCTCCGAGTCCTCATTGGGTGATCCGACCCAGACGGCCGAGCTATTGCGGCTTTGGGCCATGGTTGACGACGAGCAGGATCGCCTGAACGTCCTGAGCTTCATCAGAAGCCTTGCTCATGGAACCGACGCTCGACAGAGCTGCTGACGTTCCAGCGTCATCCGCGGCCTGTCTTGGGGGGCAGAAACTTTCTGGGGCGGCAGGGCCGCCTTCACGCCAGCGGCTCGCGAGGCCCGTCGCTGGTGGCGAAGACCATGCAGTGACACATGATGCCGTTCGACAAGCCGCACACTGCCCTTCCGAACCGTCTGAGGCTTTGCTCGTAGCAGAACCGTATCCGCGCGAAGGAAGAGCTCTGATCGGTCAGATGCGAGGGACTGTTGGCTAACCGGTCTGCCGGACACTCAGCCGAGATGCGGTTCGCACAATCGACAACACGTCGCGGCGAAGGTCACTCTCCTCAATGGATGCATAGGCGGCAAGGATTTCAATGGCGCCAGGCTCAGCGAGGAAGGGGAACATCTCGTCCTGTCCCTGAGGCTCGCTCTCGCCGAAGAGGGCTGACATCGGCACTTCGAAAAATTGAGCGATCTGCTGTAGGCGGCCGCTGGCAATCCGATTCTGCCCATTCTCGTATTTTTGGATCTGCTGAAACGTAACGCCGGCGACCTCGCCAAGCGCAGTCTGTGACAATCCCTTAGCTTTACGGAGGACAGCGATGCGCAAGCCGACGGCACGATCAATGTCTGTCGTAGATTTAATGGTCATGCCGCGTCCCACCTCTGTTTGGAAATCATTAATCATGACGTCACTTCAAACATGAAATATTGTGCGCTTCTGCTCGTAGCGTATTGCGTCAGCTCTTGGCGGGTAAGCCGTAGGTCTGCAGTGTTGCAAGATCGCACTATCGCCACTGACGCTTTCAGGGCTCTGTATCGTTCAAATTCATCGCACGGGCCAACGACTTCCATGTTCAAGAAGCTCCTCCTCGCCACTGCGGCCACCGCTCTCCTGGCTNAGCGTATTGCGTCAGCTCTTGGCTGGTAAGCCGTAGTTCTGCAGTGTTGCAAGATCGCACTATCGCCACTGAYGCTTTCAGGGCTCTGTATCGTTCAAATTCATCGCACGGGCCAACGACTTCCATGTTCAAGAAGCTCCTCCTCGCCACTGCGGCCACCGCTCTCCTGGCTGGCGCCGCTTCGGCCGCCGACCTGCCGCGTCGCGCCGCTCCCCCGGTCTTCGTGCCGGTCCCGGTGTTCACCTGGACGGGCGCCTACTTCGGTATCAACGCCGGCTACGGCTTCGACGCCGGTAGCAACAGCGACCGCTACGCCCTGCCGGGTGGTTCGGTGCTGAACTCCTTCACCCGCACCCCGGTGGTCGTGTCCACCAACGGCGGCAACGACCTCGAAGGCTTCGTCGGCGGTGGCCAGGTCGGCTACAACTACCAGTTCACCCCGGGTTCGGGCCTCGTCGTCGGTCTCGAAGCTGACGCCCAGTACACNCGTGCCGGTCCCGGTGTTCACCTGGACGGGCGCCTACTTCGGTATCAACGCCGGCTACGGCTTCGACGCCGGTAGCAACAGCGACCGCTACGCCCTCCCGGGTGGTTCGGTGCTGAACTCCTTCACCCGCACCCCGGTGGTTGTGTCCACCAACGGCGGCAACGACCTCGAAGGCTTCGTCGGCGGTGGCCAGGTCGGCTACAACTACCAGTTCACCCCGGGTTCGGGCSTSGTCGTCGGTMTCGAAGCTGACGCCCAGTACACCGACTTCGGCAACAAGAGCCGCACCGTGGCCGGCACCATCAGCCCCGCCGCCGGCGCTCTCGTCAGCCCCGTCGGCGTCCGCGTCCCGGGCAACGAGATGAACTTCTTCGGTACCGTCCGCGGTCGTCTCGGCTACGCCTTCGATCGCGTCCTGTTCTACGGCACCGGCGGCTTCGCCTACGGCGACGGCGGCACCGGCCGCGACGACTTCCGCACCGGCTACACCGCTGGTGGCGGTTTCGAATACGCCATGCCCACCGACTCGTTCTTCAACTTCTTCAAGTCGTCGGCCGTGACCCTGAAGGTCGAAGGTCTGTACGTGAACCTCGAGAACGAAGGCCGTACCGGCGAACGCTCGGTGTTCAACCCAGCTACCAACGTTCTTACGCTCAGCCGTTCGGTCACCGCTCGCGAGAGCGAGTTCGCCGTCGTCCGCGCCGGCCTGAACTACAAGTTCGGATCTTACTAAGGCTTTTCGCCTTATATCATCTGCCTGAGCATCCCCGGCCCGATCCAGCTGGTCGCTCAGCCAACAGACGCCCTAGGAGCTTCTCCTGGGGCGTTTTTCGTATGTGCATCGATCTCATCAGGGTGGTGAGAGAATGTGGCTGGCCAGTAGGGCGGACGAGCGCATGCCGATGGCATGAGCTGGCTCGCACACACTCTCGCCGAACTTCAGGAGGATCGTGGCTGCAGTGCGGGGCCTGTCCCGCTGCACACCGGAGCACGCCTATGATCAAAATCCTGACGGCGATCCTGTCGGTCTTCGTAGTCCTGGCGCTGGGCGCCTGTTTGACGATCCTGACGCTTCCGTTTCGAGCTGTCCGCAGCCTCGTGCGCAGCCGAGCCCTGCCTGCATGAAGCGGGTCTTTCTCCCGCACCTTAACGGTTTGTTGCCAACGTCCGGTTAGGAAGTCTCAATCTTTTGAGGACCTCCCATGCGTGTGCTGCTGATTGAGGACGACGCTTCGATCGCAGCGAGCATCGAACTGATGCTCAGGTCGGAGAGCTTCAACACCTACACGACGGACCTCGGCGAGGAAGGAATCGACCTCGGCAAGCTCTACGACTACGACATCATCCTCCTCGACCTCACCCTCCCCGACATGTCGGGCTACGAGGTGCTCCGCAATCTGCGCGTGGCGAAGGTCAAGACGCCGATCCTCATCCTCTCTGGCATGGCCAGCATCGAGGACAAGGTGAAGGGCCTCGGCTTTGGAGCAGACGATTACCTTACCAAGCCGTTCCACAAGGACGAGCTGGTCGCCCGCATTCACGCGATCGTCCGCCGCTCACAGGGCCATGCCCAGTCGGTCATCACTACCGGCTGTCAAACAGCGTTGAACATTGACCCTGGATCGGCGTCGAACTTTGACCCCCCGGATGGGTATGGCGGGACGCCCCTGATCAGCCCGGCGAAGCGGGTCGG
>NZ_LMNB01000010.1:0-30197 GCF_001422895.1 Methylobacterium sp. Leaf106
CCCGCACCTGCTCTCCCCCGTCGTCACCGATCCGAAGAAGGCGGTCATCGCCCTCAAATGGGCCGTGCGCGAGATGGAGGAGCGCTACAAGAAGATGTCGAAGGTCGGTGTGCGCAACATCGACGGATTCAACGCGCGCCTCGCCGAGGCCCGTGGGCGCGGCGAAGTCCTGACCCGCACGGTCCAGACCGGATTCGACCGCGAAACCGGCGAGGCGGTCTACGAGACGGAGGAGATGGATCTCAATCCGCTCCCCTACATCGTCATCGTGGTCGACGAGATGGCCGACCTGATGATGGTGGCGGGCAAGGACATCGAAGGGGCGATCCAGCGTCTGGCGCAGATGGCGCGCGCGGCGGGCATCCACCTCATCATGGCGACGCAGCGCCCGTCGGTGGACGTCATCACCGGCACGATCAAGGCGAACTTCCCGACCCGGATCTCCTTCCAGGTCACCTCGAAGATCGACAGCCGCACGATCCTGGGCGAGATGGGCGCCGAGCAGCTGCTGGGCCAGGGCGACATGCTGTTCATGGCCGGCGGCGGGCGCACCACCCGCGTCCACGGCCCGTTCTGCTCGGATTCGGAGGTCGAGAGCGTGGTCGCCCACCTGAAGCGCCAGGGCAGGCCGTCTTATCTCGAGGCCGTCACCGCCGACGATGGCGAGGACGACGACAAGGGTTCGAAGGGCGGCGGGAAATCGGCCAAGGGCGCGATCGACGAGATCGAGGTCGACGGCGCGGTCTTCGACCAGGGCAGCTTCGGCGAGAGCGGCGGCGATCTCTACGCCCAGGCGGTACAGGTGGTCATGCGGGACAAGAAGGCCTCCACCAGCTACATCCAGCGCCGCCTGCAGATCGGCTACAACCGCGCCGCCTCGCTCATGGAGCGCATGGAGGTGGAGGGCATCGTCGGCTCCGCGAACCATGCCGGCAAACGCGAGATCCTGGTGGAGCCCGATCCGCACGAGATGTGACGCGCACCGTCAGGCGCGCGGCGCGAACAGGATGATCCCGGTGCCGACGAGGCAGATCGCGGCACCGGTCATATCCCACCGATCCGGCCTCTGGCTCTCGGCGAGCCAGAGCCAGAGGATCGAGGCGGCGATGTAGACGCCGCCATAGGCGGCATAGGCCCGGCCCGCCGCGTCGCTCTCCACCCTGGTGAGCAGCACGGCGAAGAGGACGAGGGACACCGTGCCCGGCAGCGCCCACCAGGCCGACCGGCCGAGCCGCAGCCAGGCCCAGAAGGCGAAACACCCGGCGATCTCGGCCAAAGCGGCGCCGGTATAGACGAGGGCGGTGATCAGGGGTTCGCTCCATCACGAAGGGGTTTGCGCGCCGCGTTCCGATGCCGGTCATTCGCCCGCATGGACGACGGCCCGCGAGGATCGGGCTTCCGCCTCCCGCACGACATTCCGGCCCAGAATGGATCCGAGTGCCGATTCCAGCCGGGCATGCCGGAAGGCGAACCCGCTGGCGAGCGCTTTCTCGGGCAGCACCCTCTGCCCGCCCAGGAGCATCTCCTCGGCGAAGTCGCCGCCCAGCCGGCGCAGGAGCCGCGCCGGAAGCGGGAAGATCGCCGGGCGGTGGAGATGCCGCGCCAGGTATGCGGCGAAATCGGCATTCCGGACCGGCTCAGGCGCGGTCCCGTTCACCGGCCCATGCAGGGTCGGTGTCGCGATGGCGTGGCAGATCAGGCGGACGAGGTCGTCGCGGGAAATCCACGACATCCATTGCCGCCCGGAGCCGATCCGTCCCCCGAGGCCGAACTCGAACGGCATGAGAAGCCGCGCGAGGAGGCCGCCCTCAATTCCGAGCACCAGCCCGGTGCGCAGGAGGACGACCCGTGGGCCGAGGGCCGCGATGGCCATCGCTTCCCGCTCCCAGGCCTCGCACACCTTTTGGGTGAAGGCCGGAGCCGCCGGGCTCGATTCGGTGAGGCTCTCATCTCCGCGCAGGCCGTACCATCCGACGGCCGAGCCGCTGACGACGACGGACGGTGGCCGGTCGAGGCGGGCCACCAGTTTGGCGAGCCCGCGAGTCATCCTCAGGCGCGATGCGAGGATTGCGCGGCGCTTGGCACGCGTCCACAGCCCGTCGGCGATCGGTTCGCCGGCGAGGTTCACGATGGCATCGAGCCTCGCGTCGTCCGGCACTTGGTCGAGGGAGGTGACGATCCGCAACGGCGCGGGCAATGCCGCGGCTTTCGCACCGTCACGGGTCAGGACCGTCACCTCGTGGCCGGCCGCCACGAGGCTCGCCACGAGGCGCTGGCCGACGAAGCCGGTGGCGCCCGTCACCAGGATCGTCCGTGCCGGAGCGAGCATGTCCGCGAGCCCGGCCGGGGCGGGCAGGCCCAGGCGCTCGGACCGCCCGGCGGCGAACCAGTCGCGCAGGCCGAAGATCGCGACGGAGAGCGAGGCCGCGAGAGCGAGAACGCTCCAGGCGCCGTGGCTGACCCAGGCAATGCCCGTGGCCTCGCCGGCCCAGCCGAACAGCACCGGCAGGATGAGGACGAGGATCGCACCGTAATTCAGCGCCAGGAGCGTGTGGTTCACCCGCTCCGTGGCCGGCAGGCGCCGACTCAGATCCTCTTCCACGAAATCCATCAGCGTGATGACGACCTCGACGATGAGAACGCCCATGATGGCCCAGGCGAGCAGCCCCTTCGGCTCGGCGAAACCGAGGGTGAGGAAGAGCAGGGCATAGAGCCAGTTGCGCACGGCATGGAGGCGCAGTTCCCCGCGCTGGGACGGGCGCCAGGCCAGGCGCTCGGTCAGTTCGTGGTGGTAGAGCGTGTCGAACGCTCCCATGGCGATCTGCACGGCGATCAGCGACCAGAGCAGGGTCGAGGTCATGATGTCGGGTCTCCCGCGTGATGGATCAGGCGTCGACGACGTCGCGGAACTCCGCCTCCTGGCGGATCAGCGTGCCGAACCAGGGGTGGCGGATCGTGAGGGTGAAGGCGAAGCGGTTCGCACCGGTCTCGCCGTGGGTCACGGTGAGGCTGCCCGGCGTCAGGAAACCGGGTAGCGGCAGTTGCCATCGCCACAGCCGGAGGAAGTAGCGCCGGCTGGAGAAAACCAGCCGGCCCTCGACGACGGCGATATCGAGGCTCATGCCGAGACCGCCGCCCACATGCTCTTCGAGGCCGGTGGGGCCGGCGAAGCGCTTGGCCGAATTGACGGTCTGGGGAAATCCGCCGGGCCTGGCGTAGAGCCGCGTCCAGACCTGCCCGCCTCCCGACCGGTCTTCGGTGACGGAGACGACGCTGGCGAGGCCGCCCCCCCTGGAGGTCGGCAGCGGACCGCCGATGAGCCGGGCGGTCTGTGCCAGGAGCCAGCCGAGGCGGCTCATCCGGGTCTCGACCACGTGGCCGACATAGACGGCGCTGGTGCCAGGACGGAGCCGCTTGGTGAAGCGCCGCCTGATCGCGGGCGACAGCGTGGTCCAGTCCTCGTCCGCGATCAAGCTGCGGAACCGCAGGTCGCGGAGGTCGGCCTCGTGCGCACGGGCGATTACCGGGCTTTCGCCGATGGGAGGCGCCGTGCCTCCCACGGAAGGCCCCCTCAATGCCGTCATGATCATGATCGCGGCTCCCCGGTTCAGCCTTCGGGCTTGGAGGGCAGGAAGCGCACGATCCGGCTGCCGAGGCGGATCAGCTTGGCGAGGGTCGCGTGCGGAACGCCCAGCATCTGGCTGTGCCAGCGGTCCATGGTCTCGGTGAATTCGAGCATCGCCTTGAGGCGGCGGGAGGCGACGGCACCGATGGTCGGATCGCCCTCGGCCTGCGCCACGCAGGTGCGCAGGGCCGCGATCGCCGGATCGATTTCGCGCTCCTTGCGGCCGGCGGCGATGCGCGTGACCATCTCCCACAGGTCGGTCTCGGCGACGAAGTGATCACGGCGCTCGCCCAGCACGGGGACGCGCCGGATCAGGTTCCAGCCGGACAGTTCCTTGAGCGATGTCGAGACGTTGGAGCGTGCGATGCCCAGCGTCGCCGCGATCTCCTCCGCCGCCAGGGGCTTGTCCGACAGGTAGAGCAGGGCGTGAATCTGGGCGACGGAGCGGTTGACGCCCCATTGCCCGCCGAGATCGCCCCAGTGGAGGATGAAGCGCTCCACCGCCACGGGGAGCTTTTCGGGAGTATCCGTAATTTCTGTCATGACAGAAATTACAGACATAAAAGAACCCGAGTCAAGCGACCGCCGCGTCGGGCGATGACAAGCGGCGTGTCAGTCTGCGCTGAACCGATAGGTCGTCGTCGCCGTGAAGACCTCGCCGGGGCGGAGCGTCGTGGAGGGAAAATTCGCCCGGTTCGGTGCGTCGGGGAACCCCTGCGCCTCGAAACAGACCGCGTCGCCGGCTCGGTACAGCCTCCCGCCGGACCCGATCACCGTGCCGTCGAGCATGTTGGCGGTGTAGAGTTGCAGGCCCGGCTGGGTGGTGGCGACGGCGAGCCGTCTCCCGCTCGACGGATCGTGGGCGGAGGCCGCGTGCCGCAGGCGGCCGGGGTCGCGCAGGACGAAGGTGTGGTCGTAGCCATGCGCCAGAGCGAGCTGCGGATCGGCGTCGCGGATGCGGGTGCCCAGGGCCTCGGGCTCGCGGAAATCGAAGGCGGTGCCCGCCACGGGCCTGATCTCGCCCGTGGGAATCTGTTCGGCATCGGTGGGGAGGTAATGCTCCGCCGCGATGGCGACCCGATGCTGCATCACGTCGCCGGAGCCCTCGCCGGAGAGGTTGAAGTAGCTGTGGTTGGTGAGGTTGACGATGGTCGGCCGGTCGGTCCGGGCCGTGTAGTCGATCCGCAGGGTCTCGTCGTCGCTGAGGGAGTAAGCGACTTCCACATCGAGAGTGCCGGGAAAGCCTTCCTCGCCGTCGATGGAGCGATAGCCGAGAACCAAGGTCGTCTCGTCCGCCCGGATCACCCGCCAGATGCGGCGGTCGAACCCGTTCGTCCCGCCATGCATGGTGTTGCCACCGACATTGAGCGGCAGCCGGTATTCCTGCCCGTCGAGGCTGAAGCGCCCCCCGGCGATGCGGTTGGCGTAGCGGCCGATGATGGCGCCGAAATGCGCGTCGCTCGCCTCGTAGCCCGCCACATCACGGGCGCCGAGGACGACGTTGGCCCAATTGCCCTCGCGGTCTGGGGTATCGATCCGGCCGATCACGCCGCCGTAATCGAGGATGTCGGCACGCAGGCGGGACCGGGCGAGCCTGTATCGCGAGACGGGGCTACCGTCCTTCGTCCGCCCGAAAGCCTGTCCTGCCATGCCGGCACTCGTTTCGCGTCAGAGGAATCGTCGGGCCTCAACGCGCGGGATGCGGATCAGGGGGCGAAGGCCGGTTCGTCCGCATCGCTGGACAATTGCATCCGGTGCAGGCGCGCATAGCCGCCCTGCGAGGCGATCAGGGCGTCGTGCGTTCCGGTCTCGACGATGCGGCCGGCTTCCATGACCACGATCAAGCCGGCATCGCGCACGGTGGAGAGGCGGTGCGCGATGACGAGGGTGGTCCGCCCCTGCATCAGGCGCAGCAGCGCGCCCTGGACCAGGCGCTCCGATTCGGAATCAAGGGCGCTCGTGGCCTCGTCGAGGAGCAGGATCGGCGCGTCCTTCAGGAAGGCACGGGCCAGGGAGATGCGCTGGCGCTCGCCTCCCGACAGGCGTCCGCCGGATGGGCCGACGCGGAACTCGTAGCCCTCGTTCAGCCGGCTGATGAAGCCGTGCGCGGCGGCGGCTTCCGCGGCGGCCTCGATCTCGGCGCGGGTCGCACCGGGACGGCCGAACCCGATATTGGCGGCGACCGTGTCGTCGAACAGCACCACGTCCTGGGAGACCACCGCCACGGCCGCGCGCAGGGACGGGATCGTCACGTCGCGCAGATCCGCGCCATCGATGAGCACGCGGCCTCCGGTCACGTCGTAGAGACGCGGAACGAGGTTGAGCAGGGACGACTTGCCGGAGCCCGAGCGCCCGACCAGGGCGACGGTGGCGCCGGCGGGGACGGTGAGGTCGATTCCCTCCAGGGCCGGCGCGTCCTCGCGATAACGGAAGCGGACGCCTTCGAACCGGATCTCTCCGCCGGTGATGACCAGCGGCACGGCATCGGGCTTCTCGCGGATGCGCGGCGCCTCGTCCATCAGCGCGAAGTAACGCTGCAGAGCCGCGCCGGCTTCCTGAAGGATGGCGTTGAGGGTGCCCAGGGCGCGGGCGGGCTGCGCGGCCAGGAGCAGGGCGGCAACGTAGCCGGTGAAGTCGCCCACCGTCCGGTCGCCGGACATGACGCGCTGGCCCACCAGAACCAGCACCGCCGCCACCGCGACCCCCCCGCCGATCTCCATCAGCGGATCGAGGCGTCCACGGGCATTGGCCGCCTTCATCTTGAGGCGGCGGACATTGTCGAAGGCGCCGGAAGCCCGGCCCTTCAGGTAGGATTCGAGGGCGTAGGTCTTTGCGATGCGGGCGCCCTGCAGGCTCTCGGTGATGAGGCTCGCCGTGAGGCCCATCTGCTCCTGCGTGGTGGTGGAGACCCGCCTCAGCTTCTTGCCGATGCGGCCGATCGGGCCGGCGACGAAGGGCACGACCACCGCCGCCACCAGGGTGAGCACCGGGTCCATCCACAGCAGCGCGACGACGAGGGCGATCAGCATGGCGAGATCGCGCAGGAGCACCGTGGAGATGCGCGTCAGTGCCTCCTTGATGAAGGCGAAATCCGTGGTGAAGCGCTGGGTGAAGGCCGCCGGGCTCTCCCGCCCGAGCTGGGCGAGGTCGGAATCGATGAGATGCCCATAGAGTGCCGCCTGCATGTCGGCCTCGACGCGGGTCACCACGCGGTTGGTGAGCACCGTCTGGCCGAACAGGGCAAAGCCCCGGATCGAGGTGATGGCGATGACGATGATCGGCCCATAGGTGAGGGCGGCAGGGTCCTTGTGGTCGAAAGCGTCGAAGGCGCCCTTGATCAGGGCGGGATACAGCCCCGTCGCGACCCCGATGATGGCGATCAGCACCAGGACGACGGCGAGGGTCGCCCGGTGGGGCCGCAGCCAGTCGCGCCAGACACGGCCGATGAGGGGAAGGGTGTCACCCCTGAGAAGCGGCCTACGGCCCATGATCATCCGTTGTCTGGCGCGCGGGCAGGCGCCCGGCATTCAGACGGGGTTTGCCGGGCGATGAGGGGAAGATCAAGCGACGCTCTCCGCCTTGGCAATGTGATACTGTTACACTAGAGAATGCAGCCGCACATCGGGTGCCGGCCGAGTACACCATCCCGCCGCTTTTCGGTCGTGTGACGTATCGCACGGCGAGCATCGCCTTCCTCGCCGGGCAGACGCGTCTCGGGGTGGGGGAGCGGATGGAAGGGGATCGGTATCCGGCGGATGTGTGGTCAAGGAGCGAGACGGATGCAATCGAGGCGCCACATCGTGACATCGGCGGCAGCGGCCTGTTTCGGCTTCCTGCTGGCCGTCTCCCCGTTCGGGAATAAGGCGGATGCCGCCGAACCGCTGAAGGCGGTGGCGACATTCTCGATCCTCGGTGATCTCGTGAAGCAGGTCGGCGGTGACCGGGTCGAAGTGTCGACGCTGGTCGGCCCCGATGCCGACGCGCATGGCTACAACCCGGCCCCCGGGGATGCGCGCAAACTCACCGCCGCCAATCTGGTCGTGGTCAACGGCCTCGGTCTGGAAGGCTGGCTCGACAGGCTGATCAAGGCGTCCGGGACGAAGGCGCCCGTCATCGTCGCCACCAAGGGTGTGAAGCCCATCGAGGGTGACGACGACCATGGCGGAGGGCATGCGGGGCACGCCCATCACGACGATCCCCATGCCTGGCAGAGCATCGCCAATGTGCGGATCTACATCGCCAATATCAGCGACGGGCTGGCGAAGATCGATCCCGATCACGCCGGCGACTACGCGGCGAACGCGAAAGCCTATCTCGCCACCCTCGCGGGCCTGGAATCCGATATCCGCGCGGCCATCGCGGCGATTCCCCCCGAGCACCGCAAGATCATCACCACGCACGATGCGTTCGGCTATTTCACCGCCGCCTACGGGCTCGACTTCATCGCGCCCCAGGGCGTCTCCACCGACAGCGAGGCGAGCCCGAAGGATGTGGCCCGCATCATCCGCCAGATCCGGCGCGACAAGATCCCGGCGGTCTTCCTGGAGAACGTGGCCGACCCACGCCTGATGCAGCAGATCTCGCGGGAGAGCGGTGCCACGGTGGGCGGCAAGGTCTATTCCGACGCCCTGTCGGGTCCCGATGGTCCTGCGGCCACCTATGCGGCGATGATGCGCAGCAACCTCGCCGCCTTCAGCGCGGCTCTCGGCAAGAAGTGAGCGAGCCGCGCGGCGTTGTGAGCCTCGACCCTCTCAGCCCGCATTCTCTCCGATGACTTTCTGCAGGCAGATCGTCCGGGTGTCGCGGTAGCCGAGATGTTCGTAGAAATGGCGGGTCGCGCCATTCTCCTCGCGCACGAGGAGCTGGACCTTCCAGACGCCACGGGCGACCAGCCACCGCTCGGCCGCCTCCATGATCGCCCTGCCCAGGCCGAGGTCGCGAAGAAGCGGGTCGACGGCGACGTAGTAGACCCAGCCCCGGTGCCCGTCCTCGCCCACCATGGCGGTGGCGGCGACGGCCGCCTCGCGCTCGATCAGCAGGATGGTCGAATGCGGATCGCGCCGGGCGAAGGCGATGTCCCTGGCCGGATCGTTCCACGGCCGAGAGATTCCCGCAGCGTGCCAGAGGGTCACCACCGCTTCGGCATCGCCGTCCTGGAACTCGCGAATCACGGTGGTCATCGATAGGCGCGCCCTCGCGAAAGATCCGGCGAACGGCCGCTCAGCCGCCGGTCATCGGCGGGAAGAACGCGATCTCCGTGGCGCCCGCGATGGCGGCGTCCGGCTTGGCGTGGACCCGATCGATGGCCGCCCGCACGATCCCGGCATTCTCGAAGGCATAGGCGTATTCCTCGCCCCGACCGCGCAGCCAGCCGACGAGGTCGGCCACCGTCTCGGTCCCGGCCGGCAGGTCCACGGTCTCTTCGGCCTTGCCGATGCGTTCGCGCACCCAGGCGAAATACACGAGCTTCATCATCTGCCCTTCCGGCTGCGGCATCGGCGGGTCAGCGCGGATCGTCCATCACGTGCCGGATGCCGGCTCTCATATAATCGTAGCCCGTGTAGAGCGTCAGGGCCGCGGCGACCCAGAGCAGGGCGACTCCGGCAAAGACGGTATGGGGCAGGATCGTTTCCCCCGCCCTGCCGGCCACGAGGAAACCGATCGCCACGAGCTGAAGGGTGGTCTTCCACTTGGCCACGCGGCTGACGGGGAGACTGACCTTCAACTCCGCCAGGTATTCGCGCAGGCCCGACACGAGGATCTCGCGGCACAGGATGACGATGGCCGCCCACAGGCTCCAGTCGTGGATCGTCTTGTCGGCCACAAGCATCAGCAGGCAGGCGGCGACGAGGAGCTTGTCGGCGATCGGGTCGAGCATCCGCCCCAGGGCCGAGCTCTGATCGTAGGTCCGGGCGACGTAGCCGTCGAGATAATCGGTGATGGCCGCGGCGATGAACACGCCGAGCGCCGCGAACCGCGCCGCATGCTCGTCCGGCCAATACAACAGCGCTACCACCACGGGGACGGCGACCAGCCGCCCGTAGGTGAGGCAATTCGCCAGCGTCCAGGCCGGTGACCGGCGTCGGAGGGGGAGGACAGTCATCGACGCGGTGAAACCATGGGCGGGGGGGAGGGGTCAACCGCGATGATGCAAACGGCCATACCGCTTTCATACCGCCTCTGTCGTCGCGCCGAGCGCATTGCGCTGCGAATGTGCCGGGTCCGATTCTATGCTACCGATGGGCGGATTGAGCAGGATGTCCGCGCATGCCGTCCGCAGACGAGATCAGCATTACCATGACGCCCGAGCTCCTTCGTGCGGTGCGTGAAAGCATCGAGGCGGGAGATTACACATCGACGAGCGAAGTCATGCGTGACGCGGTCCGTCTCTGGCAACGGCAACGGATGGAAGATGCCGGGCGTCTGAGCGAGATACGGTCTCGTGTTCGCCGGTCCCTCGATGACCCACGGCCGGACCTGACGACGACGGACGCGGACCGGCACCTGGCTCGCCTGTTCGCCGACGAGGGGACCGAGACTTCGGGTGCGTAGACTCGCGGTCTACTTCCGGCCGGACGCGCTGGACGACCTTGCCGACATTTTCCGTTTCGTTCGCCAAGCGAGCGGAAACACGTCGGTCGCCGCGTCGTTCGTACGACGCATCAAGGCGCGATGTGATCGAATCGGAGATGCGCCCCGTGCCGGTCGACTCCGTGACGACCTCGCACCCGGCCTTCGCACGGTGCCGTTCGAGCGTTGCGCCGTGATCGCTTATCTGGTCGAGGACGACAGCGTTCGTATCACCAACGTCTTCTATGGCGGGAGGGATTACGAGGCTCTGTATCGCCGGTCTGACGACGATTCGGATACCGGCGCAACCTGACAGGCGGGCTTCGCGCTCACCCTCCGGCCTGGAAGTAATCATACACCGCACGTGCCGTGGCGGCGTTGACGCCGGGCGTGGTCGCCAGATCCTCCAACGACGCGCGCTGGATCGCCTTCACCGTCCCGAAATGGTGGAGGAGGGCGCGCTTGCGGGTCGGGCCGATGCCGGCGATCTCGTCGAGGGGGTTCTTGATCATCTCCCGCTTGCGCTTGGCCCTGTGCGTGCCGATGGCGAAGCGATGGGCCTCGTCCCGCAGGCGCTGGACGAAGTAGAGGGTCGGGTCGCGCGGCGGCAGCTTGAACGGGGCCTTTCCGGGCACGAAGAAGGTCTCTCGCCCCGCATCGCGGTCACGGCCCTTGGCGATGCCGACGAGGGCGACGTCGGTGACGCCGAGCTGTTCCAGCGCGGTGCGTGCCGCTTCGAGCTGGCCCTTGCCGCCGTCGATGAGGACGAGGTCGGGCCAGGCCGGCATGGTCTCGCCGTCCGGTTCGGGGACCGGCTCCGGCACGCCGCCTTCGCTGGCCGCCAAAGCTGCCTCGTTGGGCGTGCGCGGGTTCTCCTTGACGAGGCGCTTGAAGCGGCGCTGCAGCACCTCCTTCATCATCCCGAAATCGTCGCCCGGCGTCAGCTCCTCGGACTTGATGTTGAAGGTGCGGTAATGCGTCTTGGCAAAGCCCGAGGGGCCGGCGACGATCATGCCGCCCACCGCGTTCGTGCCCATGATGTGGGAATTGTCGTAGACCTCGATGCGGCGGGGTGCGGCGGGCAATCCGAACGATTGCCCGAGGGCCACCAGCAGCTTGCCCTGCGAGGCGGTGTCGGCGAGCCTGCGGGCCAAAGCCTCCTTGGCATTGCGCTGGGCGTATTCCACCAGCGCCTTGCGCTCACCGCGCTGGGGCTGGTGGACTTCCACCCGGTTCTCGGCACGGCTCGACAGGGCGGCCGCCATCAGCTCCGCATCCTCGATGGCATGGGAGACGAGGACGATCCGGGGCGCCGGCTTGTCGTCGTAGAACTGGCTGATGAAGGAGGCGAGCACCTCGTCCGGCGTCATGGAGCGGTCGGCCTTCGGGAAATAGGCGCGGTTGCCCCAGTTCTGGAAGTTGCGGAAGAAGAAGACCTCGATGCAGAACTGGCCGGCCTGCTCGTCGAGGGCGAACACATCCGCCTCCTCGACGCCCTGCGTGTTGACCCCTTGCGTCCCCTGGATCGCCGAGAGGGCGGAGATGCGGTCGCGAAAGCGGGCGGCGCGCTCGAATTCGAGTTTCTCCGAGGCGTCCTGCATCTCCTCGCGCATGCGGTCCTTCACCGCGTTGGACTTGCCCGAGAGGAAGCCCTTCGCATTCTCGGCGAGCGCCTGATATTCCGGCAGGGCGATCTCACCGGTGCAGGGGCCGGCGCAGCGCTTGATCTGGTAGAGCAGGCAGGGCCGGGTGCGGTTCTCGTAATAGCTGTCGGTGCAGGTGCGCAGCAGGAAGGCGCGCTGGAGCGCGTTGACGGTGCGGTTCACCGCCCAGACGGTGGCGAAGGGGCCGTAATAACTGCCCTTCCGCCGCCTCGCGCCGCGATGCTTGACGATCTGCGGCGCTTCCGAATCCGCCGTCACCAGGATGTAGGGAAACGACTTGTCGTCCCGCATCAGCACGTTGAAGCGGGGCTTCAGCTGCTTGATGAGGTTGGCCTCCAGCAGCAGCGCTTCGGTCTCGGTGGCGGTGGTGACGAATTCCATCGCCGCCGTCTGCGAGATCATCCGGGCGATGCGATTGGAATGGGCCTGGCCCCTCGCATAGGAGCCGACCCGGGCCTTCAGGTTCTTGGCCTTGCCGACGTAGAGGACGTCGCCCTTCTCGTCGAACATCCGGTAGACGCCCGGTCCCGACGGCAGCGTGCTCCAGAACCGGCGGATGATCTCCGTGCCGGCCTTGACCGCGCCTTCCTCGAAATCGAAATCGATCTCGGGGCCGTCGTCGATGCGTTCCGGGGTCTCGTCCGCATCCTCGCGTTCGTCGAACGAATCCGGCGGCAGGTCTTGCTGGGAAGAAGGGTCTTTCGCGGGCTGACGGCTCATGCCCGAGACTTAAGCGCCGGGGATTCGAGAGGGAAGGGGCTCCCGACCCCATCGCCCCCCGAAGGCCGGCGCCTTCGCGTCTTAATCGAACAGCGCGTCGATATCGCCCTGGTCCACATGGCCCGGGTCGCTGTCGAGCTTGGGTCCGTTGAGGAGGGAGCTCTCGTCGTCGATGCTGGGGCCCTGGGGCACGACGCCGAGGATTTCGCTGAACGAATTGAGGCCGCCCCAGGCCTCGATCATGCGGTCCAGATGCTCCTCGATGAACTTGAGCACGCCCACGATCTTGTTGATGCGCTGGCCGGTGAGATCCTGAAAATTGCAGGCCTCGTAGGCGACGATCACCCGCTCGAGGATCATGTCGATGTTTTCGCCGCCGGCGGCCTGCCGCATGGCCCGCAATGCGCTGGCATTGGTCTCGATCTCTTCCAGCGCGCCGAGGATCGTGCTCGTGGCGAGCTCGGTGGATTCCACCACCGCATCGAGTTCGCCGGCGACCCGCTTCATTCCCTTCCCGGTATTCTCGGAATGGTAGAGCGTCGCGATTTCCTTCTTCGTCCGGGTGATGGCTTCCTTCATCACGTCGAGCTCGGAGCGCATGGCGAAGGCCTCGTTGAGCTCCTTCCGGCAGGCTTCGATCGTCTCGACCGTGCTGGTCTGCGTGACGCGGCGAAGCTCCTGGATCGCCGTGAGGATCTCGTCGAGCTTCACGTCATTGGCGCCGGAACGCTCCTTGGCGTGCGCGACCTCCGCGACGGGTCGCACGCTTGCCAAACCGAGGCTGTCTTCGATGCGGTAGCGCTTCATGTTCATCGGGGATGATCAGCCGGCAGGAGTAACTGGGTCGAATGGCGGGCACGCGTGGCTCGGGCGCCATCGTCCTGACGAACGACGCGGCTCCCGAGACGAGAAGCCTTCGAGCCACCATGCGACCAAGTGGTTGCCATTTCTTCAACAGACAAAAGGTCGTGTGCAGTTTTACGGACGATTCATGCTGTTCTTGAAAGCGACCAATGGAGCCGCAATGGACTGAACGATTCACCACGTTCCTTCACGCGATTCTCGTCCCGTCCGGCCAGCCTGGAGTGCAGGACGATGATGGCCCGGAGTAGTCGCGTGTTGAAGCGTATCGGTTTGTGCGTCGCCATGGCTTGCCTGGCGACGGCGGTGACGGGGGGATCCGCACAGGCTCAGAGTTCGGCTGGCCAGTACGGTGGCGGCTTCATCGAATTCCTGGTGACGGGCAATGGAACGCCGCCGCGCGCCAGGCGTCCCGGCCTCGCCGATGACGGGGTGCTCCCACGCCATCCGGCCGCGCAGGGCTATGGCGGCGAGCCCATGCCGCGCGTGCTCTACTCGGGCGACCGTGTGCCCGACATCGATCCTTATCTCGCTCCCGCGCGCACGCGGCTCGCCGCCCTGCCGTCGCAGGCGGCACCCGAGATGCAGGCCGCGGCGATCGAGCGGACGCCCGACCCGCGCTTTGCCCGGCAGGTCGTCCCCTTCGATGGGCGGCAGAAGCCTGGCGCCATCGTCATCGATACCCGGACGAAATTTCTCTATCTCGTCCAGCCCGGCGGCCAGGCCATCCGCTACGGCATCGGTGTCGGTCGTCCGGGTTTCGCCTGGTCGGGAATGAAGACGATCAGCCAGAAGCGCGAATGGCCGGATTGGACGCCTCCGGCGGAGATGCTGCAGCGCCGCCCCGATCTGCCGCGCCACATGGCGGGCGGCCCGGCCAATCCGCTCGGCGCGCGGGCGCTCTATCTCGGCTCGTCCCTCTACCGCATCCACGGGACCAACGAGCCGCACACGATCGGGCAATCCGTGTCGTCGGGCTGCATCCGGATGATGAACGAGGACGTCATCGACCTGTATGAACGGACCCCCGTGGGGACGCGGGTCGAAGTCCTGTAACCGACACACATAAAAAAGGCCCGGCGCGTGGGGACACGCACCGGGCCTTCCTCGTCAATGAACCATCACGCGCGGTGACGGGTACGGGTTGGGCTCACACCCAATCGTCGTCGCCGCCGCCGCCCAGGTCGCCGCCGAAATCACCGCCCGGATCGCTGTCGAACGACGCGTCCTGGAAGTCGTTGCCGCCACCGAGGGCCGAACCGAGGTCTTCGTTACCGGCCGCGGCACCGGCCGAGGGAAGGCCTGCCGCCGCCGCGCTGCCGAGGGCCGAATGCCCGCCGGCAAAGGCGTTGGACAGGGCGCTGCCGAGCAGCATGCCACCGGCAGCACCCGCCGCCATCGGAAGCGCCGTCGCCATGAAGCCGCCGCCGCGCGCGGGAGCCGCCTGCTGGCCGGCCCAGGGGCCGCCCTGCTGCGGTCCGCCGTAACCGGGCTGCTGGCCGTAACCGGGCTGCTGCCCATAGCCGGGCTGCTGACCGTATCCCTGCTGCGGCCCACCCTGACCGCCCCAAGGCTGGCCGGTCGGACGCTGGGGTTCCGGCTGGCGCGAGCCGCCGCCGAAGATGCTCGAGAGGAAGCCGCCGCCACCCTGGGGCTGCTGGGCCGCCTGACGAGCCTGTTCGAGCTGCTCGTTCAGGCTCTTGATCGCCTCTTCTTGGACATAGATCAGCTGCGCCATCGCATAGGGCGCATAGGGCTGGGCGCGGAGCTTGTCCGCGATGAAGCGCTCGGCATCGGCGTCGCGGGGCTGGCTCGCGGCCTGCTCCAGACGCTGGAAAATGCCGCCGATGACCTCGCGTTCTTCGCTGTTCATGGGGTCGTCCTCCTGAGAGAAGCCTGCGGGCCAATGCCGCCCCGGCGCCTCCGAGATGGGGTGGCGCCTCAGGCTTTGTCAGGGGGTCAACGCGAACTTCGCCGTTGCGGATGCACGGGAGCTCAGGTTCGGAGCATGAAATTTCGGAAAGGTGATGGAGCCGGAGGCCACTCGTCTTCCTCACGCAACAAAAAGAGCCCGGCTTTTCAGCCGGGCTCCTTCTAGAGACCTCGTGCTCCGCCCTGAGGCGAAGCGTCGGTTCTGTAAGGCCTAGTACGAGCCGAACTTGTAGTTCAGGCCGGCGCGGACGACGGCGAACTCGGACTCGCGAGCAGCAACCGAGGGGCTGATGGTCAGGAGGCCATTGGGGGCGGCAGCCGCGTTGAACACCGAGCGACCGCCACGGTTGTTCCTGTCGTTCTCGAGGTTCACGTACAGACCTTCGACCTTCAGGGTCACGGCCGACGACTTGAAGAAGTTGAAGAACGAGTCGGTGGGGAGAGCGTACTCGATACCACCGCCGGCGGTGTAGCCGGTGCGGAAGTCGTCGCCGCCCGTTGCGCCGTCGCCGTAGGCGAAGCCGCCGGTGCCGTAGACGAGAGTGCGGTCGAAGGCGTAACCGATACGGCCGCGGACGGTGCCGAAGAAGTTCATCTCGTTGCCCGGGATACGGACCGAGGTGGGGCTGACGAGAGCGCCGGCGACGGGGCTGACGGTGCCGGCCACGGTGCGGCTCTTGTTGCCAAAGTCGGTGTACTGGGCGTCAGCTTCGATACCGACGACCACGCCCGAACCCGGGGTGAACTGGTAGTTGTAGCCGACCTGGCCACCGCCGACGAAGCCTTCGAGATCGTTGCCGCCGTTGGTCGAGACGACCACCGGGGTGCGGGTGAAGGAGTTCAGCACCGAACCACCCGGCAGGGCGTAGCGGTCGTTGTTGCTTCCGGCGTCGAAGCCGTAACCGGCGTTGATACCGAAGTAGGCGCCCGTCCAGGTGAACACCGGCACCGGCACGAAGACCGGGGGAGCGGCGCGACGCGGAAGGTCGGCGGCGAAAGCGGAACCGGCGATGACGATGCCGGCGAGAGCGGTGGTGCCGCGAAGGAAGGATTTCATGGTCTGGTCCTCTACTCGTTAGCGCGGCCGCCTTTTTGGGAGCGGTCCTGCGCAATTCCCCGTCTATAGCTCAGCATCCCTCAGGAAGCTGTTGCATCGCAACCACGCCGCGTGTGTCGAACACGGCCCCTTTGTGGCAGCGACCACCTCAGCAGAGGCAACGCATAGCCAGAACACCGCCGAACGGCCAAGGTTCACTTGCGGCCACGCTTTTTCACTACCTCGGCGAATGACAGATTGTCGCAGACCCTGGCCGCCACCGTCTCGCCTGTCAGGCGGCAAGAACGATCGCTGAAATCAGTCGGCCGTAATCGGCCTCTCCCCGGTGGGTCGTGCGCCGATAGCTATAGAAGCGTTCGGGATCGGCGTAGGTGCAAAGGCCCAGTGTCGATGCCTTCTCGATGCCGGCTTCCCGCAGGCGACGGGCGATGAAGCCGGGCAGGTCGAACTGGGCGTGCCCCTCGCGCTGGCCCGGCGCGAAATGGGCGTCCGAACCCGGAACCTCTTCGGCGAAGCGGGTGCGGAAATCGTCCCCGACCTCGTAGGCGGCTTGCGAGATCGTCGGGCCGAGCACGGCGATAATGTCGCCCCGCACCGAGCCGAGACGCTCCATCGCCTCCACCGTGGCGGAGATCACACCGGACAAGGCGCCCTTCCATCCCGCATGGGCGGCGCCGATGACGCGGCCCACGGGATCGGCGAACAGGATCGGACCGCAATCGGCGGTGGCGATGCCCAGAGCGAGGTTCGGCACGCGCGTGACCATGGCGTCGGCACGCGGGCGGTCGGCGAGGGCCATGGGGCCGTCGATGATGGCGACCTCGGCGGAGTGGACTTGATACAGGCTCACGAGATGACTTGGCGCGACGCCGAGATGCCCGGCCATGCGGCTCCGGTTCTCCGCCACGAGGGCGGGCTCGTCCTGCGAGCCGAGGCCGCCGTTGAGACTGGCATAGAGACCGTGGGAGACGCCGCCGGCACGGGTGAAGAAGGCGTGCCTGATGCCGGGCTGTCCCACGAGGCTGGGCGCTTCGATATACATGTGCCGTGTCCGTCCTTTGGCGATTGCGCGCCGAGCTATAGCGTCGGCCCGGTCCGCTGGGTGGTCGCGCCCCCTCGACGAAAGCCGATGCCGGGGCGTGGCTCGGACTCTCTTATATCTGCATGATACGGCGGTCGAAGTGACCCTTCGGCAGGGACGAACACCCCCCACGCGGCGCGCCCGTTTCCGCAAATCGGGACGAGGAAATTTTCTTAACCTTTACGGTTCGTTAAGCATGCTTTGATCGAATGCGTCTGCACACGAGGACGCGAGCGATGTCGGAACCAGCCCGTCACTACCAGGCACAGGATTTAAACGGACGTCCGACGCCCGGACCGCTGCGCGATTGGCTGGCGGCCATGAAGGCGGCGACCACCTCCGCCGAGCAGGCCCCCGCCGCCGACAAGGTCGCGGCGTTCGAAAGACCGGCCGCGCCGGAGAAGGCCGAGCCGCAGGCCTCGTCCTGGTCGCCCCGGGTGGTGTCGCCGCCCGCGCGGACCGAGGCTCCCGAGGCCAGCGAGGACGGCGACGTCTCGGAACTGATGGCCGAGAACCTGATGCTCAAGGCCAAGCTGAAGGTCGAGAGCGACCGCTACGACCAACTCCAGGGGATCCTCGCGCAGGAACTGCGCCGCCTGCGGTCGCATGTGGAGAAGGAGATGGCCGAGCTCCACGACCTGCGCGCCGAGCGTGACCGCCTCGCCGAACTCCAGACCCTCTTCGTCGAGAAGCTGGAAGAGGCTCGCGCGCGCTCCGAGAGCGATGCCGAGGAACTGGCCCAGGCCTGTTCCGATCGCGACCTCTGGATGGCTCGGGCCGAGGCACTGGCCCAGCCCCTGTTCCAGAAGCGCTGAACCACTCACTGACCGAGACCCCAACGACGAAGGGCCGCCCCATGAGGGCGGCCCTTCCATTGCCGAACCGCTTGTCCGTTCGGCCGAACCCGGTGAGGGGTCCTCTAACGCGCTAGGCGTGCGCGTCGGAGGCGACGTTCCAGGTCCGGTAAGCCGAGGTAAGCGGCTGATTTAGGCAATGAGACACTGGATCACCTCCTTTCGTTCGTTGCGAGAACCCCAAGCTAGTCACGGATTCGCGGCTTGAAAAGCCCCGATGCGGCAGGCGCGGCGCCTCGCCGCTGGGGAGCTCCCGACCGCCCGCGCAGGCTCGATACGCGGACATGTCGGAGGCTGAAGGCGGGCCGCCCGCGCGCGGCCCAAGGGCGTTGACGCCAAGTGTTATACCAATCGGCGCGTATCATCACCGATAGGCCCAGTTGCGCAGTCCGAGGGACATGATGCACCGAGGCTGTGCCACGAGCTTGTTCCAGGCCGCGCAGCATCGATCGGGAATGTCCTCGTGGGAGGCAAAGATCGTGTCGCCGAGCCGGTTGTCGCGCACGAACTGGCAGACAGTCTCGACCGGGTTGAGTTCGGGCGCATGCGACGGCAGCGGCGACACGGTGATGGTGTCGGGGACCACGAGGTCGTCGGCGATGTGCCAGCCCGCGCCATCGAGGATCAGCATGGCGCGCGCCCCCGGATCAACGGGGCGGCTGATACGCTCCTTGCGGGCTGGGACGGTGTTTGATGGCAGAGACGAGACGGGAGTTTACGCCCGAGTTCAAACGCAAGGCGGTGGCCCTGCGATAAAGCAGCAGCCGGCCGCAGATGCAGATCGCCGCCGAACTCGGGATCCAACACTCCATGCTGAGGCAGTGGCGCACGGCGCCGATGGGTGGCCCGCCAACGGTCGCGACCAGCAGGATCGCCAGAATCCGTGCCAATGAGCCCGGTGGCATCCCCGTCCGATCACGCGGCCGAGATCGCCCGTCTGCGGCGTGAACTCGACCGTGAGCCGAACAGGCTGCTGCTACGACAACGCCCCGAGGGAAAGTCCTCATCCTGAGCCTGTCGAAGGACTTCCACACGCTTAAGGTCGACCTCGTTCACCAGCGACGATGGGCGACCCGGGACGAGGCCAGACGGGACCTGTTCGCCTACATCGAAGGCTATTACAATCGACAGCACATCCACTCGGCCCTTGGCTACATCATGCCCGGGCAGGCCGAACGGAACGCGAGCTAACCCCCGTGTCCGTGAAACCGGGGGAGGATCAGTTCTCGCGGCGGTTTAACGGAATGGCTCCAAAAGCCTGCCTCGGAAAACGAGCCCCTTGAGGTCTATAGGAGCGTCCCTTGATCGAGCTGCGCATCCATCATGAGACGACGTATCGTTACCGACAGCCAGTCAGTCTGGGACCGCACCGCCTGATGCTGCGACCTCGCGAGACACGTGACTTGAGGCTCGTGTCGAGTGTCGTCACAGTGACGCCGGATGCAACGATCAAATGGGCTAACGACGTTTTTGGAAACGCCGTGGCGACCGCCACCTTCGCGACGCCCTCCGATATTCTCGTCATCGATAGTGTGGCCTGCGTCGAGCTTTCCGCGGTGGCCTATCCAATTTTCGACATAGCGGCCTCGGCCATTTCGTTTCCCTTCCGGTACTCCGACGACGAATGGAGCGACCTGGGAGCACTGGCAATCCGGCAATACCCCGATGGAGACGACCTGCCATCTTGGGCGCAGGGGTTCGTTGCGGGCTACCCAACAGACACCCTGTCGTTGCTCAAGGACATCAACGCTGGCGTAGGCAACGCAATCGCCTACCAGGCCCGCGAGGACGAGGGTACCCAGTCACCGAGCCAAACCCTGTCGCTGGGCATGGCCTCATGTCGGGATCTAGCCACGCTCTTCGTGGAAGCGGTCCGCAGCCTCGGCTTCGGCGCCCGCATCGTATCGGGCTATCTTCACGACCCGACACGCACCCTTTTGGGCTCTGCCGATGTCGGGTCCACTCATGCCTGGGGAGAAGTCTACCTGCCGGGTGCAGGGTGGGTCACCTTCGACCCGACTAACCGCAGCGTCGGAGGCGCGAACTTGATCCCGGTTGCCGTCGCACGCGACATCCGTCAGGCGATGCCGGCGACGGGCAGCTTCGTTGGGTCGCCCGACGCATTCTTGGAAATGTCTGTTGCTGTCAGCGTCGAATCCTGATCAGCAATCAAGATCGGGAGGACCAAGCCGAACTGCTACATTTGCTTCGCAAATGAACGCTTCAATAAGTCGGCGGGTAGGAATCCTTTAAATCTATTGGGTAGCGGATCGCTACATTCAGCCCAAATATTATGTGGCCTTCGTGATCGACGTCTTCGCCCGTCGCATCGTCGGCTGGCGTGTGTCCCAAACCGCTCATGCCAGCTTCGTGCTGGATGCCTTGGAGAAGGCCCTGCACGAGCGTCGTCCGGTCCGGGGTGGCGGCCTCGTGCATCATAGCGACAGGGGCTCGCAATACCTGTCGATCCGCTACACGGAGCGGCTCGCCGAGGCCGGTGTCGAGCCGTCCGTCTGCAGCGTCGGTGACAGCTACGACAATGCTCTGGCCGAGACGATCAACGGCCTCTTCAAGGCCGAGGTGATCCATCGCCGTGGCCCGTGGCGCTCCTTCGAGGCGGTCGAGTTCGCCACCCTCGAATGGGTCGACTGGTTCGACACCCGCCGCCTGCTTGAACCCATCGGGAATATCCCTCCCGCCGAGGCCGAAGCGCGCTACTATGCCCACGCCAAGGTGCACGCCTTGGCCGCTTGACCCAAACCAAATGGCCTCCGGGAAACCCGGAACGGTTCACATCATCGGAGGGTTCGCAACCCTGCTCGTGGCAGGCGGGGCTCAAGCCCTGCCCGCGCCGGCCGGCGGCATCGCTCTCGACGCCCCGATTGTGCAGGTCCGCGGCGGTTGCGGCTTCGGCGCCCATCGCAATCCGTTCGGGGGCTGCCGCCTGAATCGAGGGCGGAGCGGCGCTGTGCGGCGGGCCATGACAGGCGCACCGGGCGGTTGCCCGCCCCGTCTCTATCGCGGTCCGGGTGGTCGCTGCCGTCCCTGACGCCGACGGTCCGGTCGCATCCCGACCGCGCACCGCGACGCTGACAGACCTCCGCCCGGTTCCCGCACCGGGCGGAGGTCTGCGACGAGCTGTTGCCAATGGCATACCCGCACGTATCGGGCAGCTCAACGACCGCTTATCAGCCGTTCAGGAAATCGGCCTAGAGCTGCGCCCGACCACGTTGGGTCGGGGCACATCTCCAGGCCTTTGTTGTGCCGCGCTCTTTTTCGCCGAACCGGCATCCACTTCGGCGGAGAGCGCTCTAGCCTCACAGTCGCTCCTTCGGGCTTCTCGTAGCACCCGAAACACCTGCAAGCGGGAGCAGCCCAAGGCCGAACCAGCGGCATCGACGCGATCATGCAACTCCTGGTGAGAGTTTTTCCTCACAGGGAATGTTGAGGACGGTCCCGCAGGCCATTCGGCCCACATCGTAGTCATGAAGCTGAGGCGGTCACCCGCGTCGCATCCGTCATCTCAGAACACGTGTCGCAGGATGAAGAAGAGGACGCCCGCCAGGGTGATGGCGGCGGGCAGCGTCAGGACCCAGGCCAATGCCATGTTGCGGACGGTGGACATCTGCAGGCCCGAGCCGTTGGCCGCCATGGTGCCGGCGACGCCGCTCGACAGGATGTGGGTGGTCGAGACCGGCAGACCGTAAAGCTCGGCGAGGCCGATGGTGCCGGCGGCGACCATCTCGGCGGACGCACCCTGGGCGTAGGTGAGATGGGTCTTGCCGATCTTCTCGCCTACGGTGACGACGATGCGCTTCCAGCCGACCATGGTGCCGAGGCCGAGGGCCAAGGCGACGCAGACCTTGACCCAGGTCGGAATGTAGCGGGTCCCGTCGTTGAGGAGGCCGGTATAGGCCTTCAGGGTGCCGGTCTCGGCCTCCGAGAATGTCGCGCCGTTCTTCGGCAGGAGCCGGATCGCGTCGGCGGCGAGATACATGTCGTTGCGCAGGTTCGATGTCGCCGCCGCCGGCACCTGCTTGATGGCGCCGTAGCCCTTCACGTTGTCGGCGATGTCGGTCGAGAGCGCAGCGAGCGCCCCGTACACGGCAGGCCGGTTCAGGTCCTTGGTCTTCAGGGCTTCCGACACCTGCTTGCGGGCCTCGGCGGCATCGGGCTTCGGCCCGTTCCCGGCATGGCTCGCGAACACCGTGCTGGCGTTCTGGGAGGTCTGGATGAAGGCCGGGGTGGTGTCGTCCGACATCGTGCGGTTGAGGGCGTAGGCGGTGGGGGCCGCGCCGATGAGAATGAGCATGATCAGGCCCATGCCCTTCTGGCCGTCATTGCCGCCATGGAAGAACGACACGAGGGTGCAGGTCAGGATCAGCAGGCTGCGGATCCACAAAGGCGGCGGGGTTTCGCCCTTGGGGGCCTCGTAGAGGTCCTTCCGGCGCACCGTGAACTTGAGGGCCAGCAGCAGCAGGGCGGCGGCGATGAACCCGATGACGGGGCTGAACAGCAGCGCCTTGAACACGCCGAGGGCCTGCGCCCAGTCGACGCCCGAGGTGGCCTGTCCCTCGGGGGCCATCAGCTGGTTGGCGAGGCCGACGCCGATGACCGATCCGATCAGTGCGTGGGACGACGAGTTCGGCAGGCCGAAAGCCCAGGTGCCGAGGTTCCAGAGAATCGCGGCGATGAGCAGCGCGAAGATCATGGCGTAACCGGCCGATGACCCGACCTGCAGGATCAGCTCCACCGGCAACAGGGTGACGATGGCATAGGCGACCGCGCCGGAGGACAGCATCACACCGAGGAAGTTGAAAGCGCCGGACCAGATGACCGCGACGAGCGGCGGCATCGAGTGGGTGTAGATCACGGTGGCGACCGCATTGGCGGTGTCGTGGAACCCATTCACGAACTCGAAGGCCAGGGCGATGAGCAGAGCCAGGCCGAGCAGCACGAAGGCACCGATGGCGAGGGGCGACTGGCCCACCGCGTTCATGTCGGTCACGAGGCTGTAGAGCGCGTAGGCCAATCCCGCGACCAGGACGAGCAGGAACGCGATGACCCCGCCCGGATGAATGCCGTGATCGAGCTTTGGCCCTGCGGCGGGCGCAATGGCGCCCTTCGGCAAGCCAGTCGGAGCAGCAACGGCGTCGGACATGATGGCCTCAGGACCCTAGGGATCAGTAATCCTGCCAGTAGGTCGCGCTCATAACAGTCCTGTGACACGTATTCGAAATTCTCCTCCCTCAACGGATTACGGCAGAGACCTCGAACGTAGCGAGCCGGCATTCCTCCCGAGCCTGGACTGGCGATAGGCCAGGTGACATTCGCATGAAGCCCGACCAGGCAACCGGCATGGCCTGCTCCAGCCGGACCGTGAGGATTCGCGAAGCACCCGATAAACCTGCATGCGGGAGCGGCCCAAGGCCACAGCGGTCGCTGCTGCTCCATTGCCGGCCTTCGACAACGTCATGATCCGGCAGCGGTCGACGCGGCGCTTGCAGCCGGCATACACACCGCTGCCCGTCGCGCGCTCGATGCCCTCGCGCTGGCGCTCCTTGATGAACCGCCGCAGGAACTCAAGCACCGTCGCCAACTCGACCCGGCCGTCGCGGCTGCCGCCCGAGATCTTCTCCGAACGGATGACCCCGCAGCCTTCGGCCTTCAACCGGGCAACCTGCCCTTCATAATTCTAATCGAGGGTGCTGACGCGGGCGTAACCGATGCGGGCCATAGTGTGTAACCTCAAGCTTTAGGTCCGAGGCTAAGTTGTGACAAATAGCCGGCTTGACCCCAGATGTTACGATGACCGGCGCCAGCTGTGTTACGTGACGCCAGGGTGCACCCTAATGTGACAACGAGCCGTGATCCCCTTTTAATTTTCGCAAGCCACCTCAATAAGTTCGTTTCACTGGGCGACAGTTTTGCTGAAATGAAGAAGCCCTAATATGTGAAGCCACATTAACAACGCGCGACGAGTTTTCATATCTTACTCTCATACAGGTGAATCCTTAAAGATGAACTCATCAAGCACTTTTCGGCCTTAAATCGCGGCAGACTTATTGTTGTATGGGACAACCGACCTATACCCGCAGGCGGCATAACAGATGATTGAATTGACTATCATCTATCTGAAGGTCAAATTTTTCTATTTTTAGTCATAAACGATTTCATAGATTCTGAGGTTGTCACTCCAACTAGGATTGAAATCTTACAAAAGTCTCGACTACCGGCGCCCCGAGTGAAAACGGTGACGCCAACCCTCCTCCAGCCTGCGCTCCTCCGCGCTCTCCTCCGGGACGGGTTCCAGACGCAGCAGGATCATCGCGAAGCCGTTCTGCTGGAGATAGACCTGCTCGGAGAGACCCGGCGCGCGGAGGTCGCGCCTTACATCGATCCAGAGATCGGGACTGCACGGGGCGATGTCGCTCGCCGTGTTCGGCCGATGCGAACTGCTATGATAGCGCGAGCGTGTCGGGACCGGACTGCCGACCCCGCAGACGATGGTTGGAAAGGAGAGGCTGCGGTAGCACCGCTGCACCCGGCCGTTGCCCGCCACGACGATGGCGATCCGCTCGGGATGGTACTGCACGTAGGCCCGAGCCGCCGCCTCCTTGCCGACCGCAAAGTCGCGCGCGAGCGCAAGTACGTGCTGCAGGTCGGGCTCGCGAAAGGCAGCCATGGCCTCCCGCAGCAGGTGCGGTGGCATCAGCACGAGTGTGGCGAAGCGGTTGGCCTCGACTTCCCTAAGCTGACGTTCGTCGCCCACCTTCGCTGTGAGGCGCAGTAGGTCGGAACTCTTGCACAGGAACCGGCCGGGCTGATCCGGGACGTGGTGCGCCATCAGGAAGTGGCCGAGTTCGTGCGCGATGGTGAAGCGGCGACGCGGTTCGCCCCCGCGCTTGGCGAGGATGGTTCCTTCGGACCGCTTCGCGTCGGTGACGAGGCCGCCCTCGAACCCGTCAGTGTCCAGCTCCTCGATCCTGAGGATCCCGAGGCGTGCGCACAGCTCTTGGATCGGTACGGGCACCGGCAGGTTCGGCTCGGCCTTTAGGATGCGTTTGACGAGCGCCTCCGGCGAGCCCGCGTCGGCCAGATCCTTCCTGTTGATCGGCATCCTCGAAGCCCCTTCCAGTCCTTGAGCCGATCATCAGGCCGCCACGCACCAGCTATCCCGAAACCGGACGGTAGGCAGCTCGTACAGGAAGTAATCCGATGTGCCGCGTGGCTCGAGCGGTTGCCCGCTCTTCAAACGCATCCTCCTGGCCGGAAATCAGCGCCTCCAGCCAAAAAATCGCGTTGATCGAAACGCTGCCATGAACCTCGAGCGCCCGGCCTCACGCGCGAGGCGAAGTCCAGCGAGATCCCGCTATAAGCCGGAGCAAGCCGATTCGAAATGTGGGGTGGATGAGGTGTACCGAGCCAGGATCGAACGGCTTTCGGCAGCAAAAACAACTACTTAGTAAGGCTAAAATGGCGGAGACGGAGGGATTCGCCGCCACCATTCCTAATGCCCTGAAAATAAACGGCTTCTTCAGGCGCTCAATGCCTACTTCGTAGCAGCGTTTCGGTGCACTCGTCAAACCCGTGATGTGACAGGGAGGCATGCTTGACAAGCGGCAGACCAGGGCCGTGTCGGGTCGATCTTCGTTTTATTGGCACCTCCATTCCTCGATGCGCTCGCGGGCATTGGCCAGCGACTGGAACCACGAGGCGTTCAGGCATTCCGCTCGTAGGCGGCCGTTGAACGACTCGATAGTGGCGTTTTCGGTCGGCTTGCCCGGTCGGGAGAGCCGGAGGTGGGCGCAGAGCGACCAAGTCGATCTCGACCCCGTTCAGGTAAGCCCACTGGCCGAGCATGCGCCCGGTGAACTCCGGCCCATGTCGAACCGCAGGCTTTTCAGTCGACCTCGCAGCCGGAGCGAGGCGTCCAGAGCCTCGGTCACCTGGAAGGCGCGGAAGTTAGCTCTCGGTGTGAGCGAGAGCGCCTCTCGCGTGTGGCAATCGACGACCGTCAGGATCCGGAACAGACGTCCGTCGAAGATGCGGTCGGACATGAAGTCCATCGCCCAGACCTCGTTGGGTCCGCCAATCGCCGGTCGCCCCTGGCGATAGCACCAAGCCCGCTTACGCTTGGGCAGCTTGGACCGGATCGATAGCCCCTCATCCCGGTAGATCCGATACGTGCGCTTGTGATTCACCTCCCAGCCCTCCCGTCGTAGTAGGATATGCAGCCGCCGGTAGCCGTAACGGACTCGCGCGGCAGCCAACTCCTTCAACTGCATCCGCAGCGCGACCTGCGGGTCCGAGCGTTTCCTGTAGCGCTGCGACGAACGGCCGAAGCCGGTAGCCTGGCAGGCCCGACGCTCGCTGATGAATCTAGCCACCGGCAGGTGGCCGGCGACCTCACGGCGAGCGGGGGGGCCTCACCACTTTTGCTGACGCTGCCCTTCGGGTCGCTTGAGCACATCCTGCAACATGGAGCCGTCCAGCGTCAGATCGGCGACCAGCCGCTTCAGCTTACTGATCTCGTCATCCAATTGCTTGAGCAGGCGAATCTCCGGCACGCACATGCCGACGAATGCTTCTTCCAGCGGTGAAACGTCGGCTCGGACACGCCCATCTCGCCGCACAGACCTCGTCCACCGTGGCGCCATTCTCAGCCTGCCGCAGGGCAAAGGCGATCTGTTCATTCGTGAAGCGTTTGCGGCGCATGGCATCCACCCTCCTTCAGGGTTCAAGATGCCCGAAAAACTTGAGCTCAGCGCGGACCAGTTTGGTGGGTCAAGGCCACAAGGTCACAGTCAGTCAAGAATTCTAACAATCAGGCCATTTCGACAGCAAAAAACACTAGATTTGAGCCAGACGCCCGATAATTAATGTATTTATCTATCACTTCCGGCGCTATTATTTTTTTGATTCAATCTCGCAAAATACACGAGCGAGCTCCGCCAACAAGTATCTGGCACGGGGATCCTTGATTTTATCAAATGCGTCCTTAAAATAGAAATCTTCCAATGGCACCGTAACATCATTAATTTTCTGAACTACAGCAGTAGAACCGCTTTCAGATTGCATATCATAAAAGTAGCTGATGTCGACTCCCAAAGTCTGAGCTATCCGCTGAAGCTTATCTGCGGCAATCTTACTTTGACCGCTCTCATATTTTTGCACCTGTTGAAAGGTTACGCCCAAAGCGTTTCCTAGACTGGCTTGGCTTAGACCGGCCGAACGCCGCAAGGACTTGATGCGAACGCCAATTGCACCTGGGCTTCTATCTTTGTTATCGTCCGACATAGATCCCTGCGTAGTATAACTTTAAGTCGCATTGACGCCAAATTCGGGCAGAAAACGTGGTGTACTGCATTCCGCCTCATTCCAAAAGGCCCCACCGTTGCAAGGGTGATAAGATGCCCTGTCGGGACCAGAAGCAGCGACAGGAATCACTTATGTCCTTGACACAGCAAATTGGTTCACAATAAGCGGCAGCTTTTTGGCCTACCCACGTGAGGTAGCCTGTATCAAATATAGTGAGTGTTAGTTTTTGGATTTTGCCTTGTTTGTGATCCAGGACCAATGCAAACTCTTCGGCTGCGACAGCTTAGTTGGCGAAGGCTTTCGGCGTAAAGCCGCCCGGATTCATAAGAGGTCGATCTTCGTTGTAGTGGCACATACCTTCCTCGATGCGATCACGCGCATCCGCCAGTGACAGGAACCATGGGGCGTTCAGGCACTCCGCCCGGAGGCGGCCGTTGAACCACTCCATTGTTGCCGTGGTCGGTCGGCTTCCCCGGCCGGGAGAGCCGGAGGCGGGCGCAGAGCGACCCATTCGATCGCAACCCCATTCAGGTCGGCCCAAAGGTTGAGCATGCGCCCGGCAAACTCGCTGCCGCAGTCCTTTGGTTCCGTTCCATGATCCACCCGCAGGTTCTTGGGCAGCCCCCGCAGGGCTGACCAAGGCGTCGAGCCCCTCAGTCACTTGGTAGGCGCCGAAGTTGGCTCTCGGTGTGAGTGAGAGCATCTCGCGCCCGTGGCAATCGACCAAGGTCAAGATCCGGAAGAAACGTCCGTCGGAGAACCCGCCCGTCTCCCTGCGCAGTTCCCACACCTCATCGGTGGTCGCTGCACGAGCCGTGTCTCGGAAAGAGCGCGTCTTGCCAGCCTTCAGGAACTCCTTGAATCAGCCATTGTATATCGAGGCGGCGATCCCCTTGCGCCGACAAGGCTTGGCGATGCAGCCAGCGGCCCACGCACGTCTTCAAGCAACGCGCGAATCTTCTCCTCCGACGAGAATCGCTGCCATGTGGTCCGGCGAATATCCTTGCTCAACGCGTCTGCCGGCCTTCTGTCTGGGGCCGGACATCTGCTACGTCTTCGCTCCCTTAGGGAACGATGAAGCAGTCGTCATGCTTTCGCAAAGTTACTCATTTTGTCCCAAAGGTGCCGATGTATGGCAATTTTACCGTATGCAACTCGAGTTTTGGCCAAGACATTTTTCTCTTTATTAATGACAATATTTAATACTACAGTATTGTGCAAATACGCCACGTGCTGGAGATCGCCCCGTTGGCCTACCATGCATATGTCTTATGGCGTACCAATTTCATTATTCTGTCGGCGAGGCCAAGATAAATTTCAGAATTTTCAAGTCATTTGAGCATATAGAGGGAAAATAACTATGATAATATATGACGTTTTCGCTGAAATTACGTTTGGCCGCATTGCTGGACCAAAAACCCAATTTGCGCAAGCGCAAGCGAACCTGCTCTGCCCGACCATGCTGGGAAAAGCATCGCCTGAAGGATAAATCGATGAACTCCCCTTAAGGGAGAGTTAGACAACTCTGATGCGAAAAATTCATCCATTCGGAACTTTTATGCGCCATCCGTTGATCGCGCTGTGATCAACCAGCGCTGCCGTCTGGAGAAAACAATGGCCACTGTCTCAATCCTTACCAATGCCGGCTTCGACGTTCGTGACTTCTTCGTTCCAAACCTAGCCAACGCCGACTTGTCGTTCACAGGGCTCGTCAGCAGCGTCGGGAACCTCCTTCTCGACGGCACCCGAACCGATACGTTCAACGTTCTCACGATCGAGGCGGACGGCCTCACCTACAATTACAATGGCAATTGGGAGATCGAGGCCTCGACCGGCCTGTTGACCGGAACGGTCTCGGCGACGGGCGGGTATGACGGGGTCGAGGTCAAGCTCGGCAACACCGTCCTGGCGACGCTCGACCTGCCGTTCCAGCCGGTCAATCTCGGAACGGAAACCAGCCCCGGCATTCTCGGGAGCGTCGGAACCCTCGTGACGGATCTCGTCGGCGGCACTGTCGACATCCTCCTCGGAACCCTCGATGCAACGGTCTCCCTGGTCGGCCTCAATCTCGACGCCACCCCCGACCTCATCGACATCGTCATCGATGCCGGCGGCACCCAGACCGGCGGCGATGGCGACGACACCCTGCGCGGCGGCATCGGCGGCGATACCCTCGACGGCGGTGCCGGCAACGACACCATGATCGGCGGCCGCGGCGACGATACCTACATCGTCGATTCACCCGGCGACACTGTCGTGGAGGCCCCCGGCCAGGGCGACGACACCGTCCGCTCGTCGGTGACCTACACCCTCCCCGACAACGTCGAGAACCTCGTGCTCACCGGCAGCGGCGGCATCGACGGAACCGGCAACGCCCTCGACAACGGCATCACCGGCAACGACGGGGACAACACCCTCGACGGCGGGGCCGGCAACGACCGCCTCACCGCGCGCGGCGGCGACGACGTCCTCATCGGCGGCGCGGGCGACGACATCATGCGCGGCGGGGCCG
>NZ_LMNB01000011.1:0-27803 GCF_001422895.1 Methylobacterium sp. Leaf106
AACAATGCCGGGGCGCTGCATTCGCGCCTGATCGTGATCCTGAACGACAACGACATGTCGATCGCCCCGCCGGTGGGGGCGATGTCGGCCTATTTCGCCAGGCTCGCCTCGGGCGGGACCTATCGCGGCCTGCGCGAGACCGCCAAGCAACTCGGCAAGCTCCTGCCGAAGGCGATCTACCAGCGCGCGGCGGCGGCGGAGGAATATGCCCGCTCCCTGGTGGTGGGCGGCGGCACGATGTTCGAGGANGCTCGGCAAGCTCCTGCCGAAGGCGATCTACCAGCGCGCGGCGGCGGCGGAGGAATATGCCCGCTCCCTGGTGGTGGGCGGCGGCACGATGTTCGAGGAGATGGGCTTCCACTATGTCGGCCCGGTCGATGGCCATAACCTCGACCATCTCCTGCCGATCCTGAAGAACGTGCGCGATTCGGACCAGGGGCCGATCCTGCTCCATGTCGTGACCCAGAAGGGCAAGGGCTACGCCCCGGCCGAGGCTTCCGCCGACCGCTACCACGGGGTGGTGAAGTTCGACGTGCTGTCGGGCGTCCAGGCCAAGGCCAAGCCGAACGCACCGGCCTATACCCGCGTCTTCGGCGAGAGCCTGATCAAGGCGGCGGATGCCGACGACAAGGTGGTGGCGATCACGGCGGCGATGCCGGNGCCGACCGCTACCACGGGGTGGTGAAGTTCGACGTGCTGTCGGGCGTCCAGGCCAAGGCCAAGCCGAACGCACCGGCCTATACCCGCGTCTTCGGCGAGAGCCTGATCAAGGCGGCGGATGCCGACGACAAGGTGGTGGCGATCACGGCGGCGATGCCGGGCGGCACCGGGATCGACCTGTTCGGCAAGGCGCATCCGGACCGGACCTTCGATGTGGGCATCGCCGAGCAGCATGCGGTGACGTTCGCGGGCGGCYTGGCGACGGAGGGCTACAAGCCGTTCGTGGCGATCTACTCGACCTTCCTGCAGCGGGCCTACGATCAGGTCGTGCACGACGTGGCGCTGCAGAACTTAGCCGTTCGGTTCTGCCTCGACCGGGCGGGTCTGGTGGGCGCGGACGGGGCGACCCATGCGGGCGCGTTCGATCTGGCCTATCTCTGCTGCCTGCCGAACATGGTGGTGATGGCGGCCTCCGACGAGGCCGAACTGGTCCACATGGTGGCGACCCAGCATGCCCATGACAGCGGCCCGATCGCCCTGCGCTACCCGCGCGGCGAGGGGGTGGGCGTCGACCTGCCCGAGCGCGGCGTGCCGCTTCCCATCGGCAAGGGCCGGATCGTCAAGCGCCCCGAGGGGGCGCGGGTGGCGCTGCTGAGCCTCGGCACGCGTCTGTCTGAGGCGCTGAAGGCGGCCGACCTTCTGGAGACGGCGGGGATCGCCGTGAGCGTGGCGGATGCGCGCTTCGCCAAGCCGCTGGACGAAGCGATGATCCTGGATCTGGCGGCGAGCCACGAGGTCCTGGTCACCCTGGAAGAGGGTTCGGTGGGCGGCTTCGGCGCAATGGTGCTGCATCTCCTGTCGGAGAAGGGGGCGCTGGACACGGGCCGGGTGCGGGTGCGGACCCTGACGCTGCCGGACACCTACCAGGACCACAACAGCCCGGAGGCGATGTACGCCGAGGCCGGCCTCGACGCCGACGGCATCGTCAGGACCGTCCAGGCCGCCCTCCCCGAGCAGAAGGCACGCAGCGGTGCCAAGCTCGTGAGCATCGGCAACGGCCAGCGCTGACCGGACGACAAACACGAGAGCTCGGCATCACGGCTCCGCTTCTGCGGCGGCCGTGATGCCGTTCGCGGCATTCGCATCCTCCGGCGGCCCTGCGCCGAGGATGCGATGGCCGGCTACTTGATGACCGAGCAGGCGAGGCGGGCGCCCGCCCCGCCGATCGGCTGGCTGGTATGGTCGTCCTCGTTGGCGTGGATGATGAAGGCCGAGCCGTCGGCATCCTTCAACCCGCCCTCGCCCGTGAGCGGCGTCTCGCTCGACACCTCCGCATTCACCGAGCCATCGGCATTGGCATAGACGTTGGGCAGGTCGCCCTCGTCAGGCCCTTCCGGGTTGAGCAGGCCGTGCTTGCTCTGGTCGTGATTGACGTGAGCCTTCGATTTCTCGAACTTCTCCATGTCCGAGCAATCGGCCACGGCGTGGAAATGGATGCCGTGCCAGCCAGGAGGCAGGCCACCGGGCTGGATCGCCAGACGCAGCACCAGGGCGCTCGCTCCATCGCGGATGGTGACCGTTCCGATCGGTTCGCCCTTCGTGTTGACGACCTTGCTCTCGTAGGTCTGCGGCGCGGTATTTGCCGCCGGGGCAGGCGCCTGCGCGAGGGCGGGCGTGACGCCGCCCACGAGGGCGAGGACCGACAGGAATCGTCTCATGGCGTTTCTCCTCTCCACGCCGGGGCGATTGTGGAGCTCTGCAAGGAAAATCCCGGCCGCGACCGTGTCCGACGACGATGGCCCGGGTAAGGCTGTCGTCGCGGTCGGGTCGGGTGCCATGTGTGTCGGCCGAGCCCGGACGGCAACCGCATCCGGACACCGAAGCAGGTCCGGTGCCGGGCATCCCCACGGGGCATCCACCCCAAACGGAATGCCGGTTAACATAGCATCGTGGACGCCATCGTAAGCTTTCGTTAAGCTGACATCTCAGTCCGACAGCGATTGCCGGGCGGCGCGTGCGGAGGTGGAACGCCGATATGCGTCCGATCTCTCGGCACCAGCCTGGAGAGAGTCGATGCCAATGCGTCTTCATCGGTTGTCGACCATCGTTTCGGCGCTCGGCCTGTCGGCGCTCTGCGCCATGCCGATGATCGATACCGTTTCCGCTCAGGACGCGCCCCTCGCCAAAGACGCGACGCCCGCTCCCGCCGGCCGTGCATGGACCGATCCGCCCGACCGGAAGGCCGCACCCTCACCCGTCGCCGGGCGCGAGGATGGCAAGCAGCAGGATGTCCGGAAGGCCGACGCGACGGCCCGTGCCGGGAAGGCGGCGCGAAACCGCCGTGACGCGGCTGCCAGACCCCGGTCCGTCACGGCCAGCCGGCATGCGAGCAGAAAGGCACCCGGCCACGGGATCGCCCGACGCCTGGTCCCCGCCGGACGCGAGACCATCCGCTCCGTCGCCGTCAGGGCGCCCGCCAGCCGGGCGGCGAGAGACGGAACCTGGACCGTCCGCGCCTTTCAGCCGAACTACGATGACACTCCCGGCTATCGCTACGGCTACCTCCCGGAAGAGGGGCCGGCCTATCGCCGCCGGGATGACGGGGGCAGAGATTATCAGGCGGCCCGCCTGCGGGAGGCCCGCGAGGCGGGATATCTCGTCGTCCGCTCGAATGACCCCCGCACGATGGACGGACGCCCCTTGGAGGCTCTCCGCGGGCCCGAGGATCGGGGCGATCCCGAAGACTGATCGTGCGAGCCGGGCTTTACCGTCGGCGTTTCTGACTGGGCTTGCGCATTACTCCGCCCACGCAAAAAACCTCGCTGGCGAGAGCCGGCGAGGCATTCCATGATAGCGGGGGAAGCGAAGACCGCTTTAGCGAAGGCGGCCGGGACGTGCCGGCTCGAAGACGATGCGGCGGTGAAACGCGCACCAGCTCTTGCCGTCCGGCGCAGGTGCGCCACAACAGACCGCGCGATCGTTCGGCTCGCCGATGATGAACTTGCAGACGAAGGCGCCCGACTGTGCGAAGGGGACGCGCAGTTCGGCCGACGGTTCGGCAATGGCGTCAGCATCGCCGATCTGTGACAGGCGAACGAGTTGATTCATGTAAAACGTACTCGCAGGATCTGCGTCTCTGGCGGGCGCACGCCCGGTGGGACCGTGGATTGAAATCCGCCGTAGGAACGGTCCTTCCGCCACGAGGCACAACGATGCCCCGCTTGCTTCCGATCCGCCCCGTGACTTCATGGGAAGCCGCGATACGACGCTGTCATGATGTCACTGTATCTAGGGATCTTTCGCCCTTAAACAAGTCTCGACGCATCAAGGTGCTGCAGCGCACAGATTCTGGCGTCTTTCGGCGTGGTTCGAGGTCGAGTTCGCCTCTTCTAGCGCCAAATCCCTTTCTTTTTTGAGAATGCCGACCATCGGATCATCCGTCGCCGGTCGACGCCGCGCAGTGATTCGCCGGGTACGTCGGCCTTCGAGCGCCTCGCGAAACCTTCGCTCACGTCCGAGACGACGAAAAAACCCCATGCGCCGGCCGGCACATGGGGTCTGGTCGTTGTTCGAAGCCGTGGTCCGGCCCGCTCGCGGCGAGCGCGGCCCCTGCCGGCTTACTTGAGCAGCTTGACCAGGGCCTTGCCGGCCGGGGTCTTCAGCTCGGCCGCATCGAGGGTGCCGTCGTTGTCCGGATCGGCCGCCTTGAAGCGGGACTCGACCAGGGCGAGGTACTCTTTCTTGTCGATCGTGCCATCCTTGTCCGGATCGGCTTCCGCGATCACCTTCTTGCCACCGCGACCCTTGAGCTCCTTGGCGTCGAGGGTGCCGTCCTTGTCGCCTTCGAGGGCGTCGAACTTGGCGCTGGCGACGGCCTGGACTTCCTTCAGGTCGATCGTGCCGTCATTGTCAGTGTCGATCATGGAGATGATCTTGTTGCCCTTGGCGGAGGCCGGGGTGGCGACGGCGAAGGGGACGGCCAGGGCGGCGATGGCAAGGAAAAGGGGGAGCTTTGACCGGTTGAGCATGCGTAAACCTCCTAATTGCGTCAGCGTTGTGGAACTATCACAGGCTTTTGCAGATGCGAAGGTACTCTATTGCAGGGCAGCGGCCCGTTCTTGGGCCGGCTGTGGATGACGGACTCTCCGATACCGGCGGATTGGAGCCCCAAAGGGCACGGGCACACGACACATGCCGCTGATGACGGATTGGTTTTCCCTTCTCCTTCATGAAGGAGCGATGTCATGGGAAGCAACGAAGGACATGATCCATCACTATGTTTCAGCCCGTCATGGAAACCGGCCGTCGTCTTCTCAGGCGCATCTGGCGTTGGGCCGTCTTCAGGGGGACGGGATTCAAGTACCGGGATTTCGAATTGGCCTTCGAGCGAGGCGATTGGCCGACGATCCTGACACGGGCCCGTAACGGCGAGCGACTCAAGAAAAGCCCGTCGATGATGGGCATGTTCATCCGCGCCGCCGGCGAGATGCGTGACGTCGAAGCATTGGCCTGGGCCGAAAGCCAGTGCCTGGGCGCGCGATGGTCGACGCGGGATCGGTATGCGGTGAGCCAGAGGTTCCTGATGCTCGGCGAAGCGGCGGCCGCATGGGCGGTCTTCACCGCCGATGCGGCCGTGATGGCCGAGGCGAGATTCGCCCACCAGGCGAAATCATTCCTCCCCCATACCAAGGATGCCGCCCTCCGGTCGGCGATCAAGGCGGCCATGGCGAAGGCCGTCCCCGTCGGATCCTCTGCCGCGGCGGGCGTCGTCAAGGCGGCGGCCACGACGATTCGATTTCCGTTCTTCGGCTCCGGGCAGCGGGTTCAGGGCTCCGTCGAGATCCGGTCGAGCGAGCGAACCCCGCCGCGCCACGCCATCAAGGTCACCGCAGATATCGAGAGCTTCCGGACCAAGGTCGCCCGGGCAAAGCCGCCCGAGATCATCGAGCACCGGGAGGTGTTCGTGGACCGGAACGGCCAGATCTGGAAGGAGGACGGCAGCCTCATCGTCTCGAAGGGAACGCCCATTTCCCGCTTGTCGCGCGCGGAAGTGCCCGGCATCGCGACAGGCTTCTTCGCCATCAAGAGCACGCGCGGCATCTATCACTGGCTGGTGGATCGCCTGCCGCTCTTCGCCTGGATGCTGGAGGACGGGGCGCCGGATGCGGTGATCCTCCTGAGCGACGAGGCCCCCTCCTTCGAGAAGGAGACCCTGCGTCTGGCCGGCCTGCCCCAGACGGTGGTGGATGTCGGTGATGCGGTCTTCGTCCAGCGGCTGCTGATCGCCCGCAGCGGCATGCAGGGTTTCAGCTATTGGGAGCAGGTGGCACCCGTCATCGAGCGGGTGAAGCGGTCCGCCCGTGCCATCGCTGCGCAGGAAAACGTGAGCGCCGGCGATGCGATCTACATCTCCCGCCGCGATTCGAGCCGACGGGTCATGAGAAACGAAGCCGAACTCGAGACCCAGATCACGACGAGGGGCTATGCGGGCGTCGCCCTCGGGACCATGCCCCTGTGGCAGCAGGTCTTCGTCGTCTCGTCGGCGAAGCGGATCGTCGCTCCTCATGGGGCCGGGTTGGCACATATCGTCTTCTCGGAGCCCGGAACCCACATCACCGAGATCGTGCCGGTCCAGGACGGGACCTACTTCCTGCGTCTGAACTATGCCCGGCTCAGCCTCGTGATGGGACATCGCTATCGCGGCTGGCTGGAGCCTCACCACGGCGCGATGGACAGTTGGACCGTGGATGCCCCGGCCTTCCTCGATTATCTCGATGAGCGGCCCGGCGATGCGGCCGCTCACGTTCGCGTGGAGGATGCCGGCGACCGGTCCCGGATGGGGTGAAGGGCCCCCTGTCCGGCGGCGGATCACGCGATTGTTGGAGGTGCCCCGACGAATGGGCGCCCTCATTCCGGCCACGTCGTTGCAGCAGGGGCTGCGTTCATGGGAGACACCCGGCACCGGCATGGGGGCCGGACTCGGTCGGCCGGGTCGAAGCGTTCGGCTAAGCCTTTGTCGAGACGCGGTGTATCGATGCGGGCTGTTGCGTCCTCGCGTGACGCGGCATTAGATTTCGGGTTGGGAGATCGGGATTGGGCGCTCGACCGGGAACACGTTCAGTGAAGGGCTGTCCACCGGTCTCCTGGCGAGATGGTTCATGCTGATCTTGGAGAACGTCTGGGTCAGGTCGCTTCAGTCGCGGTCGCATGCGGTTCTGTGCGGCCTCTCCGGGGTCATCCCGACGAACCGTCGCGTCGGCATCCTCTGCGCCTCGAAGATCGAGCGCCGCGCGTTCAGCGACCTCATCTCGGGAGTGAGGCAGCCCGCCGTCGGCAAGGTGCGGCGCGAGGCTGACATCTCGAGTCCCGTCGGTCGCATGGCTGGGATCGTCGCCCTCCATACGCTGAGGCGGAACTGCGTGTTCGCGGCCAAGATGCACCGCATCGAGCCCGGGAGCCTGATCAAGTTCGTCGCCTTCGTGGCCAATATCGATGCCTTCATGGACGTGCCGTACAAGCACGTGCCCGCCGATATCGCAGTGGCGTTTCGGTATGCCCTGTCCTACGGGCTGCCCTACGAGACTTACTTCGTCGACGGTGACATTCTTCCGCAGACGGCTGAGTTCACCGACCGTTTCGCCAGCGTGATCAAGCAACGCTCGGCCACGAGCGGTTTCATCGTCATTTCGTCGAACGTCGCCCAGGTGCGGGAGTTCTGCGACATCGTCGGCGTGGTGCAGGCCGATAAGATCGTCCTCTACTCCAATGCTCAGCGGGCCATCCACGAATACATGAGGCTGGTTGACCTCAACAAGCCCGATGTCGATGCCACCGAGACCTTGCTGGCGCGGATCCGTCGCGCCCTGAAGCTCGAAGATTGGCCGATGGTGGCCGCCATCGCCACGTCCGAGATGCAGGACGATCCGGATAGCCCCACGGCGATCTGGCTGTATGGGGAACTCGCCCTGTCGCGGGGGGACCGTCGACGCGGCATCGACCTGATCATACGCGCCTGTCAGGCCAACCCCTCCTTCGAGGAGCCGTGGAAGGCCCTGGTGCGCGTCGCCGAAGACGAGCAGGACGAGGAGAGGCTCAAGCTCCTGGCCTCCGTGCTGATGACCAACGATCAATGCCGGATCTTGCGGATGGCCGCCAAGATCATCGAGCAGACCGGCACCGACGCGGCGGCCGCCGACGCTTGGCGTAGAGTCGCTGCCGCGGCCCGGACGGATGTGGGCGTGCTGATCGAGGCCGGCGACCGCTTGCTCCGCGCGGGGGCGGGGGAGGATGCGGCCCGGATCTTCGAGGCCGCCTATGCGGCCGATCCGACGAATGGCCGCCTCCTGGTGATGCTCTACCGCAGTGAACTGCTCTTTTCCGACAACGAGCGGTTGGCCGAATTGGCGGCTCTCATCGTGGAGTTCTACCCGGAGGAGGCCGAACGGGCCGTGCGCCTCGCCCAGCGCGCGCGCCGTCCGGAGGTGAAGGCGATCGAGGATGGCGGCTCGTCTACCCTTCTCGAATCCGTTGCCGAGGAAGCCCTTCCGGTCAGAATCGGGCGCGCCCTGAAACAGCAGGATGTCGACGCCCTAGCCGAGATCGCAGAGGCCGAGATCCGGCGGGAGGCGGACGGCGCCACCGGCATCTGGCTTCTCGGTGAGATCGCCCTGATCAAGGGAGATCGCGAGCGCGGCGGGGAACTGATCCTGCGTGCGTGCCAGGCGGATGCCGAGTTGGAAGAGCCCTGGAAGACTCTGGGGCGTCTTGCGGAAGAGGAAAAGAGCGAGGACCGGCTCAGCTATTACGTTTCCGCCCTGATGACCAACGGTCAGGGGCGGATCCGTCGGCTGGCCGCCAAGGCGCTCGAGCCGACGGGCGACGAGGAATCGATCCTGGCGGCGTGGCGTGCCGTCGCCCATGTGGCCGGTGCGGATCTCGCCCTGATGCTGGAGGCGGGCGACCGGCTGTTCCGCTATGGCGCCGCCGGCGAGGGAGCCCAGGTCTTGTCACGGGCGCTTCAGGTCGATCCCCGGAACGGACGCGTGCTGATGCTGCTCTATCGCTGCGAACTGACCTTCTCCGACGACGAGCGCCTATTGGCGCTCGCAGGCCAGATCAACGATGTCTCCCCGGCCGATATCGACCGCGCCATCCGTCTCGCCCTGAATGCGCGCAAGGCGGATCTCGGCAAGCGGATGAAGGAACGGTTCAAGCAGCCCGCGCCCAGCGACGCGAGCGCCTGAGCGGAGGCGGCCTCACGCCTCCCGCACACCGGGCTTCTGCCCCGGATCGAAGGTGAAGACGACGCCTGCCTGTTCGAGAACCTGACGCACCGCCTGCACCGTGTCGCGTCGCGGGCGGATGGTCGCCTCCGGATCTTCGATCCGCACGATGGTCGAGACCGATACGCTCGCCCGCCGCGCCAATTCGTCCTTCGACAGGCCGGCCATCCCGCGCGCGGCCCGGACCTGTGCGGAGGTGAGATCCCTGCTGCCGCGGCCGATATCGGTCGCGGGCCCGCGAGCGTCCGTGCTCGACGAGGCCGCCTGGAAGCGGCTCTGTCCGGGGACGCTCAGGCACACGCCGACCCATTCCTTCACCGAGCCGTCCCGGTTCATGATCGGCACGCCACGGGCGTTGAACCAGCGATAGACCCCATCGACGCAGAGGATTCTGTAGTCGGTGTTGTAGGCCGTGTCGTGGCTGAGGGCCGTCCGCCAGGCGAAGTTCGTGCGTTCCCTGTCGTCGGAATGCAGGACGTCGATCCAGCCGAGGCCCTGGAACTGATCGTGTCGCTGCCCGGTGAGCTCCTCCCAGAGCGGCATGTCGATCGACTTCCCATCGGGGCTGACGATCCAGACCACCGCAGCCGTGGCCGAGAGCAGAGCCTCGAAGCGATCGGGTCCCTGTTTGGTGGAATGCTTCGCATCGTAGCGATCGGTCACGTCCTCGACGACGCCGATCGCCTGGCTCGGGCGGTTGCCGGGGCCGAGCACCACCTCGGCATGGCTGGCGATCCAGCGCAAAGTCTGGTCCGGCCGGATGATGCGGAACTCGCGCCGGAGCGGCTGCCCTTCGCGCAGCAGGGTCAGCATATCCGTATGCGCGGCACGGTCGTCGGGATGCATCATGGCCTCCACGACGCCGAAGCTCAGGGCGACCGAGGGGGAAAGGCCGAGAACGCGATGGAGGCCGATCGATCCGTGGATGTCGAGCTCTTCGAGGTCCGCCGACCAGAAGCCGACATCCGTGGCATGTTGCATGAACTTCAGGAGGCGGCGGGAGGGCAACCGGCGCGATGCGCCATCCGACCGTCCGGATGGATCCATCGACGACCGTGGCGGCATGTTTCTTTCTCCTCGGCCAATGTGCCGCCTGACATGAACGATTTTATGCCAGGATGTTCCGAAACACTATGTCGTTGCGTGTTTTTCTCCTGCCGCACAACCCGCTGTAGGGCGAATGGGACATAATTTCGCTCGGTGCATTGTCCGTCCCCGTTGCCACCCCGTGGATGGGCGAGGTCATGCATCTGCCCCCGCCATCCCGGCCCTCCTGCGGGCGTCCGTCACAGCCGCGCCCATGACGGAACCGGTGCGATCGCCCCTTTCGATGCGGGCGAACTCGCATGTCGCGTGCCGGTGACGGGAACCTCAGAGGGATTCTCGGCGGTCTCGCGCGGTGAATGGCCGGAAGCGGTGCGGCGTCGGCTTCGCCCGGCGCACATGGCGTCCCGCTCAGCCGGCCCGAACCGGTGCGTTGGCCAGGGTCAGAAGGGTCTGGAGCAGGACATCGGCGCCGGCGGTGCAATCGCCCTGCGTCGCCGATTCCGCCTCGTTGTGGCTGATCCCGTCGCGGCAGGGCACGAAGATCATGGCCGTCGGGGCGAGGGCGGCGATGTTGCAGGCATCGTGGCCAGCGCCCGAGACCATGCGGCGATGGCTGAAACCCAAGCCCCTGGTCGCCGCCTCGACGGCGCCCACAACCCCGGCATCGAACGGCACGGGTTCCTTTCGCCAGATCCGGGTCAACTCGATAATGAGCTTGCGCCGGCCGGCGATGGCGTCGAGTTCCGCTCGTAACTCGCTTTCGACCGCGTCGAGGGTCTCGGCTTTCGGATCGCGCACGTCGAGGGTGAAGCGGATGCGGCCGGGGATGACGTTGCGCGACGGCGCGCCGATCACCGCCTCGCCGATCGTCGCCACCGCCGTGGGACCGTGGGCATGGGCGATCCGCTCGACGGCCAGCGCGATTTCGGCGAAGCCGTTGAGGGCGTCGCGACGGCGCGGCATCGGCGTCGTGCCCGCATGGCTCTCGAAACCCGTCACCACGCCGTCGAACCAAGCGATCCCCTGCCCGCCCTCGACGACGCCGATGGTGGTCGCCTCGGCCTCCAGGATCGGCCCCTGCTCGATATGCAGTTCCACGAAGGCGCCGATCCTGCGCTCGCCCACCGGCTCGTCTCCGAGATAGCCGATGGCCTCCAGCGCCTGCTTGACGGGGATACCAGCGGCATCCCGCCGGGAATGGATGTCCTCCACCGTGAATTCTCCGGCATAGGCGGCGGAGGCCATCATGGCGGGGGCGTAGCGCGAGCCCTCCTCGTTGGTCCAGTTGACGAGGAGCAGGGGCGCCTCGGTTTCGATGCCGGCGTCGTTCAGCGCCCGCATGACCTCCAGGCCCGCCAGGGTGCCGAGGATGCCGTCGAACTTGCCCCCCGTGGGCTGCGTGTCGAGATGCGAGCCGCAGGCGACCGGCAGGCGCGTCATGTCGCGTCCGCGCCGCAGGGCGAACTGAGTGCCCAGCGCATCGACACGCACCTCCAGTCCCGCCGCCTCGCAGGCATCCCGGAACCAGTCCCGGACCCGGCCATCCTCCTGCGACAGGGTCAGCCGGTTGATTCCGCCGGCCGGGGTGGCGCCGAACCGGGCGGTCTCCATGATCGTGGACCACAGGCGCGCGCCGTCGACGCGGAGATTGTGGGTCGTGCTCATATGCGTATCCGTTGTCTCGGTTCGGTCTTTTGGGACCTGGATCTGTCCTCCACCCCTCCTCCTCATCCTGAGTTGCCGCGAAGCGGCCTCGAAGGAGGCTTCCAAGGATCGGAGGGTGAATGGGAGGTCTCCTTCGAGGCCTGCACTTCGCTCTGGCACCCCAGGGCGAGGTCGTGGGGAGGAGAGCTACGCCTCCACCATCTCCGCCCGCTGTGCCTGGAAGCTCCGCGCCGCCTCGTCGGTCTTCCAGCAGGCGGCGCGATGGCCAGGTCCGGCCTCGACCACCGGCGGGTCGCCCACGCGGCAGCGTTCCTCGGCGAGGAAGCAGCGCGGTGCGAAGGGGCAGCCCGGCTGGCGGTTGGCGAGGTCGGGCGGGCTTCCCGGGATGGTCTGGAGCCGCGAGCCCTTGGCGAGCGCCCCGTCGGCGCGGCTGCGCAGCAGGCCGATCGTGTAGGGATGATGCGGGTTGAGCACCACGTGCCGGGCCGAGCCCTCCTCCACGATGCGGCCGGCATACATCACCGCGATCCGGTCGGCGACTTCGACGGCGGCACCGAGATCGTGGGTGACGAAGAGGGTGGAGAGTCCAAGCTCCGCCTGCAGGTCGCGCAGCAGCAGCAGGATCTGGATCTGCACCGTGGCGTCGAGGGCCGTCGTCGGCTCGTCGGCGAGGAGGACCTTGGGGTTGCAGGCGAGGGCGAGGGCGATCATCGCGCGCTGGCGCATGCCCCCCGACATCTCGTGCGGATAGGCGTCGAGCCGCCGCTCCGGGCTCGGAATGCGCACCCGTTCGAATTGCTGCAGCGCGCGGGCGCGTGCTTCGGCCGCGCCGATCCCCTCGTGCTGGCGGATCGCCTCCATGATCTGGCGGCCCACCGTATAGACCGGATCGAGGGCCAGCAGCGGCTCCTGGAAGATCATCGCGACTTCGCGGCCGCGTAACGCCGTCAGGTCGCGCTTGCCCATGGCCATCACGTCGCGGCCGGCGACGAGGACGCGGCCTTCGATCGCCGTCTTGCGCTCGGGGTTGAGGCGCATGATCGCGCGCAGGGTCACGCTCTTGCCCGAGCCCGACTCGCCAATGAGGGCGATGGCCTGGCCTCGGCCGAGGGTGAGATCGACCCCATCCACGGCGCGGACCTTGCCGCCGAAGGTGACCTTCAGGCCTTGGATTTCGACGGCGGGTCCGGCCGGGGGCTTCGTCCTGGGCTCGCTCATGCTGCGACCGCCTCCGCGGACGGCGCCGCCGAATGGCCGGAGCCCGGCTGGCGGGCGAGGCAGGCGACGCGGTGGACGGGGTCGACCGGGGCGAGGGGCGGAGCATGGCTCCGGCAGATATCCTCCACGAGACTGCAGCGCGGGTTGAAGCGGCATCCCGGCGGCGGGTCGATGGGGTTGGGCGGGTCTCCGGCCAGCGGGGCCACGGTGGTGCGGTTGTCCGGGTCCATCGACGGCATCGAGGACAGGAGCGCCTTGGTATAGGGATGGGCGGGGTCGGCCAGCACGGTGTCGGCCGGGCCGATCTCCACCACCTGCCCGAGATACATCACCGCCACCCGGTCGCAGATGAAGCGGACGACGTTGAGGTCGTGGCTGATGAACAGGTAGGTGAGGTCGAATTCCTGCTTGAGGTCCATCAGCAGGTTCAGAACCTGCGCCTCCACCGACTTGTCGAGGGCCGAGACCGCCTCGTCGAGGACCACGAGGCGCGGCTCCAGCGCCAGGGCGCGGGCGATGTTCACGCGCTGGCGCTGGCCGCCGGACAGTTCGTGCGGATAGCGGGCGGCGAAGCGCGCCGGTTCCAGGCCGACACGGGCGAGGAGGCTGCGCGCCCGCTCGATGGCCTGGCGTTTGGGCACGCCGTGGACCCGTGGCCCGAAGGCGATGGACCCTTCGATGGTCATGCGCGGGTTGAGCGACGAGTAGCTGTCCTGGAACACCATCTGGGCCTGGGCGCGAAACTCGCGCAGGGGCAGCGCCCGGCTGCCGATGCGTTCGCCGTCGAACAGCATCTCGCCCTTGTCGTGCTGGGTCAGGCCCATGATGAGGCGGGCGGTGCTGGACTTGCCGCAGCCGGATTCGCCGACGACCCCCAGGGTCTCGCCCTTCTTGATATCGAAATCGACGCCGTCCACGGCGCGCACGACGGCCTTCTTTCCGCCGATCCCCTTCTTGACCGGGAAATGCTTCACCAACCCCTCGACGGTGAGGAGTGGCTGGCCCGGGCCGCCCCGGTCGCGGGAGGAGAGCGGGCTCGACGCGATGGGCGTGCTCATGACTTCACTTCCATTGCCGAACGCAGGCCGTCCGAGAACAGGTTGAACGAGATCGAGACGATGAAGATCGCGAGGCCGGGCAGCGCCGCGACCATTGGGTTCACGTAGATCGCGGTGCGCAGCGTGTTGAGCATCAGGCCCCATTCGGGCTCCGGCGGCTTCACGCCGAGACCGAGGAAGGAGAGGCCCGAGGCCAGGATCATCGACACGCTGATGAGGCTGGTCGAGTAGACGAAGATCGGTCCGAGCACGTTGCCGAGCACCTGCGCGCGCAGGATCGTCAGGGTGGAGGCGCCGGACAGGCGGGCGGCGTCGACATAGTCGCGTGAGCGGATCTGCGTCGTCACGCTCTCGGCCACGCGGGCGATCTGGGGCGTGAACACGCAGGTCAGCGAGACGATGGAGTTGAACACGCCCGCCCCCAGGGCGCCGGAGAGGGCGATGGCCAGAAGCACCGAGGGGAAGGCGAAAAACACGTCGATGGTGCGCATGAGCACGGTATTGAGCCAGCCGCCGACATAGCCGGCGAGGATGCCGATGCTGGAACCGAGGAGGAAGGCGAGGATCACCGGCGTGACGCCGATGAACAGAGAGAGGCGCCCGCCCAGCATCAGGCGGCTCAGCATGTCGCGCCCGAGCTCGTCCGAGCCGAGAATGTATGTGGCGTCGCCCACGGGCTTGAGCCGCCGCACCATCGAGCCACGATACGGGTCCATGGGCGTGATCCACGGCGACAGCAACGCGATGACCACGATGGCGAGGATGACGAAGGCGGCGATCATCGCCACGGGATCGCGCAGGAGCTTGGCCAGCACGTTGCCCCAGAACCCGCGCGAGGCGACGAAGGCCTCCGGCGTCGAGGTGAGCGGAGGGGCGCCCCCGGCGATGTCGATGGCCGATACGGCCGGACTGGTCCCGAGTGCCATCAGCTCCTCTCGATGCGCGGGTCGAGCGCCGTCTGCACGACGTCGACGATGAGGTTGAGGGCGACGAAGAACATCGCCAGGACGAGGATGGCGCCCTGCAGCAGCGGCAGGTCGCGCTGGAAGATCGCGGCGTTGAGGAGGAATCCGGTGCCGGGCCAGGCGAACACCGTCTCGATCAGGATCGAGCCGCCGAGCAGGTAGCCGAGCTGCAGCCCCATGATCGCCAGAGCGGTGGGAGCGGCGTTCTTCACCACGTGCTTGAACACGCCGAATTCGGAGAGGCCTTTCGCCCTGAGCGCCCCGACGAAATCCTGGGAGAGGATGTCGCCCACCAGCGCCCGGACGGTGCGGGCGATGACGCCCATCGGGATCACCGACATCGTGATGGCGGGCAGGATGATGTAGCGCAGGTGCTCGAGATCCGGCTTCCAGTTGCCCGACCCGTCGGGGCCGGCGCCGGTGGAGGGGAGCCAGCCGAGCTGGGCCGAGAACACGATCACCAGGACCATGCCGAGCCAGTAATGCGGCACGCTCACACCGAAGACCGAGATGGCGGAGGCCGCCCGGTCGAGCACGGAATCGCGGAAATAGCCGGCGACGAAACCGAACAGGCAACCGAAGGTGAAGCCGATCAAGGTCGCCACGGAGGCGAGGATCAGGCTGTTGACGACGGCGCGACCGACCTCGCTCAGGACCGGCCTGCCGGTGGCGATGGACGTGCCGAGATCGCCGTGGAGCACCTTCCACAGCCACAGGGCGTACTGGACCGGCAGCGGCTTGTCGTAGCCGTAGGCGATCCGCATGGCGTCGATCGTCTCCTGGGTGGCGTCCACCGGCAGGATGGAGCTGAGGGGATCGCCGTCCGCCAGATGTACCAGCGAGAAGCAGACGATGCTCACGCCGAGCGCCACCGGGGTGACGGTGAGGAGGCGGCGGAGGATGAAGCTCAGCATGGCGCGGTCCCTCGTCCCCCTCCCCCCTCTGCGGGGGAGGGTGGCCCTCGCGTCAGCGAGGGTCGGGAGAGGGGAGCGCCTTGTCCGGAGAGGTCGCCCCCTCTCCCGCCTGCTCCGCAGGCACCCTCCCCCGCAAAGGGGGGAGGGTTGGTATGCATGGCGGCCTTCGTCATCACTTCCCCACGGTGATGGGCGAGAAGTCCTGGTACCAATTCTGGGCCTGGACGAAGCCCTTCACTTTCGAGCTCATGGCGCGCGGGTTGGTGTCGTGGGCGACCATGAGGAACAGCGCCTCGTCGACGTATTTCTCGTGGACCTTCTGCAGCACCTTGATCTGCTCGGCCGGATCGAACGTCGTGCGGATCTGATCGAACAGCTTGTCCATCTCGGGGTCGCAGTAATGGCCCCAGTTCGTGCCGTTGGGGGCGGCGAGATTGCATTGCAGATGGCGGATGAAGCCGGTGAAGGGGTCCTGGATGAAGTAGGAGAAGTTCATCCCCGTGGCGCCGCGCGACACGTCGGCCTTCGCGCCGGCCCGCCACAGGTTGATGAGCGCGTTCCACTCGACGACTTCGAAATTCACCTTGATTCCGATATCGGCGAGGTTCTGCTGGATCAGCTCGTTCATCGGCAGGGGCTGCATCTGGCCCGAGCCCGAGGGCGCGATCAGGATCTTCGTGACGATGGGCTTGTTGGGGCCGTACCCGGCCTCGGCCAGGAGCTTCTTGGCCGCGTCGGGGTCATAGGTCGGCTTGAAGGTCGGCGAGCCGAACCAGGCCGAGCCCGGCGGCATGAAGCCCTGCGCCGGGATCATCAGGCCGCTGAGCATCTCCTTCATGCCCTCACGGTCGACGGCGAGGTTGGCGGCCTTGCGCACGCGGATGTCGTTCCACGGCGAACCCTCTGCCCGCGACAGGTGCCAGGTCCAGTTATGCGGATAGGCGTTGGTGACGATGCTGAACCCCGCCCCCTTGAGGGAGGCGATGGCGTCCGGCGGCGGGGCCTCGATCCAGTCGACCTGGCCCGAGCGAAGGGCCGCCACGCGGGCATTGGCCTCCGGCAGGGGCACCAGCACCAGCTTGTCGAGCTTGGGCACCCGCGCCTTGTCCCAGTATTCGGCGAAGGGGGCCATCTCGGCGCGCTCGCGCGGGGCGAACAGGGTCAGCTTCCACGGGCCGGTCCCGGACGGCGTCTTGGCGAACGCGTCCCAGCTCTTGCCCAGCTTCTCCCACTGCGTCGGCGAGGACATCATGATCCAGGCGATCTGGTAGGGCAGCGTCGCGTCCGGTGCCTTGGTGGTGATCTCCACCGTCATCGGATCGACGACGCGGTAGCTGGAGACACCGGGGATGCGCGACCTACCCTGCGCCGACTGGCGCGGATCGAATTGCGGCGCATCGGTCTTGAGGAGCTTGTCGAAGTTCCAGACCACCGACTCGGCGGTGAAGGGCGACCCGTCGTGGAAGGTGACGCCGGGGCGCAGCTTGAAGATCCACTTGGTCTTGTCGGCGGCATCCACCGCCCAGGAGGTGGCTAGACCGGGGGTGAGGTCGGAGGGCTTGGTCGCGCTCGACAGGTCCCAGTTGATGAGCGCGTCGTAGACCGTGTAGCCGGTGAAGCGCATGCCCTCGCCGCCATTGTCGGCCTGCCCCGTGGTGAGCGGGATGTCCGACGCGGTCATTCCGATCCGCAGCGTTCCCTGTGCCCATGCGGTCGGCACCATGCCGCCGGCGGCCAGCGCCGCGGCCACGAGTCCAACGCGAAGATGTTCTGCCAAGCCTTTCATCGTGTTGTGCTTTTCCTCGGTCGACCGATGATCGGCGAAATTGCCGGTGTCCCGGACGCCCATGCAAGGCGCCGGCCAGACTGGACCGTTTCCAACCCCGGCGGGTGAAAATGCATACGAAATCCAGTGCGGCCGGGCGGTTCGCCATGCGCTGGGGGCCGGCCCGCCCGGCGGGGGCGACGTCATGGGTTTTGCGCTGCGGCAATCGGCTCTAAACCGCCTCACACCGGGCATGCCGCCCGGCGGAGCGTCCCGGTTGTCCCTCCCTCCGAACCCCAGGGCCAAGGCCAGCGGCGCCGTCTCCGGCGGCCTCCGGCGCGGGCGCGTGGCCGGCTTCCTCATGGGGCGGGGCTCCCTCTCCACGCCGGGATCGAACCTCGCGCGCCTGCCGATCGCCCTCGACCCGCGCGGGCTCAGCATCATCGAGGGCATCCGGGCGGCCTGCGCCTTCGGCACCGTCATCCTGCTCCACGAATTCGTGGCATGGCCCCCGCTCCTAATCATGGCGCTTGCGGCCAACCTCACCTGCTTTGCCGATATCGGCGGCCCGATGCGCTCCCGGCTGATGGTGCTCGCCATGTTCTCGGTGCTCGGCAGCCTGATCTGGAGCCTGTTCGGCCTGCTCCAGCCCCATGGCCCGGCGCTCGTTGTGCCCCTCGCCACCCTCGTCATCTTCTGCTGCAGCTATGCGCGGGTCTGGGGCGTGCAGGAGCAGACCGCTGGCAACGTCCTCGTCCTCGTCCTGGCCTTCGCCCTCGACCGTCCCCTCACCGGCGGCGAGGCCGTCATCGCCGGAGCGATGGTGCTGGCCGGCGGCCTGTGGGCGACGGTGCTGGCCCTCGCTCTGTGGCGGCTCAACCCCTATCGCCCGACCCAGAGGGCCGTGGCCGAGGTCTGGCGCCGGCTCGCTCTGCTCAGCGGCGATCTCGAAGACCTCGCGGCCTCGGACGAGGCCGGCGCGGCGGGATTCGACGACCATGCCCGCGCCCATCGCCGCGGCGTGCGCGAGGCGATCGAGCTCGCCCGCGGCCTCATCGTCGACCTCGCCCGCAGCCGCGAGCGCGTCTCCGACCGCACCGCCCAGGCCCTGATCCGGCTGGAGAGCGCCGAGCAGATCTTCGCCGCCCTCATCGCCCTGTCCGACCGGATCGAGGCCGACCGGAACCCCAACCGCCAGGTCCGGACCCGGCGCCTGCTGCGCCGCCTGCGGCCGCTCCTCCTCGTGGTCGCGCGGGCGATCCGCGACGACACCGTCCTCGACCTGCCGCGCATCGAGCGCTCGATCGCGCGGGCGGGACGCGGATTCGCGTCCGACCCGGCCCTCAAGGCCCTGGCCGAGCGCATCCTCGACCGCGTCCGCATCGGGGCGAAGCTCTCGACGCCGGAAGGGTATCGCCCCGGCGGCACGCTGCTGGGGAGCGCCAGCCTGCCCCTGCGCCAGAGGCTCGTCGGCCCGTTGAAGGCGAACTTCACCCTGGCCTCGCCGAACCTGCGGCACGCGATCCGCGCCAGCACCGTCACCGCCCCGGTCCTCGGTCTCACCCTGCTCTGGCCGGGGCCGTTCACGCACTGGCTCACCATCACGGTGGTGCTGACCATGCAGCCCTTCTACGCCGCCACCTGGCAGCGGGCGCTGGAGCGGATCGGCGGCACGGTGCTCGGCGGGCTGTTCGGCGCCCTCCTCGCCAGCCTCGCCACGACGACCCTGGCGCTCGCGGCGCTGATCTTTCCGTTGAGCATCATCGGTTTTGCCGCCCGGCAGGTGAGCTATGCCTTCTTCATCGCCTGCCTGACGCCCTTGGTGGTGCTGCTGGTGGAGGTGATGGAGCCCGGCCATGCCTCCTGGGAAGTCGCGGGCATGCGCGCCCTCTTCACCCTGCTCGGAGGCCTCATCGCGGTGGCGAGCAGCCTGCTGCTCTGGCCGGTCTGGGAGCCCGATCAGGTCCGCCTCGAACTCAGGAAGGCCGTGAAGGCCCATGCCGATTTCGCGCGCACCGTGCTCTCGAATCGGGTGGAGGCCGAGCGGAGCGGGGCGGCGGAGGCCGCGGCGCGGGCCAGCGGCCTCGCCCTCAACACCCTGGAGGCCGCCCTCTCCCGCGCCCTGCAGCAGCCCCGCGCCGGGCGTCACCCCCAGGTCGAGACCGCGATGGTCGCCGATGCGACCCTGCGCCGGATCGGTGCGCGCCTCTCGGCCTTGCGTCATGCCGCCGAGCCCAAGCCCGCTCTCGCCGAAGAGCTCGCGGGCGATGCCGGGGACGAGGCGGAGGCGTGCCGCGCCTGGACCTTGTGGATCACCACCACCCTCGCCCGCCTCGCCGAGGATGGCGGCGCCCTGCCCGCCCATCCCGCCCTGCCCCGAGCCGAGTCTCTCGTGCGCCTCGTGACGCAGGTGGAACTGCTGGCCGAGACCCTGCGCCCGCAACGGTCGCGCGAGGAGGCCGCCCCCGCCGAGGCCGTCCCCGAGACGGCCCGCCGCTAGGTCTTTCCACCCGCCCGGGGCTAAAGGGGGGCGTGTCTCGCGATCCCCTTCTCAGGCTGGGCTGATTCTTGGAAGACCTCCTCCACCGATGGCTGCAGGCGACCGGGTCGATCCGGGCCGACGTCCTCGCCGTCCTCGGCATCGTGCTGGCGCTTCTCGTCACGGTTCACGCCTTGCTGCGCAAGCGCGAGATCGGCACCGCCATCGGCTGGATCGGCCTCGCTTGGCTGTCGCCGATCTTCGGGACGGCCCTCTACGCGATCTTCGGCGTGAACCGGGTCTCGCGCCGGGCGCGCCAGTTGCGGGTGAGGCCGTCGCAACAGGCGGGCTCCCCCGTCATTCCCGACGCCAGCGTGCCCGAAGACCTGCGGCCCCTCGACCGCGCCGTCCGCCGGATCACGCGGCTCGTCCTCCTGGGCGGCAACGACTTTTCCATCCTGCGCAACGGCGACGCAGCCTATCCGGCGATGCTGGAGGCGATCGGGGGAGCGACGCGCAGCGTCGCCCTGTCGAGCTACATCTTCCGCAACGACGGCGCCGGGTCGCGCTTCTTCGAGGCGCTGGTGGCCGCGCGCGCGCGCGGCGTCGAAGTCCGGGTGCTCATCGACGGGATCGGCAGCGGCTACTTCTTCCCCGCCATGGCGCGGCGCCTGCGTCGGGCCGGGGTGCCGGTGGGGCTGTTCATGCATTCCGCCCTGCCCTGGCGCATGCCGTTCCTGAACCTGCGCACCCACAAGAAGATCCTCATCGTCGACGGGCGCATCGCCTTCACCGGCGGCATCAACATCGCCGACGAGAACCTCGTCGCCACCTCCCCTCCGGACCCGGTGCGCGACACCCATTTCCGCATCGAGGGGCCGGTGGTGGAGCAGCTGTCGCAGGCGTTTCTGGCCGACTGGGCCTTCGTCATGGGCGAGGAGCTCGACGGTCCGCGCTGGTTCCCCCCGCTCGGCGCGGCGGGCGAGATCGAGGCCCGTGTCGTCACCTCGGGGCCGGATGCGGATATCGAGAAGATCGAGTTCGCGGTGATGTCGGCGATCACCTGCGCGCAGCACAGCATCCGTCTCGTCACCCCCTATTTCCTGCCGAGCGAGATCCTGTCCACGACCCTGGCGCTCGCCGCGACGCGGGGCGTGCGCGTGGACGTCATCATCCCGCGGGCGAGCAACCACAGCTACGTGGACTGGGCGACGCGGGCGCATGTGGCGCCGCTGCTCGAGGCGGGCGTGCGGATCTGGCTCGACGAGCCGCCCTTCGACCATTCGAAGCTCCTCGTCGTGGACGGGGAATGGAGCTTCGTCGGCAGCGCGAACTGGGACATGCGCAGCTTCCGCCTGAACTTCGAGCTCAACGTCGAGGTCTACGACCGCGCCTTCGCCGACCGCCTCGACGCGTTCATGCGGACGAAGATGGACGCCCGCCTGACGGCCGAGGAGCTCGCGCGGCGGCCCTTGCCCGTGCGGTTGCGCGACGCAGCCGTACGACTAATGCTGCCATACCTCTGACGGTCCGCTCGCCCGCCTGGGCCGGCGCGGGGCCGAGATGCACCACGATGGGCCGGTGGTCGGAGGCGCCACGCGGCAGCACCGTGCGGCCGAGGCAGGCGAGCCCGCGCACGAGGCAGCGGTCGATGCGCAGGGGCACGAGATCGACCATGGCATGGGTCGGGATGCGGGGCCCGGCATCGCGGAACCCCGGCAGCAGGGCGGGGCCCACGAGGTTGTAGTCGCCGATCACCGCGGCGCGCGCCGGCAGGCTCTGCTCGATCCGCCGCAGCTGCCGCCGGTTGAGCACCTGCCCATGCGAGAGATGGACGTTGGCGACACCGAACTCGCCGAAATCGAGGATCTGGCAGACCCGGTCGACGACGGCGCCCGACGGCAGGGCGATGACCACGGGCGGGGAGGCCCAGGGATGCGGGCTCCACATGGCGAGCCCATGGATGCGGCCGGGCAGCGGTGCCCAGGCATAGACGCCGCCGAGCCGCTCCTCGATCACCGCGATGTCCTTGGTCGCCTCCTGCATCAGCAACAGGTCGGGCCGCTCGCGCTCCACCAGGGCGACGATGGCATCGACCTTGGCTCCGGTGCGCCGCAGCAGGTTCCAGCTCACGATCTTGCGGAAGTGGCTGCGGTCCAGCGCATCGAGGGCGTGCAGGTCCGGGAATCGGGCGGGATCCTGGGACGCGTAGCGGCGGTCGCTGAGCGGGCCGCGCCAGGGCAGCGAAAAGTGTCTCTTGTCCGCCACCTGCCCGCCCCCGCCGTCGCCTCGTCCAGCCTGACGCTGCCTTCCTCTAACGCTTCTTGCCGAGTTCGGCTGCGATGTCCTTGATCATATGTCCGACCTTGCGGTGGGCGCTCGTCAGCTGGTCGCGGGTGACGCCCCAGCGCTTCATCCAGTGCTCGACGGCCTGCCGCTCGGACAGATCGAGCCTGTCCTTGTCGATGAAGCCGCGCTTGTCCTTCAGGCCTGCCATCTGTCCCGCCTACCTCGGTCCCCATCCCCGGCGATGCGCGTCTCCGCACGGCTCTTAACCCATGTGCCGGTGTGGTGACGAACACGAAAACAACCTCCCCGTCATCGCCGGCGGGGAGGTTGGTCCGGTTCGGCGAGCCCGGTCACGCCGGGCTCGCCCTCAATTCTGCGCCGCCGCTTCGCGGGTGACGCCCGGGCGCGGCCGGTTGACGGCGACGGTGTCTCCGGTGCGGCTGATCTCGATGGCGTCGGCGGTGCCGCCGAGTTCCTGCGGGGTCGAGAGGGTCACGCTCTGGCCGTTGGCAAGGACCGTCTCGAATCGCATTGCCCGGCTGGTCCCGGTGCGGGCCAGGGTGACGACCACCCGGTAGCCCTTGGGCTCGGCAGTGTAGTAGGCGACGCCCGAGAGCTCGCCCAGCGAGACGCTGCCACCGTCGAGGGGCTTGATCGTCTCGGCGGAGGCCGGAAGGGTGGCGACGCCCACGGTGACGGTGGCGAGGGCGGCGGCGGTGATGAGGCTACGGAGTGTCATGGTGACGGGTCTCGCTGTCTTGGCAGGGGCGGTGCGCCCTTGCCGGTGACGCGAAGATGCTGTGCGGTGCATCATGGATCAAACAGATTGGATCGATAATGACTATTGACCATGTCGATCTATCCCGCATCGACCTCAATCTGCTGGTGGCCCTCGACGCCCTCCTCGCCGAGCGCAGCGTCACCCGCGCCGCCGCCCGGATCGGCATCGGCCAGTCGGCCATGAGCAGCAGCCTCGCGCGCCTGCGCACCACTTTCGGCGACGAACTCCTCACCCGCGCCCCCGAGGGGATGCGCGCTACTCCCCGCGCGCTCGCGCTCGCCGCGCCCGTGCGCACCCTCCTGCGCCAGATCCAGTCCCTGGTGCGCCGCGACGAGGCGTTCGATCCGCGCAGCGTCACGCGAACCTTCATCATCGGCCTGCCCGATTCCACCGAGGTGCTGCTCGGGCCGCGCCTTCTGGCCTACCTGCGCGAACATGCGCCGGGGATCAGCCTGCTCCTGCGCTCCATCGACCGCATCCGCATCCTGCAGGAACTCGACGCGGACCGCGTCGATCTCGGCATCGGCACGTTCAGCCACGGCCAGACGCACCACAAGCAGCGGCTGCTCTACCGCGACCGCTACGTCTGCCTGTTCAATGCCGAGCTCGTCGGGCTCGAGCCTCCGATCTCCCTGGACGATTACCTGCGCTTTCCCCATGTGCTCACCAGCCTGAAGGAAACGGCTCACGGGGTGGTGGACGACGCCCTCGCCCTCCTCGGCCTGCGCCGCGACCTCGCGGTGACGACGCCGCGCTTCCTCGCCGTGCCCTTCCTGGTGCGCAGCGCGCCCGTCCTCACCACCATGCAGGAGCGCCTCGCCACCCTGTTTGCCGGAACCCTCGGCCTCGCCGTCAGCCCCGCGCCGGTGGCCCTCGACGAGGTGGCGATCTCGATGCTGTGGCACGCCTCCTACGACAACGACCCGGCCCATCGCTGGCTGCGACAGACGTTGCTCGCCCTTGCCGACGACGCGGCGCAGGTCGGTTGAGGCGCTTCGATTCTCGCCGCCCGGCACCACGTCCGGTCCGGATCTTCTGCCCCCGGCGACCCAAAACTTGCCAATGCGCGCAGGCGCGTGCTTTGGGAGGGCCGGCATCGGCTGCTCCGCAGGAGCAGGGCTCCGGGAAAGAGGCCGCATGGGTTTGGTAGCAGGAGGGGTCGCCGACGTCGTCGGAGGCTTCGGCGCGTGGCGCATGTGGTGGATGCTGGCCAAGAACGACGTGATTCGGCGGTATCGCCGCTCGCGCGTCGGCCAGCTGTGGCTGACCCTCAGCATGGCCGTGATGATCTTCGGCATGGGCGGGATCTACGCCTCGCTCTTCGGCACCTCCATGGCCGATTACCTGCCCCATCTCGGCACGGGCCTCGTGCTCTGGGGATTGATGTCGCAGACCATCAACGAAAGCTGCTCGAGCTTTACCGATAACGACAGCATCATCCGGCAGGTCGCGCTGCCGCGTTTCACCTACCTGCTGCGGACGATCGCCCGGAACCTCTTCATCTTCGCCCATAACCTGATCATTCTGCCGGTCCTGTTCCTCGTCACCGGCACGGTGATCGACTGGCACATCCTGCTGTTCGTCCCCGGCCTGCTGCTCGTGCTCGCCAACCTGGCCTGGATCGGCTACCTCCTGGCCATCCTGTCGGCGCGGTTCCGCGACATTCCGCAGATCGTCGCGAGCATCGTCCAGGTCGCGTTCTTCGTCTCGCCGGTCGTCTTCAAGCCCTCGCAATTGCGGGGCGACCATCCCGTTCTCATCCTGAACCCCTTCGCCAGCATGCTGGACGTGATGCGCGAGCCTCTGCTCGGCCATCTGCCGAGCGCGACGTCCTATCTCATCCTGCTCGGCCTGCTGGTCGTCGGGTGGCTCGTCGCCCTGGCCTTCTCGGGGAAATATTCGCACCGCGTCGTGTACTGGCTCTGAGGGCAGGATGGCTCATATCGTCCTCGACAAGGCGAGCGTCGAGCTCGCCGTCTACAATTCCCGCGGCCGGGCCCTGAAGAGCGAGATCCTGCGGCGCACGGTGGGCGGCGGCCTGCAGAACGACCGCGACAGCAGCATCCAGGTGATCAAGGCGCTGAACGCGGTCAGCTTCGAAGCGCGCGACGGCGACCGGATCGGTCTCGTCGGCGGCAACGGCGCCGGCAAGACGACGCTCCTGCGGGTGCTCAGCCGAGTCTATCCGCCGACCTCGGGCACCGCCACCATCGAGGGGCGCATCTCATCCCTGATCGACCTGTCCATGGGCATGGATACGGACGCCACGGGCTACGACAATATCGAGATGCGCAGCATCATGCTGGGGCTCAGCCACAAGCAGGCCCAGGCGATCGTGCCCGACGTGGAGGAGTTCAGCCAGCTCGGCGAGTTCCTGTCCCTTCCGATCCGCACTTATTCCAGCGGCATGATGCTGAGGCTCGCCTTCGCCGTCAGCACGGCGGTTCACCCCGACATCCTGATCCTCGACGAGGTAATCGGCGTCGGCGACGCCGCCTTTGCCGAGCGTGCCGAGCAGCGCCTGCACGGCATGATCCAGAAGGCCAGCATCATGTTCCTCGCCTCCCACGACAACGCCTCGATCAAGCGCTTCTGCAACCGCACGCTCTGGATGAAGGGCGGCACGCTGATGATGGATGGCGCGCCGGAGGAGGTGCTGGCGGCTTATGCGGCGGATCAAAATAAATGACAAGATGAAGATAAAGAATTATTGGTTATTTTTTCGCGAGAAAAGTAATTAATTGCGCGTATCTCATGCCCAATTATGCAACAGTTAAACCGGTCTCGCTACTAGGGGTGTTCGCAATAGGATATTCGATTGATTTTTATAAATATACATAATTATAGAGCGTTTGTTCTCTGATGTTTGAATAGGATAAAATAAACAGATTGAGGTACATCCATTAATAAAACGATAATGGAACGGGCCTGGCAGCAGACTTCGACGCAGTGTATGCTTTGGAATAATCCGGTTATGGCACGATAGATTGACTTCAAGAGACTCTAGCCTTGAAGTTTGCAGCCGCGTACTAGCGAAACAGTTTACCCATCCGCCGAACTCGATTCAACGCGGGATGTAGACGATAGAGGGCGCGCCAACGCGTGCTGCCTAGTATATGCATACGTAGTTTAGCCCGGATTTTGAACAACTGTGGCACATTTGGCGCAGCTTGTACAATTTCAGTGTATTCTCTAGCGATTGCAATGTACTCATCGCGATGAGTAAAGAACTTGCCTTTGCGCCCACTTGCCGCCGCAATAGCCTCACTTATGATCTGGTGGTTGAATCGAGGAATCAAAACATCTCTCATGTAGAAACGCTCTTTGATTGGATCGTTGGGGAAAGCAGCCGCAAGCTTCTTGAAATAGCGTAGGCGTGAGCGCGCCATCCGGATACCATAGGATGTGCTTTCGGTGTGAATGCACCAGACGGTGACAGCCTTTTCAGTAAAATGATTGGTGAATCCGGCGCGGAAAAGACGAAGGAACAGATCGTCGTCTTCGTAGCCCATGAACTGTTCGTCGAAACCGCCGACGGTCTCAAAGGCTAAGCGCGATATCAGCGAAGCCGAAGGCAAAACGAACATGTCGCTTACAAGAATATCGTGAATATTTGTTTTTGGATGCTTGGCGTGCTGGGTAACAATGCTAGTACGCACGATCTCCCCATTACCCTCAGCCTCAAAGAGTTCACCATAGACCCAGCCGAAATGCGGCTCATTTTCTGGCATCGCATCAATGAGAATTTCGATATGGTTCTTGAGATAGAAGTCATCTTGATCGAGGAAACAAATATATTCAGCCTTGCTGGCGGCAACTCCGGCATTACGAGCCGAGCCCTGTCCACCATTTTGCTTGTGAATAACATTGATCCCCAATTGGTTTGCGATCGCGTCTAAGCGTGCCGCTTCTTCTGCGCTTGATCCATCATCGACAATGAGAAATTCGAAGGGCGGAACAGTCTGCTCAAGAACACTGCGGGCGGAACGCTCGATAAAGGCGGACCCATTGTAGTAAGGGATCACAACGACAACACGGATCTCGTCCATGCGCTTTTGCCGCTTGGCATCTTGGTAAGCACTTCGCATAAAATATTTAGCCTTTAACCTGGAAAAAGAGAGAGTATCTTGTGATTTCACTATCAATGTCAACAAATTTGGCCCTTGGCAATCTCTTGTGTGAACGCCAAGCGCGATCAGAGCTAAAATAGCCGTTTAAGCTGCTGTGTGTCATTAGGAAAGCGATAGGATTCGAAATATCTTTGCTGGATTCGGCGCCCTGCGCCGCCCTCCCTTGACGGTGGCACGGACGCCGTCTGAATTTCAAGGTGGATCTATGGGCCCAGGGGACCCATTGGACGGATAAGTGTCTCTCACAAAACTCCCGCTGCGCTGTCGTACCTAGAGCGAGAACCCGGCCGTGATCGGGAGTTCTGTTAGGCACTCTAAGAGCGCCTAACAGAACGGCACCGAGTCGGATGTCGAGCGTTGGTTTGGCATGGCCAGACCGCTTCTCCCCGATGATCTCTGGGATGAGATCGCTCCGCTCCTCCCGCCACCTCGGCCCCGTCCGAAGGGCGGGCGTCGTCCGATCGAGAATCGGGCCGCACTGACGGGCATCCTGTTCGTGCTGCGCTCGGGTCTGCCATGGGAGATGCTGCCGGCCGAGATGGGCTGCGGC